>NZ_AUDT01000007.1:0-184025 GCF_000425605.1 Thioalkalivibrio sp. ALE17
GTAAGCCTACAAAAACGGAGAAGCGAACGCGTTATTACGTACCCAACCCTCGATTGCGCAAGCGATTGAGCATGATGGCAACGGGAGCGATCCCGGTGGGGGCCAGTCCGATCATTGCGAAGCACCTCGAGTGCGTGACCTCGCTGGGACCCTCCACCCGCGGAATCCATCCGGGACCGTGGCGAATGAAAGCCGCACACGCAGTCCGAATGTACGGGAGCAATCGTCGCCCCGAAACCATCACTCAAACGCTTGGCAAACCGGGGGCGTCCATGTACGTAATGACGACCGCAGCCGCCGTGGAGCCTGCGACTGATCAGGAGCCAATGTCGATCCGGCGCACTCCCGGCCGCGCGTCCTCCGCACGGCGGGGGATGTCGATCGTCAGCACGCCGTTTTTGAACCGCGCCTGGATCGCATCGACATCCGCATCCCCCGGCAGGCTGAGGATCCGGCGGAACTGCCCGTAGGCCCGCTCGACCCGATGATAGCCCTGGTCTTCTTCTTTGGTCTCCTGGCGCTTCTCGCCGGAGATGATCAGGTCATCGCCGTCCACCGTCAGGTCGATCGCATCCTCCTCGATGCCCGGTACCTCGACGGTGATCCGGTACGCCTTGCGACTCTCGGCAATATCCACACTGGGCTTGAGCAGCAGCGAGGCCGCGTCACGCTCGCGCCCGCCGAGAGCGGCACCGAAGAAGTCCTCGAACATCCGGTCCATCTCCCGGTGCATGCGCATCAGCGGATCACGCATGGGCACCTCCGACATCTCGCCACGGGCCGGAACCACCTCCGGGTTCGCCGCCTCCTCGCGCTTGAACCAGTTCCACGGCTTGAGCTTTTGCAGGTCCATGATCATCACCTCCGGTAGAAATCCAACCCTGTCTAGCGAATTAACTAGGTCGCCCAAAGGGACTTTTCAAGCCCGGTGAATCAAGCCCTTCGAAAGTCGGCCAGCCGCACCGACTGCCGCCGGGCACCCCAGGTGCCGGGGCGGGACTCGAAGACACCCGGGACCGATGCCCCGCAGGCGTTGCAACAGCCATCGACGGTCAGATTCCAGTCCGACAGTTCATACCAGTCGCGCCCGATCAGGCGTTGCCCGCACCCCGCACACCAGGTGCTCTGGCCGTCCGCATCGTGCACATTACCCGTGTACACGTGATGCAGGCCCTGCTCGCGGGCGATCCGGCGTGCCCGCTGCAGGGTCTCGATCGGCGTGCGCCGGTGTTCCGTCATCTTGAAATCCGGATGGAAGGCCGTGAAGTGCAGCGGCACATCCGGGCCCAGGTGTTCCAGGATCCATTGCGCCATCGACGTAATCTCCGCGTCGCTGTCGTTCTCGCCGGGGATCAGCAACGTGGTGATCTCGACCCAGGTATCGGTCTCGTGCACCAGCCACTCCAGGGTGTCGAGCACCGGCTGCAGATGAGCCCCGGTCAGCTTGTGGTAGAAGCGCTCGGTGAACGCCTTCAGATCCACGTTCGCCGCGTCCATGGCGGCAAAGAACTCGCCGCGAGCCTGTTCGGTGATGTAACCGGCGGTGACCGCCACCGAGCGGATGTCCCGCGCACGGCAGGCAGCCGCGACGTCGATGGCGTATTCATGGAAGATCACCGGGTCGTTGTAGGTGAAGGCCACCGCGCGGCAACCCAGCGCCTCGGCCGCGCGGGCGATGGTCTCGGGATCGGCACGGTCCGCCAGGGTGTCGATCTCGCGCGACTTGCTGATATCCCAGTTCTGGCAGAACTTGCAGGCCAGGTTGCAGCCCGCCGTACCGAACGAGAGCACCGGGCTGCCCGGCAGGAAGTGGTTCAGCGGCTTCTTCTCGATCGGGTCGACACAGTAGCCGGAGGAGCGCCCGTAGCTGGTCAGCACCACGGCATCGTCGAGATTGGCGCGGACAAAGCAGGCCCCGCGCTGCCCGGGCTTCAGCTTGCAGTAGCGCGGGCACAGGTCGCATTGCACGCGGCCATCCTCCAGGCTGTGCCAGTAGCGCGTGGCCACCGTGAAGGCGTCATGTTCAGGGGTGTCGTTCATATCCGGTCCGGCTCGTGGTTCATGCCCTTGAATATGAGGCCGAAACCCCGATATTCAACGACATAATGTCCGACGGAGACCTCCAATGAGCGCCCCGCTCCGCGTCCGCGAGCCCGCTATCGCGGGACAGTTCTACCCGGCCGACCCCGCCGAGCTGCGGGCCACGGTCACCCGGCTGCTGGATGCCGTCCGGCCGGCACCCGACGCGGCGCCGCCCAAGGCCCTGATCGCCCCGCACGCCGGCTACCCCTACTCCGGCCCGGTGGCGGCCTCGGCTTATGCCCGCATCCGCCCGCTGGCGGGCCGCATCCGGCGCGTGGTGCTGCTGGGCCCGTCGCATCGCGTGCCCTTCCACGGGATCGCGACCACCACGGTCACGGCCTACCGCAGCCCCCTGGGCGACGTCCCCGTGGATCACAAGGCGCTGGACACCATCGCGGGGCTGCCCGGCGTCCAGGCACTCGACCTCGCACACGCCCCGGAACACAGCCTGGAGGCGCACCTGCCGTTCCTGCAGGTGGCCCTGGGGGCCTTCGAGCTGGTACCGCTGGTGGTCGGGGATGCCCCCGCGGAACAGGTTGCGAACGTACTGGAACGCCTGTGGGGCGGCCCGGAGACCCTCATCGTGGTCAGCTCGGATCTCTCCCATTTCCATGACTACGCCACCGCGCGCCGGCTGGATACCGCCACCACCCGGGCAATCGAACGCCTGGATGCGCACGCGCTGGGCCCGGAACAGGCCTGCGGCTGCCGCCCCCTGGCGGGTCTGTTGCGTCTGGCGCGGCAGCGGGGTCTCGCCATTACCACTCTGGACCAGCGCAACTCCGGCGACACCGCCGGCCCGCGCGACCAGGTGGTCGGCTACGGCGCGTGGATGCTGCAATGACGCCCGTCATCGACCTGTCCGCGCCGGCGCGTGAGCGCCTGCTGCAACTCGCAGCGGACGCCATCCACCGGGCCGCGCACGACCATGCCTCCGACGGTATCGCGCTCGCGGAGGAGCCCGCCCCGCTTGCCGACCCGGGCGCCAGCTTCGTGACCCTAAAGCGGGGGGATGCCCTGCGCGGCTGTATCGGCAGCCTGGAGGCCCATCGCCCCCTGGCCACGGATGTCCAGCACAACGCCCGGGCCGCCGCCCTCCATGATCCGCGCTTTCCCCGCCTGCGCCCGGAGGAACTCGTCGGGCTCGAGTATTCGGTGACCCTGCTAAGCGCCGCGCACCCCGTGGATGCCCCGCATCGAGAGGCCCTGCTGCAGCAGTTGCAGCCCGAGCGCGATGGCCTGGTCATCCAGGCCGGGACGCGGTGGGCGACCTTCCTGCCCGCGGTGTGGGAGCAACTGCCCGCTCCCGAGGCCTTCCTCGACGCGCTGCTGCAAAAGGCCGGGCTTGCGCCCGGCGGCTGGCCGGAGGGTCTTCAGGTCTGGCGCTACGGTACGCGGGAGTTCGCCGGTGAACTTTGAACCCAGCATGACGCTGTACCTGATCGTCGCCACGGTCGTGGTCTCGCTGCTCGCATGGCAGAACCCGCGCTGGCTGCACGCGATGATCCATCACCCGCCGTCCGTACAGCGCGGCCAGTACTGGCGCCTGGTGACCCACGGCTTCATCCATGCCGACGGCACCCATCTCGCGTTCAACATGATCACGCTGTTCTTCTTCGGCATGGCCATGGAGCGCGTGCTGGTGCCCGAGATCGGCATGGGTGGCTTCGTCCTGTTCTATCTGGCCGCCATCGTGCTGGCCAGCCTGCCCAGCCACCTGCGGCATCTGCGCGACCCGAGCTACCGCTCCCTGGGGGCCTCGGGCGCGGTGTCCGCGGTGCTGTTCGCCTACATCCTGCTCCAGCCGTGGTCCCTGCTGTTCGTGTTCTTCATCCCGGTCCCGGCCATCGTGTTCGCCGCGGTCTATGTCGGCTACTCGCTCTACGCCCAGCGGCAGAACCGCGACAACATCAACCACAGCGCCCATCTGTGGGGTGGCGCCTGGGGCGTGGCCTTCATGCTCTGGCTGGAGCCCGGCCTGCTGGCCCGGTTCTTCCACGAGCTGCTCGCGCCCCTCGGCTGACCCGGGGTACTTGCGGCCCGGACGCCGCCGGCCTAGTTTCAGCGGCTGTCGATACCCAGGGACCGGACCCGCCATGCAAGATGCCATCGCCACCCTGCCCAAGGTCGAGCTGCATCTGCACATCGAGGGCACGCTGGAGCCCGAGCTGATGTTCGCCCTGGCCGAGCGCAACGGGGTCGAGCTGCCGTACGCCTCGGTCGAGCACGTGCGCGCGGCCTACCAGTTCCACGACCTGCAGTCCTTCCTGGACATCTACTACGCCGGCGCCCGCGTGCTGCTGACCGAGCAGGACTTCTACGACCTGACCTGGGCCTACCTCGAACGCTGCCAGGCGGATCACGTCCACCACACCGAGATCTTCTTCGATCCGCAGACGCACACCGAGCGCGGCGTGGCATTCGCGACCGTCATCGACGGCATCCGCCGGGCGCTCGCCGATGGCGAGCGCGAACTCGGCATTACCAGCCGGCTGATCCTCTGCTTCCTGCGTCATCTGAGTGCGGACGCGGCCATGGAGACCCTGGAGACGGCCCTGCCGTGGCGCGAACACATCCATGCGGTCGGCCTCGATTCGGCCGAGCTGGGCAACCCGCCCGAGCGCTTCCAGGCGGTGTTCGACCGGGCCCGTGCCGAGGGCTTCCCCGCGGTGGCCCATGCCGGTGAGGAAGGCCCGCCGGAATACATCTGGCAGGCACTGGACGGGCTGCAGGTCGCGCGCATCGACCACGGGGTGCAGGCCGAACAGGACCCGGCGCTGATGGAGCGCCTGGCCCGCGACCGGATCCCGCTCACGGTCTGTCCGCTGTCCAACATCAAGCTGTGCGTCTTCGACCGCCTGGAAGACCACAACCTGAAACGCCTGATGGACGCCGGGCTGTGCGTCACCATCAATTCGGACGACCCGGCCTATTTCGGCGGCTATGTGGGGGAAAACTTCCGCGCGACCGCCCAAGCCCTGCAACTGGGTCCCGACGACCTGGAACGCCTCGCGCGCAACGCCATCGACGCCGCGTTCCTGGAGCCCGAAGCACAGCAGCGTCTGCACGGCGAGATCGACGCCTGGCGCACCCGTCTCGCGGACTGACGGCGCTCGACGACTTCTCTACCCGGAAAACCGGAGCGGACGCGCCGGCAGGCGACCCTGCTCCACCAGGCGCTCGATCCGCGAGAAGACCTCGCCGCGACCGAAGGGTTTCTTCATGAAGTCATCGGAGCCGATGCGATCGAGGAAGAACTGCTCCACCGCGTCCTCGTTGCCGCTGATCATGATCACCGGCACCTTCGCGGTCACCGGGTCCCGGCGCAGCTGACGCAGCATGGCAAACCCGGTCATCCCGGGCAGGATGATGTCGAGAAAGATCAGGTCCGGCGGGTTCTCGCGGGCCAGCGCCAGGGCCTGCTCGGCATCGCCGGCCCCCACCGGCTCCATCTCGTTTTGCCGTAGCATGCTGGAGAGCAGTGCGACCACGGTGCGCGAATCATCCACCACCAGCACACGCAGCCCGCGCGCGGCCTCCCGGCGTGCCTTCCTGCGCCGTTCGCCAGCCTTGCCAAAACGCAGCAGACTCCCCATTCGCTGCAGATAGCTCATGCCGGACTCCCTTCCTGATCCATAGGCTAGGCGCGCTCGCCCGCCTGGCTGCATTGTTCCTCCCCCCGCAGGCCCTGTCCACCGCGCCCGTTGCTTCGGTTTGAACAGCAGCGCAAAGGCGCGCATCATCCGGGTTTTCGTGCGGATGCCTGAACGGAGTCGGAACCCGCCATGAAGACCAATACAGCCCGGCCACAGCCCACGCGCGCGCCCCTGCGGCGCCCGGCCGCGGGAGGCCCGGCATGAAGATCCTCGTCGTCGACCGCTCGCGGGTCTTCCGGGCGCTGTGGAGCCGCATGGTCCTGGCCGCCGGGCACAAGCCGATCATGGCCAGCAGCGGGGCCGAAGGGCTTGCCCGCATCGAGGAAAACGACCTGGAACTGGTCTGCGCCTCGATCACCCTGCCCGACATGACCGGCGTGGAATTCTGCCGCCAGGCCCGTGCCAGGGCCGCCGGCCATGACCTGCCCCTGATCCTGCTTACGACCCAGCACGACCACGACATCCGCCGTCAGGCATTCGAGGCCGGCGCCACCGACCTCCACGACAAGACCAACATCCGTGACCTGTTCCATCAGGCCGCGCGCTACGGGCGGCCGGTGGACCACGCCCACGAGGGGAACGTCCTGTACGTGGAGGACAGTCCCACCGTCGCCCGCGTGATGATCCGCATCCTCGAGGGAATGGGCCTGGAGGTCGCGCACTTCCGCAGCGCCGACGAGGCCCTGCAGGCCTTTGACCGGGGCACCTGGGACCTGGTGCTCTCCGACATCCTGGTGGAGGGCGAGATCAGCGGGATGGGGCTCGTCAGTCGGCTGCGCCAGCAGTTCCCCGACAAGACCAGCCTGCCTATCGTGGCCATGTCCGGCCTGGACGACCAGAACCGGCGCGCCGAACTCTTCCGCCTCGGCGTCAACGACTTCGTGACGAAACCCGTGCTGGAGGACGAGGTCCGCGCCCGCATCGGGAACCTGCTGGCCAACAAGCGGTTGTTCGAGGAGGTCCAGGACCAGCGCCAGAAGCTCTACGACATGGCAATGATCGATCCGCTGACCGGACTGCGTAACCGCAACGTCCTGGCCGAGTGCGCCGCGCGTTTCTTCGCCGAAGCCAACCAGAACGACATCCCGCTCAGCCTGATCCTGCTGGACATCGACCACTTCAAGCAGATCAACGACACCCATGGCCACCTGGTCGGGGACGAGGTCCTGGTCGGCGTCGGCGAACTCCTGCGCACCACCGGACGCGAGAGCGACGTGGCCCTGCGTTTCGGGGGCGAGGAATTCCTCCTGTTACTCCCGGAATGCGACCTGTTCGATGCCCACACCCGCGCGGAGGAGCTGCGCCAGCAGCTGCGTGAACTCGAACCCGCCGGGCTGACCATTACCGCAAGCTTCGGCGTCACCAGCCGCCCGGCCGGGCGCGAGGTCAGCATGAACGACCTCTTCCGGGTCGCCGACCAGGCCGTCTACCAGGCCAAGGGCGAAGGCCGCGACCGCGTGGTCTCGCGCACCCTGGACGGCCCGGGCAAAACCGACCTGCCGGACACCCCACCCGATTCTGCCCCGGGGGATGGACAGGCCAGCCCGCAACCCGTCAGCTAGGGAGACGCTGACTGAATCGCACGTCCGCGTTGGTGCCCCCCCAGTTGTTCGAGACAATCGTTCCGAGACAAGGCGCGTCGTACAGCGGGTAGTGGTTCTACCCGCCCGTTTTGGATGGATTCGGGGCGCAACGCAGGATCGGGCCATATTCATTCAGAATCGGGGGGCACCAACCCCACAAGCCATAGAAAGCAGGGGCTCGGCCGCCCGTTGGTGATCAAAAACGGGCGCGCGCGCAGCGTTGCGGTTCCCTTGTGCAGAATGACTGCACCGCGGTCACAGCGCCTTGTTCGCACGCAAAAGCGACTCGAGCGCGGACGTGCGATTCAATCAGCGTCTCCCAAGGTAGACACTGGCGTATCAGCCCTGGACGCGCCAGCTGCCATCCGCCTGCCGACAGGCCGTCCCGTACACCTGCTCGGTCTGGCCGCCAATCACCGCGTCAATGGTGTATTCGCGGCACGGGCCGGCCGTGGTCTCGTAGGTTCGGGTCGGCACCACGGTGTACTGATTGCCACTGTCGGGATTGACCCATCGCGAGGGCACGCCCGTGCGCACGCTCTCCAGGGTCTGGGCCGTCTTCAGGCGGTCCACCTCGTCCATGGACTGGCCCACCGAGCCACCGATCGCCGCACCGGCCAGGGTCCCGGCGATGATGGCGGCCGTGCGGCCACGTCCGGATCCGACCTGAGAACCGAGCACGCCGCCCAGCACGCCACCGATCACCATCCCGGCCTGCTCCTGCGAGCCCTGATAGGTCGCACAGCCGCCGAGCCCCAGGGTCGCCGCCAGGACGATCACGAAAGAAACATTGCGCCACATGAGCATTCCTCCACCGGCGACCCGACCCTGAACCCGCGGGGGACCGGCGCCGGCTTCGGCGTCCCCCTGCTCCGAGTATAGGCGGCCCGGCGAACCGGGCGGTCAGCCGGACGGCTTCGGCGGGGCTGCCGTCTCCGGCTTGGAGGCGTTGATCGCGCGCTGGAATACCCAGCTCTTGATCTCGCGGATCTGCTCCACCATGGTCCGCGACAGCGGTACCGTGTTGATCACGTTACGGATCACGTCGCGCTGGTTGAATACCCGGCCCTCCTGGTAGGCGTCGATGCGCGCCGATTTCACCGCCTGCTCGATCTCGGCCCCGCTCCAGTCCTCGGTACTGGCCGCCATGTAGTTCAGGTTGAAGTCCTCGAGGTGGCCGCCATGGCGCTCGATATGGATGCGCAGGATCTCCTTGCGCTCCTCCACGTTCGGCAGGTCGAGGAAGAACAACTGGTCAAAGCGCCCCTTGCGCATCAGCTCGGCCGGGAGCTGCTGGATACGGTTCGCGGTCGCCGCCACGAACACGCGTGGCGACTTCTCCTGCAGCCAGGTGAGGAAGCTCGAGAAAATATTCACATTGCCGGCGCTGCCGGCGGCGTGGCTGTCGAAGCCAAAGGCATTCTCCAGCTCGTCCACCCACAGCACCATGGGCGCGATTTCCTCCGCGATACGGGTGGCCCGGGCAAAGGCGTATTCCGGGGTGCCGAAACTGCCGGACAGCACCAGGCTCATGTCCAGCCGCACCAGCGGCAGCCCCCAGGCGGTGGCGATGGCCTTGGCGGCCATGCTCTTGCCACAGCCGCTGACCCCCATGAACAGCACCCCGGCGGGCAGCGGAACGTTGTCGTTCCAGGCCTTCTCGGTGAACAGGTCGGCGCGCGTGCGCACCCATTCCTTGAGATTCTCCAGGCCCCCGATGTCCTCCAGCGAGCGCTGTGGCGGATAGAACTCGAGACAGCTCTCCTTGCGCAGGATCTGGCCCTTCTCCTCCTGGATCTCGGCCAGCATCTCGGCCTCGGGCAGGGGCTGGCCGCGGAACAGCCGCGCGCTCAGATGCCCGACCTCGTTCAGGGACAACCCGCGCATCCCCGCCGCGAGGCGGAACAACTGCTCGCGCGGGATCGCCTCGGCGCCATGGGTGTGCTCGAGCTGCTCCAGCACCTCGGCCTCCGAGGGCAGGTCCACCTCGACCAGGAAGACCTCCTTTTTCAGGATCTCCGGCAGCTTCAGCAGCGGACAGCTGAGGAACACCACGTTGCGACCCTTCTTCAGCTGGTAGTAGAGATCGCGGACCCCGCGCACCAGTGCCGGGTTGTCGTCGAACCAGGTGGGCAGGTCCTTCAGCAGGACCATGCGCGGCGCTTCCGTCTCCCCTGCCGCCACCCGCGCCACCGCCGCGACCGGATCGGTGGTCGGCGCGCCCGGGGCATCGTGTTCGCCGAACCCGTGGCTCGCCGACCAGACCTCCAGGTGGCCATCCTCGCCGTAGAACGAGCGCGCGACCGAGCGCAGCAGCCGCTCCATGCGGTCCTCGTCCCAGCCCAGCAGGTAGAACACCGGATAACGCGACTTGAGCCCGCGCAGGATCTTGTGTGCCGTCCGGTTTTCCAGCTTCTTGCTCAATCCGTCGCTCCTTCGCGGTACCCCGCCGAGTGTACCCATCCATCGCGGCAATGCGAGGGAAACACGGATCATCCACGCCACCCGTGCGCATCGTCTACCCTGAGACCATCGTCCCGCCGCAGCCACGGAGAACCCATGCCGCCAGTCCACCACCGGATCACACGCGCCACCCTGGGGCGTGGCGTGCTGGTCCTGCTGATCGCGCTGGGCATCGGCAGCGCGCTGTGGATGGGGGACCCGGCCCGCCTGCTGGCCTGGGGCGAGACCTTCGCGGGCGGCCCCTGGGCCACCGCCGGGCTGGTGCTCCTGATGGCGCTGATGCTCGTCTTCGCCCTGCCGGGCACGCTGGTCATATGGCTGATTGCCCCGTTCCATCCGCCGCTGGTCGCCGTCGGCCTGTTGCTGATCGGCAGCACGAGTGGTGCCTGGGGGGCCTACCGGGTCGCCGCCCGCCTGGCGCGCACCGAACGCGATGGCCGCGAGGACAACTGGCTGACGGATTTCCTGCGGCGCCACGGCCACGTCGCCACGCAGATGGCGCTGCGGGTGTTCCCCGGTTTCCCGCATTCAATGATCAACTACGCCGGCGGGGCCCTCGGCCTGCCACTGGGCGGCTTCATGCTGGCGGCCGTGCTCGGCCTGGCCGTCAAGTGGGGCGTCTACGCCACCGCCATCCACGAGGCCACGGATGCCATCGCCACCGGCGAGGTCCTGCAGGCCCGGACCCTCCTGCCGCTGGTCGTCCTGGCGGTCTTCCTGTTGCTCGGCTCGGTGCTGCGCTACTGGATTCAGCGCCAGCACTCGCGCCGGCGGACGGGCCGACCATGACGGCGTACCCATGCGGTCGCCCCCCTCAAACCGAGAACGGTTTCCCGCTACACGCCCGCAAACCTGTCACCGTCCTCCAGGTTCGTTAGACTGTCGTCCCGCATTCCAGCACGCCCTCTACGTGACTCGAGAGCCCTCCCCACAACCCTGTTCGGACATCGGCGACGTCAATCAGCGTTTCTATGATGGCCTGTGGGCGGATACCCGCCTGGTAGCCCCCGAGCGCTTCAATACCTGGACCCTGGTCTCCAGTCTCGCGGCATCCCGTGAGCGCCGCCTCGAAGTGGGGCCCGGCATGCGCCCGCGACTGCCCATCGCGGACACCCACTTCGTCGACATCAGCCCGCCGGCCCTGGCCGCACTGGACCATCGGGGCGGTGTCACCCAGACCGCCCCGATCTCCGCCCTGCCCTATGCCGACGACCGCTTCGACCTGGTGTGCGCTCTGGACATCATCGAACACGTGGAGGACGACGAGGCGGCCCTTGGCGAACTCTCGCGGGTGGCCGCGCCCGGGGCCCGGGTGCTGCTTTCGACCCCGCTGCACCCGGAGTACTGGACCCCGTTCGACGACATCGTCGGCCACTACCGGCGCTACGAGCCGGCGCATCTGATCCAGCTACTCGAACGCCACGGGCTGACGATCGAACAAAGCGCGATCTTCGGGATGAAGCCGAAATCCTCGCGCCTCACCGATCTCGGGATGTGGTTCCTGCAGCGACACCGGCCCGTCGCCATGAAGGTCTACAACCGTTTCCTGATGCCGCTGGGCCTGCGCCTGCAGAAGCCGCTCGCACTGAGCCCCGGCATGGTGCCCACCGCGGGAGTGGAAGAGGTCTTCCTGGTCTGCCGCCGCGAACCCTGAGATCCGCCGGCCGCGCCCCGGGCCAGCCAAAAACCCGGCCTTTCCTCATGCCCGCTTGAAGGAACCACCCGCCCCGGCGTAATGTCTCCTGAAGCAAGACTCCCGAGAGACCATCCGATGCTCGATCTGCTGCGTTCACGTTCCACCTACCGCGATCAGCGCTTCCAGCTGTCCCTGCTGGTGCTGGCCACGGGCTTCGTGCTGACCGTGCAGAACCCCGAGGCACAGGAATCCGCCGCCGAGCTGTTCTCCAAGGTCGAGTTCCCGAATCTGGCCCAGGTCCAGGACATGCGGCCGCAATTGCCGCCGCCGTGGATGGAAGGCGACCAGTTCGTCAGCGAGGACAGCGAGTCCACACCCGTCGTACCCCTGCTGGAGCGCACCGACGCGCGCTCGCCCGACCCGCGCGAGCGCCCGACGCGCTCAACCGGCGAATAGCGACTCGGGCGCGGCCACTTACAGCCCCGCCGCGCAGACCCGGTTGCGCCCCTCGCGCTTGGCGCAGTAGAGCAGCCGGTCCGCCTCGCCCAGCAGAGCCTCCGGGGTCGTCGAACGCGCCCCGCTCACCGTACTGACGCCGAGACTGACCGTCACCGAAGCGGTCACGTTGTCCGGATGTTCCAGTTTCAGGGCCTCCACCTCGCGGCGCACCCGCTCGCCGACCGCGCGGGCACCCTCCAGCGTAGTGTCCGGCAGGATGCAGGCAAATTCCTCACCCCCGTAGCGCGCAACCAGATCCGTGGGCCGGTGGGCCGCTTCCCGCAGCACCCGGGCTACCCGGCGCAGGCAGTCGTCCCCGCGCTGATGCCCGAAGCGGTCGTTATACGGCTTGAAGTGGTCGATATCGATCATCAGCAGTGCCAGATTCACCTCGCGGCGAGAGCGGCATTCGCGCTCCAGCACGGCGTCGAATTCGCGTCGGTTCGCCAGCCCGGTCAGGCCATCCACCCGCGCCTGGCGCGCCAGCTCGGCCTCCGCCTGCTTGCGGGCGAACGTTCCGGCGATGATGTCGGCCACCACCTGCAGGGTGGCGATCTCTTCGGGGCTCCATTCGCAGCGCCGGTTCACCGAGTCGAAACCCAGCATGCCGAAGGCGTTCTGATCACTGATCAGCGGGATCAGCAACAGGGACTCGATCATCTGGCGGCGGAACTCGGCCTGCTCCACCGCGGCCTCCGGGGGGAGGTCGTCCACATCGGGCACGTGCACGGTATCGCGGCGCCGGATGTGACCGGTCACCCACCCATGGGACTCCATGGGAATGCCCTGCATCTGGTCGAGGAACGGCTGGACGCCGGGGGCACACCACTCATGCACCAGGTCCATGGTCGCCCCGTCCGGACGGAACCGGATCACATAGGCACGGCCCGTCTGGAAGAACTCGCCGAGGTCCCGAAGTACCTCCGTTACGGCCGCGTCCACTGCGTCCGCCGCGAGGTCGGCGAACCGGGCGGAGATCGCGGACACCAACGCCTGCAGCCGCTGCTGGCGCTGGGCCCTTGCCTCCAGGTGCTTGCGGCGGGTGATGTCCTCGGCGATCGCACTGGCCCCGATGAGCGTGCCGTCATCATCGAAAAACCGCTGGGCCGCCCACGACAGCGTGCGCGCCTCGCCGCTGCGCGTCCGGATCGTGGTCTCCAGACCCGCAATCTCGCGCCCGTCGCGAATGATGGCCTCCACCTCCTCCTGGATCGCCGCGCGATAGTCAGCGTCGGGGTAAAGCCATTCCCAGATCGCGGCATGCCCCACGACGTCCTCGCGCCGATAGCCGCTGATCCGCTCCGCCGCGCGATTCCAGAGCGTCACCCGCCCCTCGGTGTCCAGGGTGTTCACCCACACCGGGGCATGCTCGATGATCAGGGTGTGGAAACGCGTGTGGAGATCGTCCGCCATGGCCATCCTCGCACAGGGATACCTGTCGGCACGCACCGCGCAATCGTTCGACGGAGCCCGTCCACGATGCTCGCCCATACTCTGGAGGGTAGCAACATTCCCGCCGCGCGGGTCCCGCGCTCGCACCTTTGTTAGGCTCTCCGTCCCATCCGTACACCACGCCAGACCGCATGACCGATACCTTCAAGGCCCTGATCCTCGAACACACGCCCGATGGACCGCGGGCGACAATCCGCCCACTCCAGCTCGATGACCTGCCCGCCGGCGAGGTCCTGCTGCGGGTGCACTATTCCGGGCTGAACTACAAGGACGGCATGATCCTGCAGGGCCAGGGGAACCTGGTCCGGGACTACCCGCACGTGCCGGGCATCGACCTGGCCGGCACGGTCCTCGAGTCCGCGGACCCACGCTACCGCCCGGGCGACCCCGTTGTGCTGACCGGCTACCGAGTGGGCGAGACCCACTGGGGCGGCTACGCCGAACGCGCCCGCGTGCAGGCGGACTGGCTCGTCCCGCTGCCTGCGGGCTACAACGCTCGCCAGGCCATGGCCGCGGGCACCGCCGGCTTTACCGCCATGCTGGCGATCCAGGCCCTGGAGGACCACGGCCTGCAGCCGGACGCCGGCGAGGTCCTGGTCACGGGTGCCTCCGGCGGCGTGGGCAGTATCGCCGTACGTCTGCTGGCCCGCCTGGGCTACACGGTCACCGCCGTCACCGGCGGCGCGGAGAACGCCGACTACCTGCAACAGCTGGGTGCGTCGACGATCCTGCCCCGCGCCGACCTGGCCGATGCCCCGACCAAGCCCTTGCTGTGCGAACGCTGGGCCGGCTGCGTTGACACGGTGGGGGGCGACATGCTGGCCCATGTACTCGCCGGCATGGGCTATGGAACCTCGGTGGCGGCCTGCGGCCTGGCCGGGGGGCCACAGCTCAAGACCACGGTCCTGCCGTTCCTGTTGCGCGGCATCAACCTGCTGGGGATCGACTCGGTGCTGTGCCCCGCCGAACGACGGCGAGAGACCTGGGAACGCCTGGCCGCATTGCTCCCCGGCCACGATCTGGAGGCGATGGCCACCGAGATCGGGCTGGACGACCTGCCGCATTACGGCGAGCAGATCCTCGCCGGACAGATTCGGGGACGCACGGTAGTGCGCCTGGATCCACAAGTCGCCAGCGACTCCTGATATCCCCGGGCCACCTCGAACCGGCTATGCTCGCGGACAGACCACCCCGGAGATCCCCATGACCGTACTCGCGTCCCGCCTGAAGTCCATCCGCGACCGCCTCGCCGAACTGGAAGCCATGGCCCGGGAGGACCGAGCGGAGGCCGCCCACCGCCTCACCGCCGAACTGACGCGGGAACTCAATCAGGCGCTGGAGGAGGCCTCCGGCTCCACGGACGGCGAGCCCGCGCCGACATCCGGCGAACCCCGTCCGCCGCGCGACCCGGTCGAGAAATGCCCGCGCTGCACCCTGCGCAGTTTCACCTTCCAGGACGGCACCATCCGCGAACGCCCGGACGAACCGGGACACTTCGAGGCCCAGTACCAGTGCATGAGCTGCGGCCACGAGGCCTGGCGCCGACTGGGCTAGCAAACACGGGCCGCTGGACGCCGGGCCCGGACCAACGTCTACACCTGCCCCCGCGTCCAGCGCACGATATCCGCCGCGCCCATGGCCCCCGCCTGGCGGGCCAGCTCGCGGCCGCCGCGGAACAGCGCCAGCGTCGGGATGCTGCGGATCCCGAACTGCTGCCCCAGATCGGGTGCTGCCTCGGTGTTCACCTTGGCCAGCCGCACGGTGGGCTCCAGCTCCCCCGCCGCCTGCCGAAACTGCGGCGCCATCATCTTGCAGGGACCACACCAGGGCGCCCAGAAATCGACCAGCAGCGGGATATCGTTGCGCTCGACGTGCCGCCGGAAATTCGTGCTCGTCAGTTCCGCCGGTTCGCCGGCGAACAATGGCTGGTGACACTGGCCACACTTCGCCCCGGCGCCAAGGCGCGCGGCGGGGATTCGATTGACCGCATCGCAATGCGGACACACCACATGCAGAGACTCACTCACAGCAGCACCTCGCCATTACCACCCGACGGACCACTTCATTCTACTCCGCGCCGCGGCAGCAACCACCCGAATAGAAGATGGGTCAACCACCAGACCCCGGTACAAAAAGCCATCACCACGCCCAGCCACGTGACCGGATGCATCCACTCCTGGACCTGACCGCCCGGCCCCAGGACCCAGTTCACGTTGTTCTCGGGGTCCGCCAGCGCAAAGGTCAGCAGCAGGATGGCCCAGCCCAGAATCGCCATGTAGCGCCAGGCACGCGGGTCGTAACCCAGGCGCCAGACCAGCCAGATCAGCACGAACGGCAGCGGCAGGTGGTACAGCGACAGCAGGCGCACGAACAACGGAATCTCCGGGTTGAACATGTAGTGCACGATGCCCAGCGGCGCCCAGCCCCAGACCAGCATGCTCAGCAGGAAGTCCAGCACCCAGCCCAGCTCCAGCAGCACCACGGCCACCAGCATCATGCTGGCCAGGCGACGGCTCTCCAGCCAGGCCGCGAGCAGCCCGCCCAGCAGCGCGACGTTGGAAAACCACAGGAAATTGAACCACCCGTGCACGGCCGCGTAGATCGGCACCAGCACCAGCACAAAGGCGAGATAGGCCCACTTGAACCCGCGGGGAATCCTGTCGGCCCGCGCACTCGAATACCCTGATTCCAAAAGGCTTGCCCCCGGATGCATTCCGGCTCAGGGTAGCAGGATGCACCTCACGATTCGGAAGTACGCCACCCCATGAAGCCGCTGCTGGTCCTGCTCCTCGCCCTGTTGCTGTCCGCCGCGCCGGCGCCTCTGATGGCGGAGCGCGCCGATTCGTCATCGCCAACCATCGGGCTGGCGCTGGGCTCGGGCGGCGCCGGCGGCCTGGCGCATATCGCCATCCTCCAGGTGTTCGACGACCTCGAGATGCACCCCGACCGCATCACCGGCACCAGCATCGGGGCCGTGATCGGCGGGCTGTATGCCGCTGGGCTGGATGCTGAAGAGATCCTGGACCTGTTCGATGACTTCGCCGGGTCCGAACTCGACGCCCTCACCGGGCTGGCCCGCTCCGACATCAAGCTGCTGGACCTGGTCCCGCTGCGGCTGGGCCGCAACGCCCTGTTCGACTCCAGCGAATTCCTGCGCTTTCTCGCCGATCACACCGAGGCCCGTGACTTCGACGACCTGCGCATCCCGTTCTCCGTGGTGGCCACCGACTTCCGCAGTGGGGACAGCGTGGTGATCGACGAGGGCGACCTCTTCGCCGCCATCGGCGCGAGCATGGCCGTTCCGGGACTGTTCGAACCGGTGCAACATGGCGATGACCGCTACCTGATCGACGGAGGCGCCTCCAACCCGCTGCCCTACGACCTGCTCCAGGGCCAGTACGACTATGTCATCGCCGTGGATGTCTCCGGCAACGGCGCGCAGAACGACACCGAGGACATCGGCATCACGGACCTGCTGTTCAAGAGCTTCAGCATCATGCAGGGTTCCATCATCCGCCACATGACCCGGCTGGATCCGCCCGATCTTTACCTCGTCCCGGACACCGGCGGCATCCGCCTGCTGCACTTCAACCGCATTGACGAGATCCTCGAAAAGGCACAGCCCGCCGCCGACGAACTGCGCGAGCAGCTCGAGTCCCGGGGGCATGCCCTATAATCGCGGCATCGGTCGCAACGGAGGCGACCCCGCGGGAATCCAGGAGCAGCGTGGCCCACGACCCCCCCAATCCCTCGCCCGATCCCAACGACCCGTTACCGGAACCCGGCGACGGGCGCCATGAACTGTGGTTCACCCGGCGCGGCGGGCAGGTCTGCGGCCCCTACCCCCAGCGCTCCATCGGCCGCTTCCTGATCCTGGGCCGCCTGTGCCCGGATGACGAGGTCAGTCGCGACGGCGAGACCTGGTGGCGGATCGACCAGCGCCCGCACCTGATCCCCGAAGAGCTGCAGAACGCCCACACCCCGGAGGGTCGCGAACGCCTGGAGCAGGCGCGCCTGCGCGAAGACGAACGCCGCCGCGAGCGGCGTCACGACGACCCGCCGCCCGAGATCCGCGACCGCCGCAAGGGCGACCGCCGCTGCCCGGAATCACCGGAGACCCTCTCTCACCGCCAGCAATGGGCCGAGATCCTGGAACAACCGCCACCGCCCTGGAGCGGCTGGATCCGCGGGCCGCGCCCCTGGATCGTGGGCGGCTCCGCGGTTGCGCTGGCCCTCGCGCTGCTCATCGGTTTCGGCATCACGCTCGAACGCGACCCGGGACCGGACTGCGCAGCGGCACCGGCGCCCGGCATCAACTGGAACTACTGTGACCGAGCCGGCGCCGACCTGCGTGGCGTCGACCTGACGGGCGCATCCCTGCACAACACCCGCCTGGCCGGCGCGCGCTTGCACGGTGCCCGCCTCACGGACGCCGATCTGCGCTTCGCCGATCTCACCCTGACCAGCCTGGAGGGTGCGGATCTCGCCGGCGCCAACCTGACCGGGGCCGACCTGATCCGGGCGCACCTGGTCGACGCCAACCTCGAGGACGCCAATCTCGCGCATGCCAACCTGACCGGGGCCGACCTCGCGGGCGCACGCCTGGACGGGGCCCGGCTCGGGCGCAGCATCTGGACCGATGGCCGCATCTGCGCCCGCGACTCCGTCGGGACCTGCGACTAGCCCCGATCTCCCTGCGCACCCACTTCGGACTCCAGGTCGATCCCCAGTTCCCGGGCGACTTCCGCCCAGTAGGGTTCCGCCTCGCAGGAACAGCAGTCACAGGACGCGGTCACGCCTTCGTGCATGCTGAGGCGGCTGCGCGGCGCGGCAACAGCGGCTTCGGCCCGTGTTCCGGGCTGGGTGGGTTCCGTCTTCGTGTTCATCGGGCACCCCCGAACCGACTGGTATCCCTTCGAGCATAGACGGCTCCGAATGCCGCGCCAAAGCGCCGCGCCCGCCCCGGAATTCGTCCGGGCGCATGCTAAGCTTCAACTGTCCCGCCTCTTCCACGGCCACCATGATCACACGACGCGACAAGGTCCTGCTCTCGGTCTCGGTCGCGGCCCTGCTCGGCATCCTGCTGCCGCTCGCCGCCCTGGCCTGGTTCCTCTGGCAGGAGTCCGTGGTGGCGGAGGAAAAACGCCTGGCCGAACTCGCCCAGCGCCTGGGCGAAGGGACCGAGGCGACCCTGGTCGATGCCCGCGACCTGCTGGACACCCTGAACCAGCTGGAGATGGAGCCCTGCTCGCCGGAACACCTGGAACACCTGCAGGATGTGGCGATGGCCCGGCCGCATGTACGGGCCATCGGCTACTGGCGCGCGGCGGAACGCCAGTGCGGGGCCGGGTTCGTCCAGGGCGAGGCCCTGACTCCACCCCGAGCCAGCCGCATCTACGACAGTGGGGTCATCGCCTGGTGGCCGAGCGCGGCAACCGCCGTGGGCGGTGTCGAGCTGTTCCTGATGCGCTTCGGACAGCACGACGTGGCCATCGACCCGCGGCTGCTGATGCCCCCCGGCCTGCTGGACAGCCAGCAGGTTGGCCTGTGGGTCGAAGGCCTGCCCATGACACGCCATCCAGGCGACGCGGACCTCCCGTCGCCCGAAGCCACGCCCACCGGTCTCAGCGTCGACCGTGCCGCGGGGCGCCTGGTCAGCCACTTCTCCCTGGATACGATCTTCCCCATCGACATCATCGCGGCGCAGCCGCTGGCGGCCTTCTGGGACCGCTATCTGCCGACCCTTGTCGTGGCCGGGGTCTTCGGGCTGCTGCTGGTGGTATTGTGGCTGCTCCTGGTCGTGCACTACCTGCGGCGGCGCCTGAGCCTCGCCAACGAGTTGCGCGAGGCCATCGCCCGCGACCGCCTGAGCGTGGAATACCAGCCCATCGTCGACCTCGCCGATGGCCGCTGCCGGGGAGCGGAGGCCCTCGCACGCTGGCACCGCGAGGGCGACGAGACCATTCGTCCGGATGTGTTCGTACCCCTGGCCGAGGACACCGGACAGGCCACCGACCTGACCCTCGCGATCCTGCGCGCCATCCTCCACGACCTGGGGGATCATCTGCGGGCGCATACCGAACAGACTATCAACCTCAACATTACCGGCCACGACCTGGCCTCCGATCGCTTCGGGGACGCCCTGCGCAAGGCCCTGCGCGAGGCCGGCGTTGCCCCCGCCTCGATCAAGCTGGAACTGACCGAACGCTCCCTGCTGAACGAAGACACCGTACGCGGCCGCCTGCGGGAACTGCGCGGGCGCGGGCACCGCATCGCCATCGACGACTTTGGCACAGGATATTCAAGTCTTTCCTATCTGGAACATTTCGAACTGGATACACTGAAGATCGACAAGACCTTCGCCGATGCCATCGCCCACGAGGCGGTAACCAGCAGCGTGATCGGCCACATCATCGAGATGGCCCGTTCCCTGAAGCTGCACATCGTCGCCGAAGGCATCGAATCGCCCCACCAGGCCGAATGGCTGCGCCAGCAGGGCGTGGACGGCGGACAGGGCTACCTGTACAGCCGCCCCCTGCCCGCTCAGGCCTTCCTGGACTGGTGCCGCAACCACTGAGGAGAGCATGCCCAATATCCCCACCCCGCGCCTGCCGGGACGCGCCCTGACACTGGCCCTGCTGCTGGCGGCAACCGCCACCGGCTGCGGCCTGTTGCCGGTAGAACAGGAACGCCCGGCCGCGACCGAGGACCGCCCCGCCACGACCGCCGAGCCGGCCACCGACCCGGACGGGGCCGCGGACACCCCTGCGGCCGACGAGGCCACGCCCGAGGAACCCTCGGCCGCGGCGCTGAGCCTGGCCACCTCCAAGCACGCGGAAAGCGAACGCCGCGTGGCCCTGCGCGAGCAGGGCCACGAGACGCTGGAGCCGGCCCGCGTGGGCTACTACGTGGATGTCCTCGGCGCCCGGCTGCGCCAGGAGCTGGCCGGGCAGCCCGCCACCATCGAGCACCGGGACGCGGGCATCCACGTCACCCTGAACGAAGGCAACGGCCAGGCCCGTGCGCTGGACACCATTGGTCACCTGCTCCACGAATTTCGCGCCAGCCTGATCACCCTCGTGGCCTATCGCGACGGCCCGGACCCCGACTCCGACGACGGCGCGGAGACCCCCGCCGCAGGCGATGCCCTGAACGCGGGCAAGCGCCTGCAGGATGCCGGCGTGGCACCCGAGCGGCTGGTACTGCGCAGTATGGGTACCGGTACAGTGAACACGAACCCGGGCAGCCCCGTCCGGACCCCGCGCCTCGAGCTGCTGATCCAGCCACTCACAACAAGCTGAAAGACGGCACAAGGACGCCTTTCGCCATGAGCGCGAACCCGCCCGAAACACCCGGTGGCACACCGGCGGACCTCGCGCCCGCCCGCGAGCCATCCACGACGCTCGCCGACATGGAACCGGACAGCGACGTCTATCGCACGCTGCTGGAATCCACCCGCGCGATCCCGTGGCGAATCGACTGGGCCACCATGCGCTTCACCTATATCGGTCCCCAGATCGAGGCCCTTCTGGGCTGGACGCCGGAGAGCTGGGTCAGCATCGACGACTGGGTGGCACGCATGCACCCGGACGACCGCGAATCGGTGGTCAACTTCTGCGTGACCCAGTCGCAGTCCGGCGTCGACCACGAGGCCGACTACCGCGCCCTGACCCGGGACGGACACTACATCTGGATCCGCGATGTGGTCCACGTGGTGCGCAAAGGGGGCGAGGTCGAAGCCCTTGTCGGGTTTATGTTCGACATCAGCGAACGCAAGCAACAGGAAGAAGAACTGCTGCACCTGAAGACCGAACTGGAGGCGCTGTCCTATCGCGACTCGCTGACCGGCATCGCCAACCGTCGTCAGTTCGATCTGGTGCTCGAGCGCGAGTGGGCGCACGCGCGGCGCGATCAGCGGCCACTCGCCGTCATCATGCTCGATGTCGACCACTTCAAGGAATACAACGACCGCTACGGCCACCCGGCCGGCGACGTCTGCCTGCAACGGATTGCCTCCTGCCTTGGCGGTGTCGTCGAGCGCGAACAGGACCTGCTGGCACGTCTGGGCGGAGAGGAGTTCGTCCTGATCCTGCCGGACACCGATCGGGAGAGTGCTCACACCCTCGCCGAACGCTGCCTCCAGCGCATACGCGACGAGGCGATCCCTCACGCCAGTTCGCGCATTACCCCGACGCTCACCGCCAGCGCCGGGGTGAGCAGCATCATCCCGGACGCGACGGGCGGCGCCGCGCGGCTGGTCGAGGCCGCGGACCGCGCGCTGTACCAGGCCAAGCGCAATGGCCGCAACCGGGTCGCGATCACGGACTCCCCGAGGGCCGGCTGAACCATTGCCATCGCCAGCGATCTCAGGGAAAACCGATACGCGTGCGTGACGGGGACACGATCGGCCGCTAACGCCCGAATCCGTGATCCATACCCGATTCCGCCGGGCGCTACGCGCCGTCATCTGGAAAACGCCTCGGTTTCGGACCAGACTCCGGGGAATCCGGCACTCGGGAGGGCGAAACGGACATGACCAGCCTGCATGACCCCGCGCGCGAACCCGCGCTGTACCGAACCCTCGGCGTCACCCTGCCCCCGATCGCGGCCTACCGCTACGGTGCCGCCGCCCACAGCTGCGCCGCCCCCATCGCCATCGTCTGGGCCGCGGCCCTGGTCTCCATTGCCTATGCCCTGTGGACCGGCCTCGGGGGTGCTTCGGGGCACGCCGCCTTCCCGCTGGCCATCGGGGTCTTTCTGTGGGGATTTGCCACCGTGTGGACCTTTCTGGTGGTACGCAATGTACAGGCCGACCCCTCGCTCGCCGATCCCGGCCTGCACGCACGACGGGTGCGTCAACAGGAGGATGACCACGACCCGCTGGATCAGCTGGAGTCCCGCGAGGACCCGCACTGACCTCTACGGGCGCTCCCGCACCCGGCGACAGGCGGTCGCGTAGCGCGAGCCAAATCTCCCTCTGAAGTACCGTTTGCGCGGTCGCGGACCTCCTGCCAGACTCCGGAAGACGCGATCGGTGGGAAGGGGCCACCGAAACCGCGACCGACAGGGGGAAGTGCATGAGCGATTCGTCCGGGGTGGAGATCCAGTACCAGGAACTGGTGGAACATCACCCCTTCATCATCATCTGCTATCACCCCGACACGACCATCCTCTATGCCAACCAGGCCGCCCACGAATTCTTCGCGGCCCCGCCCGGCGGGCTGGTGGGCCACCGCTGGATCCACGACCTGCCCGACGAGCGCCAGGCGGAAAACCGGGCCGACCTGCTGCGCTATACCCCCGATGCCCCGGTGCGCACCATCGAAAACCCCGTCCAGCGCGGCGATGGCGCGGACCGCTGGGTTCGCTGGACCAGCCGCGCGTTCTTCGACGGGGCCGGCCGGATCACCCACTTCCAGACCCTGGGCATCGACGTCACCGAGCGCCGGCAGACCGAGTCCCTGCGCGACAACCTCCTGGGGAGCCTGGCCGAAGGCGTGTTCGGCATCGATGCCGACGGTCACTACACCTTCCTCAACCCCGCCGCCCGCGAACTGCTGGGGTTTGCGACGGAGGAAGAAGCTCTGGGCCGCAACTCGCACGAGCTGTCCCATCACAGCCGCCCCGATGGCCAGCCCTTCCCGGCCACGGAATGCCCCGTGTACCGGGTCCTGCGTACCGGGGAACCGCTGCAGGCCTGCGAGGAATACTTCTGGAGCCGCGCCGGGCACGGGTTTCCTGTACTGATCAACGTGGCCCCCCTGTTCAATTCCCGCAACCGGGTCACCGGCGCGGTGGTCTCCTTCCAGGACATCACCGAGCGCCAGGCCGCGCGCGAGGCCCTGGAGCAGCGTGAATGGGAACTCCAGGAGGCCCAGCAGATTGCTCATCTGGGCAACTGGATCTCGGATTTCGAGGCCGGCAGGATCCGCTGGTCCAGCGAAGTCTTCCGGATCTTCGGCCTCGAAGCGGACCAGTGGGGCGCGACCCACGAGGCCTTCATGCGGGCCGTGCATCCGGACGATCGCGAGCGCGTGCAGCATGCCGTCGACGCGGCCCTGACCCCGGAGGGCCCGGACTACGACATCGAACACCGGATCGTCCGCCCCGATGGCAGCGTCCGCATCGTGCACCAGCGCGGTAGCGTGGACTTCGACTCCCGAGGCCAGCCCCAGCGCATGGCCGGTGTGGTGCACGACATTACCGAGCGCCGCGAGGCGGAGCGGCGGCTGCATTTCATCACCTATCACGACGCCCTCACCGGCCTGCCCAACCGGACCCGGTTTGCCGAGCGCGTCGAGCAGGCCGTGGTGGATGCCGAACGCCTGGGACGCCCGCTGGTACTCGCCCATATCGGGCTCGACCGCTTCAAGAGCGTCAACGAAGGCATGGGCCAGGCCACCGGTGACGAGGTCCTGCAACATGTGGCGCGGCGGCTGGAGAACCGCCTGCCCGTGGGCGGCGTCCTGGCCCGACTGGGCGGGGACGAGTTCGGCGCCCTGCTGCCGGTGGAAGCACCCGGCGCGGTCGCCGGATCGGTCACCCGCCTGCTGGAACCCCTGCGCCGGGTCATCAAGGCCGGGGAACACGAACTCTACGTCCCGGGCTCGATCGGGGTCGCCGTGTATCCGCACGATACCCGCGACATCGCCGACCTGATGCGGCGCGCCGAATCGGCGATGCATCAGGCCAAGCGTACCGAGGGCAATGCTATCGAATTCTGCTCCGGCGACCTCAACAGCGACGTGCGCAAGCGCGTCTCGCTGGAGGGTCAGCTGCGGCGCGCGGTCGACCACCACGAGGGGTTCTTCCTGCATTACCAGCCACGGGTGGCCGCGCAGGACGGGCGCGTCGTCGGCGTCGAGGCCCTGCTGCGCTGGATGGACCCCGGCGGTACGGTGCATTCGCCCGGCGGCTTCATCCCGATCCTCGAGGAGACCGGGCTGATCGTCGAGCTGGGCCAGTGGATCCTGACCGAGGCCTGCCGCCAGTGCCGGGCCTGGCATCAGGCCGGACTCCCCGCCGTGCGGATGTCCGTGAACCTGGCCGCCCCCCAGTTCCGGGATCGGCAAATGGCCCACTGCATTGACCGTGTGCTGGAAGAGACGGGGCTGGACGCCAATGCCCTGGAACTGGAGGTCACCGAAAGCATGCTGATGGCCGACATCGAGCAGGTAATCCGTACCCTGGGCCAGTTCCGCGAGCGGGGCGTGCGGGTGGCCCTGGATGATTTCGGTACCGGGTATTCCTCGCTGGCCTACCTGCGCCGCTTCCCGCTGGACGTGCTGAAGATCGACCGCTGCTTCATCGCGGATCTGACTCCCGGGACCAGTGATGCCGCCATCGTCCGCACCATACTGGGCCTGGCCGACAACCTCGGTCTCGAATCCGTCGCCGAGGGCGTGGAGACCTCGACACAGAAGGACTTCCTGGAGGCGGAGGGCTGCCAGACCCTGCAGGGCTTCCTGTTTGCCCGCCCGCAGGCAGCGGCGGACTGCGAACGCCTGCTCGCGCGACCCGCGGCAACCGGCGCGCAGTCGGGCCACAGCGCCTGATCACTGCGTGCCAACAACCCCGGCACCGCAGGGAGACATGCAAGGGCGTCCGCCCAGCGGCTACGATGGCACACCATCCACCGGAGGCCACCGCGTGCGCCCACTCCTCGTCCTCGCCGGAATCGTCCTGCTCGCCGGCTGCAGCGCACTGCCCCGCGGCGACGACGCGCCGCGCGAGGTGTCCTACATCTGCGCCTACGGGCCCGAGTTCACCGCCACCTTCGAAGACAACCAGGCCCTGCTCGCCTTCAATGGTGCCCGGGCCCGCCTGCAGGCCACCGAGACCGCCTACGGCGGACGCTACGCCAACCCTACCGACGACATCGTGTTCTGGACGCGGGACGACGCGGCGATGCTGGAGATGGTCGGCGTGTTCTGGAGCTGCCGCGCCCTGCCCCCGCGCCGATGAGCGCCCGCACCACCGACTTTGTCCGGCAGGCCACCGGCGCCCGCCAGGCGGAACGCGAGCAGGTGATCCAGACCCTGTGGAGCGGCTACGGGGAGATCGTCCGCTACCGGCTGCAAGGGGCCGACCAGCCGACGGTCATCCTCAAGCACGTGGTCTTCCCCGACGCAATGGACCATCCGCGGGGCTGGAGCAACGACCGCTCGCATCAGCGCAAGGTTCGCTCCTACCAGGTGGAGATGGCCTGGTATCGTGACTGGGCCGGCCTCTGCAACCCCGTTAGCCGTGTGCCCCACTGCCTGGCCACCGGGACCATCGGCGACGAGCACCTGCTCCTGCTGGAAGACCTCGACGCCGCCGGCTTTGCGCGGCGCAAGGAACACCTGACCCGCGCCGAGGCGCAGCACTGCCTGCACTGGCTGGCCCGCTTCCATGCGCGCTTCCTGGGACACGCCCCGAAGGGGCTGTGGCCCGAGGGCAGTTACTGGCACCTGGCCACCCGCCCGGACGAATGGGCCGCCATCGAGGACCCGGCGATTCGCGCCGCGGCGCCCATGCTGGACGCCGCCCTGACCAGTGCCCGCCACCGCACGCTCGTCCATGGCGACGCCAAGGTCGCGAACTTCTGCTTCACGCCCGGGGCCGACGCCGTCGCCGCCGTCGATTTCCAGTACGCAGGCGGTGGCTGCGGGATGCGTGACGTGGCCTATTTCCTCGGGAGCTGCCTGGACGAACGGGAACAGGAGGCCTGGGAGGCCGAACTGCTGGAGGTCTATTTCGCCGCGCTGGGCGAGGCCCTGTACGCGCAGGGCAAGGGAGACGTGGCCGGGGCCGTCGAGCGCGAGTGGCGCGCACTGTTCCCGGTGGCCCAGGCCGACTTCTACCGCTTCCTGGTCGGCTGGATGCGGGACCACTGGAAGGTCCACGACTACAGCCGGCGCACGGCCCTCGCGGTGATCCACCGCATTCAGGAAGAAGGCGGGTCCGACACGGGCCCGGGGTCCATCGCGGGGCCCATCTCGGGATCCAGCCCCAGCTCCTCCGCGACTTCCAGCCAGTAGGGCTCCGCCGAGCAGCTGCCCCAGGCCGCGGTCGTGCCTGCCGGTTTCGCGTCCGGAGCGGGCGCTTCACTCGCCGATTCGGTGTTGTTCCGGCTCGTTTCGGTCGTCATCGGTGAATGATGGCATGTCCGGGCGCCCATCACGGAGCGGGAGAGTCGGCCGCGGCCGCGCCCGCCGCGCCGGAAAACCCGGGACCGCGCACATCCTCGGTTGACCAGCCGCGGTTGCTGTCACGTCCCGTAACCCACCACTCGTGCACGAACAGACGCAGCGGGCCCCGCACCCGCTCCTCGAAGCGGGTCGGCAAGGTGAATCCCTCGACCTCGGCATACTCCAGGAAGGTCGTGTCCACGTGGGCACCCTGGGTCGGTCCAAAGCCGTTCAGCGTGATGTGCACGCGATAGAGCAGGTCCGTCTCCGGATGGATCCACATCACCACCTGGTCCCGGTCGGCCTTGCCAAAACCCGGCTCGAGGGTGGCCAGGACGCGCCGATAACGCACCCCGCCCTCGCGCCGATCCTCCAGGCGCTCGAAACCCGTTGCCCGATGCTTCACGAAGCTGGGTCCGTAATGAAACAGCTCGCCGGCATCCGTGGTCATCGCGCTGGCACGTATCCGCTCGGGATCCGTGCTGCGTTCGCCGTCGTAGAACACCCGAAACACGTCGCCATGGCGGTACACGCTCTTGGTGCCCTCCGGTCCGGTGTAGTGGAGGGCGTACAGATCATCGGCGGGGCGGAAGCGCTCCTCCCCCACCCCGCGGTAGCCCGCGTCGGCCACCAGCGGCTGGATGCGCTGGATCATGCGCCCCCATTCGCCATCGGTCGCCTGGTTGAGGTCGCCGTCGAACGCGCGCAGATCTCCACCGTGCGCCGCGAGCGTGCGCTGGAACAGGGCGTCCGCCGTCAGTCCATCCTCGAACGTCGCCCCAGGACCGGGCTGGGGAAAGGTCCCGCCACAGCCGGCCAGCAGCACGGCCAGACCAAGCCACAGAACCGCCCACGAGCCTCCCGAACGTGCTGAGTGCCCCATGCCATCGCTCCTTTTAACAAATAGCTGTACTTTTCTTGTACACGCCCTGTACGGTGTTTTCAACGACACAGGTCGTTCCCTCACTGTCCGGAGTCCACCATGACATCCATCTCCCCTTCCCGAGCCGACGCCGCAGCCGCTTCCGACGCGCCCGCCAACCCCGTGCTCGAGGCGATTCGCGAGGCGGTCGCCTACATCGAATTCACCCCGCGCGGCCAGATCCTCGACGCCAACGAGCGTTTCCTCCAGGCCGTGGGCCACAACCGCGAGGACGTGATCGGGCAGCACCACCGGATGTTCTGCAGCCCGGAATACGCCCGTTCGCTGGAGTACCGCGACTTCTGGCGCCGCCTGGCGGCCGGGGAATCGCGCGCCGGCACCTTCCCCCGGGTGACACGCTCGGGCGAAACCCTCTGGCTCGAGGCCACCTACTTTCCCGTGCGCGACGCCAATGGGCGGCTGGAGAAGGTGGCGAAACTGGCCTATGACGTGACCGAGCGGCAGGCTCAACTGCGCGACCAGGCTGCGGTGTTTACCGCGCTGGACCGGTCCATGGCCGTCATCGAATTCACCCCGGACGGCGTGATCCTCAAGGCGAACGACAACTTCCTCAGGGCCGTGGGCTATGATCTGGACGCGATCCGCGGCCAGCACCACCGCATGTTCTGTGACGAAGCCTTCTACCGCGATCATCCGGACTTCTGGGAGCGCCTGGCGCACGGGCAGTTGATGAGCGGCAAGTTCCGCCGGCTCACGGCATCCGGTGAGGAACTGTGGCTGGAGGCTACCTACAACCCGATCCTTGATGAACACGGACGGGTCGAGAAGGTGATCAAGTTCGCCACGGACATCACCGCCAGCGTGCATACCGCCGAACGCACCCGTGAAGCGACGGCCGTCGCCCACGAGATGGCGCAGAAGACCGCGGAACATGCCCGCCGCGGCGCGGATTCGCTGCAACAGAACGCCCGCCATACCGAGCAGATCCGCAGCGAGGTCAGCGGCACCCAGGAGGCCGTGGAACGCCTGAACGCCGAGGCCCGCAACATCGAATCCATCATCGAGACCATCCGCACGGTGGCCGAAACCACCCGGATGCTGTCGCTGAACGCCGCGATCGAGGCCGCCCGTGCCGGCGAACAGGGGCGCGGCTTTGCCGTGGTCGCCCAGGAGGTGCGCAAGCTCGCCGCCAACACCAGTGAGGCCACCACCCGCATCGCCGAGGTGATCAACGGCAACCTGGAACGCACCCGCGAGATCGGCGAACGCATCGAGACCGTGCGCGAGATCGCCGAACAGGCCGACGCCCAGGTGCAGACCGTGCAGGGCATCGTCGACGAGATCCACGACAGCGCGAATCTCGTGGTCGAATCCGTCGCCTCCATCCCCCGCGACGGGCACTAACCGTCTTACGGGTCCGCGAGCGGTCTACGCCTGGCTACGCCTCGCGGCGGTCGCGGGTCTGTCGCTCCTGTGGCAGGCCCGACCAGAGTTCATCGAGATCGGGGAACGGCCATGCGGCCGGATCCTCGCGCGCGGCAATGGTCTCCTGCTGGTGCGGCGCGGAGAGATCCACGATCTTCGGGGGGATCCGGCAGCCCGAACTGGTGGAGTAGAAGATCTTCACGACCGGCTTGAGCAGGGAGCCAGACGACTGGTCGACGACCACCCCGATGCGGCCGGATTCCAGGCGTACGAGCGAGCCCACGGGGTAGATCCCCAGGCTCTTCACGAAGGCCTGGAACACCCGGGGATCGAAGTGGCCGTCCGCCCACTCGGCCATCTTGCGAATGGATTCGCCCGGATCCCAGCCCGCCTTGTACGGCCGGTTCGAGGTGATCGCGTCGTAGACATCGCAGACCGCGCCCATCTTCGCGTGCAGGGTGATCTGCTCGCCGGTCAGCCCCTCGGGATATCCCGAGCCGTCCATCTTCTCGTGGTGATGCAGGCAGACGTCCAGGGTCACCGGATCAAGCGCGTGCGCGGACGCCTGCAGGATTCGGTGCCCCTCCGCCGGATGGCGTTTCATCACGGCGAACTCCTCCGCGGTCAGCTTGCCCGGCTTGTTCAGTACCTCCAGCGGCATCGCGGCCTTGCCGATGTCGTGCATCAGCCCCGCCTCGCCGGCCGCCAGCAGGGCCTCGTCCTCCAGCCCCAGTTCACGCCCCAGCGCAACCATCAATGCACAAACCGCCACCGAGTGCATGTAGGTGTAGTCGTCCGCATTCTTCAATCGCGCCAGGCTGACCAGCGCGCGGGAGTTGCGGGTGACCGAATCGGTGATCTCCTCGACCACCTTGCGCGCCAGTTCGGTATCCACCGCGCGGCCCATCCGCGCCTCGCCGAAGATCGACGTCATGGCCTGGCGCGACTTCCGGCAGATGGTGGCCGCCCGCTCCAGCTCCTCCCGGGTCGAGGCGGGCTCCCGGTCGCGCCCCGTATCCGGGATGAACTGCAACGGCGCCGGCACCGCGGCGTCGCGTTCCTCCGGCGTCACAACGGCCTCCACGGCCTCCGTGTCGCGCCCCCTGGAGGTGTCGATCCACACCTCGCGGATACTGCTGTCCCGCAGGCTCGCCAGATCCTTCGGGTCATCCAGCAGGAAGCGCGTACGCCAGAAGGGATGCTCCATCCACGACCCGCACAACTCGCGGATAAACATCCCGCAAACGACGTGCTCCACCTTGATCTTCTTCAGCATTCGTGTCCCAGGTTCGTCGAGTCAGGGCACGGGGCGCCCCGCGGCCGGGATTATCCTGCCACTACCGGAGAGCCACAAATCGCGGCTAACGGCGCCTAACGAGAAGCCTTGCTAGGATGCCGGTCATCCACCGGGAGGACGTTCATGAGCAGCAAGATCATCGAGGTCGTGGGACCCGCCGAGCACCTGGACACCGTGCTGGGCATCGCCGAGGGGCTCGCGATCGACGTGCTGTGGCACGGCGTGGACGAGAACCGCGACCGCATGGCGGTGCACATGCTGGTCAGCACCGAGTACCGCCAACGCCTGATGGACGACCTCTACCGTGTACTCGGCGCGTCCGAGACCGCGCGTATCCTGGTGCTGCCGGTCGAGGCCGTACTGCCGGACCCCTTTCAGGAGCCGAAAGAGGCCGACAAGGAGGCGGCCGGCAAGAAGGCCCGCGCCGTGTCACGCGAGGAGCTCTACACCAACGTCGCCGGCGGGGCGGATCTCACCGGCCAGTTCCTGCTGCTGACCGTTCTGTCCACCATCGTGGCCGCGATCGGCCTGCTGGAGAACAACGTGGCCGTGGTCATCGGTGCCATGGTCATCGCGCCCCTGCTGGGGCCCAACCTGGCCCTGGCGCTGGGCACCTCCATGGCGGACACCCGCCTGATCGGCCGCTCCCTGCGCACGAACGCGGTGGGCCTGGGGGGTGCCATCCTGATCGGGATGCTGCTCGCCACGGTCATGTCGGTGGATGTGGGTGCCCGCGAGCTGCAGATGCGCACCGAGGTCGGACTGGATTCGGTCGCGCTGGCCCTGGCCTCCGGTGCCGCGGCCGTGTTGTCGCTGACCACCGGCCTGCCCACGGTGCTGGTCGGCGTGATGGTCGCCGTGGCCCTGCTCCCGCCGGCCGCGACCGTCGGGATCATGCTCGGCTCCGGCGAATTCTCCGCCGCGTACATGGCGGCCCTGCTGCTCGCGGTGAACGTAGTCTGCGTCAACCTCGCGGCCAAGCTCGTCTTCCTCTACCAGGGCGTACGCCCGCGCGGCCAGGCGCAGCAGGCAGCCGCCGCGCAAAGCATGGCGGGCTACCTCCTGCTATGGGCCATCACCCTCGCCCTGCTGGTCTTTCTGATCCTCGAGGCGGACGTCACGCTGTAGTCTCGCCCCCGGCGCCACGCGCCACGCGCCACGCGCGGCTTTGACCCCGTCCACCGCTTCGCCTAATCTCACGACTTGGTGGCGATCCTTCAGGATCGGTGGCGAACATACCGGAATGGATCCGAATGGGCCGCGACCACCCGACAGGGAGGAACCCGCCCCATGCCCCTGCGCATGCCCGGCTTGATCGCCAGACTCGGCCCCTGGCTTCGCCCCGCTCTGCTCGGACTGGGGGGCCTGCTTTGCCTGCCCGCCGCGGCCTCCGTGGCCCCGGAGCCCCTGCCCGACAATCGGGGGGCCTATCTCTCGCCCTATATGGCGCAGGGGGATCTCGCCGGCTGGGTCGACGAGGCCGTGGGCGAATCCTCCCGCGACATCGCGGGTCTCGCCGGACGGCTTCTGCAAACCGCCGCAATGGCCTATGGCGCGCAGCAGACGCATCGCATGAGCGGCCTGCTCGATCATGCCAGCCGCACCGCCGGTGTCCCCGCAATGGATTTCGGCAGCGCCCTGGTCGCCGCCACCGAGCCCGGCCGCACCCCCGCCGGCGGACTGGAACAGGTCACCGCGATCCTCGGAGAGCTGGGCCGGCACGGACTGGTCGGCGAGCATGCCGGGCACCAGGTGCGCCAGCTCGCGCGCGTGCTGGAGGACCCGGAAGCCGCCGTGCGCGGCGAGCTCGAACGCCTGCAGATCGGATCGCGGGATGTCGCCGGGGTCTTGCGGGATCTCGAGCGCCTGCCACACGGACAGCGCCAGGACGTCCTGCGTGCGCTGGGTGACGACACCGCCCCGGCGCTCGAACTCCTGCTGGACGCGGGGCATCAGCGCCTGGACCGCGAGATCCGCGAACTCTCCCGGTCCCGTGGCGCCCCGGCCAGTGCCACCGGCAGCCTCTTTGGCCTGCTGGCCCGCGATGGCAATGCCGGCCTTTTCGGCGCCGGCGAGGTCCTGCAGCGACAGTTGGGCGATCACGCCCTGCGCCAGGGGGCCGATCTGGGGATGAGCTTCTTCGCCCTGTTCGACGGCTTGTCGCAGACCCACCGCCAGCTCGAACTAACCCCGGAGCGCATGGCGCGCTACCGCCAGGCCGCCGACCGCTCCTTCGACGATCTCGACAGCCTGCTGGTGCACACCATGGTGCACTACCGCACCCGGCGCGACTTCGCCCGCGCCAGCGAGGCCGTGATGCTCCTCTACCCCGAGGCGCGCCCGCGCATGGACGCCGCCCATCGCGTGGCGGGCGACATCATCACCGCCGAATGGCACCGCATGCAGCAACGCATGGACCTGCAATGGCAGTAAACCCACGGAGAACCGACTGATGCGCACCCACCCGACACCCACCCGTTTCCTTGCTCTGGGCCTGACCCTGACCCTCGGCCTGGCCGCCACGGCGGCCCACGCCACCCCGGGCGCCGACCGCCAGTTCGACCGCAACATTCAGGCGGTGGACACGGCCCTGCTGGAACCCGGCACCCGCGCGCTGCTGGACACCTATCGCAACGAACGCGGCTCGCGCGAGGCGCGGCAGATCAGCCGCCAGGCCCTGCCGGGACGCGGCGCCACGCAATGCGCCTGGGACGACCGCTACCGCGCCATGGCCAACCTCGAAACGCCGGCCGAGGTCATCTTTGCCCGCGCCCTGGTCACCAACAAGGGACGCGGTTCGGTGGACCTGGGCTTCGACCGCTTCGAACTGCATGCCGACGGCGCCTGCCCGGATGCGGTCGACAACGGGCCCGTCAGCTTCTGGATGACCTGGTACCAGAACCACCAGGCCATGGAACCGGCGGCCGTCTCCAGCATCGAGGAGGCGCGGCGGCTGTACGCCGCCTCTGCCATGGACAGCAGCATGAAGATGGTCATGCGCTTCGACGGCGAGATGCGGGACGCCCAGCCCCACGGGCGCTTCCGGCTGATCCAGACCAATCACACCCCCGAGATGCAGGGTATGCGCGGCGGCCATGTCAGCAGCCATGCGCTGGGTTATGTCGAATTCGAGGCCGGCGAGCGGATCCGGCGGCTGATCGTGACCGAGATGGCCCACGGCGCCACCCTGGTCTACCTGGAACAGCCCCACGGCGAGGCGCACATGCTCAACTACTGGGTCCTGCACGGGGCCGGCATGCACATGGGCGACCATTACCCGACCAACGCCGCGGGCGAGATCGACGGCCGCTTCGTCCGCCTGCGCAGCAACGAGAACCCGCCCGAGATCAACACCTGCGTGCGCGGCAACCTCCCGGCCGCCGCCACCGCCTGCGACTAGCCCGTCAAATCCGGTGCGGGCGCCCGACCCGCACCGGACAACTGGATCCCCGCGCGACCCAGCCGGCAACAGGCCCGGGCCATGGCGGACGCCGGCCGGCGTTTTCCCGCGCATGGACTACACTCGGGAAATAGGTCGCGATCTCGTACATTCCGGATCGCGGCCGAGAGCCGCGCCCCGCAATGAGGCGGCCCGCACTGCAGCAACCGGCCCGGGATCGGCCAAAGGAAGTGCGCGATGTCAAGGTTCGAATCGGCTCCCCCCTCAGCCGGCGGCCTTCGGTATTCCGACCACCTCGCCCGCACGACCCTGCGCGCCTGGGTCGGCATGTCGTTTGTCACCGCGAGTGCGCTGATCCTCGGTGGGCTGATCCTTTCCTGGCTGATCGTCTACACCGCGGGCGGGGCCGACAGTATCGTCCCGCATTTCTATTACGTTCCCATCCTGTTTGCCGCGGCACGCTTCGGCGCCAGCACCGCGCTGGTCGTGGCCCTGGTCGCCGGCGTGCTGGCCGGCCCCCTGACGCCGGTGGATGTCGCGGCCGGCACCGCCCAGGAGACCGAGCGCTGGCTGACGCGCACCGGCTTCTTCATCGGCATCGGACAACTGATGGCCTGGCTGGTCATCCCGGCGTTGCATCCGGTCACCGAGGAATTGCGGCGGATGCGCCAGGAATTCGATATCCGACGCGGGCTTCGGCACAACGAGTTCTTCCTGCGCTACCAGCCGATCTACTCCCTGGAACTGGAACGCCACGTCGGCGTCGAGGCTCTGATCCGCTGGCAGCACCCCATTCGCGGTGAACTCGCCCCCGCCGACTTTCTGGATGTAGCGGAGGACTCCTCGCTGATCCACGACATCAGCGACCGGGTGCTGAACGAGGGCTGCCGCCAGGCCGCTGAATGGAGGGCCCAGGCCACCGAGCATGGCCACCCACCCTGGTACGTCGCGATCAATCTCTCGGCACACGACATCGTGCGACCCGAAATGGCGGCCCACGTCGCGGCCGCGCTAGAGCGGCATCAACTCCCGCCGGAGCTGCTCCACATCGAACTGACGGAAACCGTGCTGGCCATGGACAATGCCACCGACACCCTGCACCAGTTCAAGTCGCTGGGTGTCCCGCTGGCCATCGACGACTTCGGAACCGGCTATTCGTCCCTCGCCTACCTCAATCGCTTCCCCATCGACATCCTGAAGATCGACCGCCACCTGATCTCCGGGCTGGGCCTGGATCCCTCCGCGCGGGACCTGTCGCGGGGCATCGTCCTGCTGGCCGACTCCCTGGGTCTGCGCACGATCGCCGAAGGGGTGGAGACCCGGGAGCAACTGGAGATCGGCCGCCAACTGCGATTCGACTGCGTCCAGGGCTACTACTTCGCCCGCCCGCTGCTGGCCAAGGAGATCCCGGCGCTGCTGCTCTCCGACGAACCCCGCACCGGGGCGCTCCACGCGGTTCACTACTGACCGAAGTACTCCCGCAGCAACTGGGTGGTGCGTGCCGCCGGGTCCTCGCGGATACGGCGCTCCTCATCGGCCAGGATGGTGAACAACCCGTCCAGGGCGTGATCAGTCACGTAGCGGTCCAGATCCACGTCCAGCGCCTCCAGGCCGGGAATGCGTCCCGCCGCATCCCGCAGCGGCTGGTACACGCGATACACATCCGCCCGCTCCATCTGCTCCCGGACAATGGGCATGTAGCGCTCGCGCAGGGTGGACTCCGATGCCCCGCGCAGGTACTGCGTGGCGGCATCATCGGCACCCCGCAGCACGCCGTGAACGTCTTCGGGACGCATCCCGCGGATGGCGTCGACAAACACCGGCACCGCCTCCCGTGCCGCGGACTCCGCCGCCCGGTTCATGCGCCGCTCCAGGTCCTCCACTTCGCGCGCGAACCCGACGCGGCGCAGCACATCCCCGGCCTGCTCCAGCTCCTGTGGCAAGCCGATGCGGATCAGCGCGTTCCCCCAGTAGCCGTCCTCGCGGCCGGTGCGTTCCACCGTGCGCTCGGTCCCGACGCGCAGGGCCTCGCGGATCGCCTCTTCGGCTCGATCACCCCCGCCCCCGTCCAGCCCGAAATCGCGTACGTCCAGTCCCGCGCAGGCCGTCAGCAGGAAGGGCAGAAGGAGCCAGGGGAGCAGGTAAGCGCGGCGCATAACAGGTGATCCATAACGGGTGTCCCGTCATGATACACAGGGTGGAAAACCCTCCGGTCCATACCCCGCGACACCCCTTGCCGCGCAGGCCCGCTTGTCCGATGGTGAACACATGAACGCCCCCCGTCCCGATTCGTCCCGGCGCCGCCAGCGCCTCACGGCCTTCCTGATCCTGGTGGGCCTGCCCCTGCTCGCGCTGACAATCTGGGTCGGCTGGGCCGAACACAATCCCGAGCAGGAGCGCGAACTGCGCGTGGAGGTGCAGGACCGCCTGAGCGAGTGGTTTCCGGAGGCCATGGAGCTTCCCGACGAGCTGCTCGGATTCATTCCCCGATCCGAGCGCTTCGCCGAGGACCACCCGCCGGACGTCTTGCTCCTGCACGGGCTGGACGAGCCTGGCGATATCTGGGATACGCTCGCGCCGGCGCTGGACGAAGCCGGCCTCAACGGCTGGGAGTTCCGCTACCCCAACGACCAGGCCATCGACCACAGCACGGACCTCCTGGCGGAACACTGGGGGCAACTCGAGGGCGAGGCCCCGCTGATCCTGATCGGTCACAGCATGGGGGGCCTGGTGATCCGCGATTTCGTGACGCGCTACCGGCACCCCGAGGGCAAGCCGCCCCGGGTCGGGGGGCGACCAGTGGCCGGTGTCATCCTCGTCGCCACCCCCAACCACGGCTCCGAATGGGCACGGCTGCGGGTCTGGCTGGAGGTGCGCGAGTGGCTGGCCGACCTCCAGGAGCAGCGCTTCTCGCTGTTCGCCGGACTGCGCGACGGCACCGGCGCCGCCAAGATCGACCTGCGTCCCGACAGCCCCTTCCTGGCCGAACTGAATGCCCGTCCCTGGCCCGAGGCGATCCCGGTCCGCATCATCGGTGGCAAGCTCCCCGAACCCACCCCCGCCATGCGCGAGAGCCTCGCCGCGCTGGACGAGCAGATCGACCTGGAGGCCGTGGCCGGACGCATCAGCGAATGGTGGGAGCAGACCGACGAGGAACTGGGCGACGGCGTCGTACCGCTGGAGTCACTGAGCCTGGAGGGACACCCGGAGCCCCTGATTCTTGAGGCCTCGCACCGGGGGCTGCTGGTCCCAGGCCCGCTGACGGACGAGCCCCCCGCCATCGACCCGATCCTCGACATCGTCGACCAGTGGCGCGCCCGCCCCGCCAACGACTGACCGAAGCCACGGCAACCGCGAGCGGTCCCGGCCGGCCCGTGCATGCCTGGCGCAACGACGGAACGACGGAACCAACCGGGGCTGTGCCAGCATCGCGACCGACGTACGCCCCAAAAGCCCCGCTCGCCGCCACCCTGAACGACCCGCCTATGGCCGCTGCAGATCCATGTGGATCTCGATGGTGCGCAGCAGTTGCTGGCGTTCAATCCAGCCGATCGCGCGCCCGGAGGCCTCCATCACCGGGATCTGGTTGAGGTTGCGCTCGCTCATCATGCGCAGGATCGCCTCGGCCTTCGTGTCTGGCGCCACCCGGCTCAGCGACTCCACCGGGGTCATGATCTCGTCGACCCGGCGCGCGGCCCACTGCCCGCGCGGCAGCTTGCGGCTGTCGCTGAGGCTCACCAGGCCCTGCACCCGCTCCGGCGTACCCACCAGAAAGGCCCGGCGCCCGCCCGGCAGCACATCGTGGTGAATCCAGTCGTCGATGGTGGTCTCCGGGCGCACGCAGGGCGGATCCGGGCTGGCCAGGTCCCGCGCGCGCACATCGGCCAGGCGTTCCCGCATATCGAACATCCGGCCCTGCCCCTCCGCCATGGTCAGCAGGAACCAGGCGATCAGCATCATCCACAGCCCACCGATCAGGTTACCGATCACCACCAGGTTCCAGAAGGCGAAGCCGAACAGCAGGAACGCCACCACACGCCCGCCCCAAACGGCTGCCTCGGTGGCGCGGCGCGCATCACCCGTGAGCTTCCAGATCACCGCGCGGAACACCCGCCCGCCATCCAGCGGGAACCCGGGGATCAGGTTGAAGATCGCCACGATCACGTTGATCAGCGCGAGCCAGCCCAGGGCCACCGGGATCGGCTCGTACCCGCCCGCGGTGGCCTGCGCGAGCGCGGCGAAAGCGAGCGCCAGTGCCACGCTCACCGCGGGCCCGGCAATGGCGATCCAGAACTCGTCCTCGGCCCGCTCCGGATCCCGCTCCATCTGCGCCACGCCGCCGAAGATGAACAGCGTGATGGACTCCACCGGTACCCCGCGCCGCAGCGCGACGATGCTGTGCCCCAGTTCATGGGCCAGGATGGATGTAAAGAACAGCAGGGCCGTCACCAGCGCGGTGGCGGCCGCCATGGCCAGGCTCCACTCCGGATACTGGTGGTGAAAGCCCGTGCTCATGCTGGCCACCAGCAGGACCAGAATGAATACCCAGCTGATGTGGAGCTGGATACGAATCCCGCGGATATGGCCAAGGATCAGGACGGTCTTGAACATGCAGCAACTCCTTGCGGCGCCAGGCTCCCCGATACCATGAGCGGTACCGGCGTGGTCCGTATTATGACGCGGAGCACTTGGCTGTCGGGGGGCACGGGGCTTGCGGAACATCCGCCGCCGTGAGTGCTCTCAATGCCATGGATATCCCCCTGCTTATCATCGGCGCCCTGCTCGTCGCCAGCCTGACCGCGTTCTTCTCCGGCGTGCTGCCCTACCCCATTGGCTGGATCATCCTGGGCATCGCCTTCATCGCGCGGCTGCTCTATCTGGCCGGGCGCTGAGCGAACAGGCGTCACGCAGACGCGGACCTGTTGTATCGTCGCGACCATGCGCAAGCCCGGAACTGCACCCGTATGACCGCCAACCGACTCATCGGCCTCTACACCGGCCGCGTGGCCCCGGATTACGCCCGAGGCCGCGCCAGCGCCATCGACAAGCAGCCGGTGGCCGGCCCGCTCGCGGTGGGGCCCCTGGGCCTGGACGGTGACGAGCAGGCGGACCCGGACAACCACGGCGGACCGGAACGCGCCCTGCTCCATTACAGCCTGGACCGGTACGACGGTTGGCAGGCGCAGTACCCGGCTCACGCCGCCCGCTTCGTCGCCTCCGGCTTTGGCGAGAACCTCGCCAGCCACGGCATGGACGAGCGCAACGTCCACATCGGCGATATCTACCGCATCGGTACCGCCCGGGTGCAGGTCAGCCAGCCCCGTACGCCGTGCTGGAAACTCGACGTACGCTTCGACATCCCGGGCCTGGCCCGCGAGGTCCAGGACACCGGCCGCTGTGGCTGGTTCTACCGCGTGCTGCAACCGGGCACCCTCGGCGTGGGCGACACCATCGAACGGCTTGAACGCCTGCCCGACACCCTCAGCATCGCCGCCGCCATGGCGGCGGTCTACCAGCACAACCAGCGCACGCCCCTGGAACAGCTCGCGGACTGCGAGGCCCTGGCCGCCAACTGGCGCGATAAGGCCCGAAGAAAGCTGCGCGGCCTTGGCAAACACTGATCAATCTGCACGCTCGCGTTGGCCCCCAGGTTTTCCGATGCAAGGCGTGGCATGCCGCGGGTAGTGGTTCTACCCGCCCGTTTCTAATTGATTCGAGGCGCAACGCAGAATCGGGGAACCCGGGGCACCAGCCCCACAACTTAATCAACGAAGGTGCCCGGCCGCCCGTTGTTGATCAAAAATGCGCGCGCGCACGGCGTTGCGGTTCCCTTGTGCAGAATGACTGCACGGCAGTCACCGCGCCTTGTTCGCACGCAAAAGCGACTCGAGCGCGAGCGTGTACATGGATCAGTGTTACCCCCTTGCGGGTCGGCAGAAGGAGCGGCCGAAACCGGAGCCGAGGCCAGTGGCGGAATGGCCGGCGGCTCCGAACGGGGGTCCGAGGCCTCCGGTGGCGCGGCCGGCGGTGCGACCGGTGACGGTCGGGCCCCGGGTGCCGAAGGCGATATGGGCGCAGGTGCCGGCGCGGACACCCGGATGGGTGATGACGGCGCCGAAGCCGAAACCGATGCCGAAGCCGAAGGTGGCATCGACCTGGGGAATGACACCGAGGAGGAAGAAGACTGAAACCAGGTCCGTCGACAGGCCGGCCCCTTCGGCCGGCCTGTACTGCCTGCTCCCCGGGGAGCGATGCCCGGGGTCATCGAACCAGCGGGGGTATCCCCTTTACCCCCTGAACCTTCCTGCCCATGGCACGCGCCATGGGCTTTCCCGAGCCAACGCAAGTCCTGGTGGCCCGGAGCCGAACACCTTCCTCCGCCCCCTCGCATCCACTCCGAACGATTTCCACCGGATCTCCACGCGGCGTGACCGATGACGGATATCCCTTTGTCTGTGCAGGTTCGCGTGCCTGTTCTATAGCGATCCAACCGCACCGATGTGTATGCGCGCTCGGCGACGGGGTAGCATGATCCCATTCGCGTCGCGCGGGAGAAGCGATCGTGCTGTTCTGGCTTACGCTGGTGCCCTTCCTGCTGCTGTTCGCATGGCTGGTGCCGTTGCGCCGCCCGGCCTTCGAGGCCGCGCCGCTCGCCTATCTCGCCACACTCGTGCTGGCCGTCCTGGTCTGGGAGGTATCGGGCCCCGTGCTGGTGGCCAGTCTGCTGGACGCCGCGGTCGTGTTCGTGGAGGTCCTGCTGATCATCGTACTGGCGCTGCTGGTGCTGAACGTGATGATCGGTACGGGGCACATGAGCGCGATCCAGTCGGTGATCGCCAGCGTCTCGCGCGACCACCGGGTACTGGCCATGCTCCTCGGCTGGGGGCTGGTCAGCTTCGTCGAGGGCATCGCCGGTTTTGGCACCCCCGCGGTGCTGGCCGCCCCGCTACTGGTCTACTTCGGGATGCAGCCGCTAAAGGCCGTCGCCATCGCCCTGATCGGCAACAGCACCGCCGTCCCTTTCGGTGCGGCCGGCACCCCCGTGATCATCGGCTTCGCCGGCCTCGGCCTGGATGCGGAAACCACCCGCTCCGCGGTGCTGCAGACGGCCGTGATCCACACCGCTCTGGCGCCGTTTGTCACGCTGTTCATGGTCTGGGTCGCCACCCTGGGCGAGGAACGCGGGCGCTTCCGCGCATTCGTGCCGTTCGCCGTTCTGTCGGCCCTGGCCTTCGGCATCCCGTACCTGCTGGTTGCCTGGCTGGTGGGGCCTGAGCTGCCGTCCATCATCGGGGGCGTGGCGGCCATGGCGATCATTGCCCTGGCGGCCCACCGCGGCTTCCTGCTGCCCGGCCACGAGCGACGGGAGGAAGTCGAGCAGGCCCCGGTCGGACGCGTCCTGCTGGCCTTCGTCCCCTTCGCGGTAATGGCCGTTGCCCTGATCGCGTCGCGGACCATCATGCCCCTGCGCGAGGCCCTGCAGTCCGTGCGCTGGTCGCCCGGGGCGTTTCGGGAGATCGAACTCGGCCAGAGCCTGACCCCGCTGTACACCCCGTATTTCTACTTTGGTCTTGCCCTGCTCACCGCCCTGGTGCTGTTCCGCGTGAGCCGCCCCACGCTGGCCCAGGCCGTCGCCGCCACCTGGACCAAGCTGCGCGTCGCCGCGATCGTGCTGGCCTTTATCATCGCCCTCACCCAGCTCCTGCTGACCTCCGGCCACAACGCGGCCGGCCTGCCGTCGATGCCACAGGTCCTGGGCCAGGGACTGGCGGAGATCCTGGGCGGCACATTCGTGATGTTCAGCGCCTTTATCGGCGCCCTGGGCTCGTTCATGACCGGCAGCGCCACCGTCTCCAACCTGTTGTTCGCGCAACTCCAGGCCGATACCGCCGACGCCCTGGGCATGGCGATTCCGACCGTGCTGGCGCTGCAACTGATCGGTGCCGGGGTGGGCAACATGATCTCGCTGCACAACATCGCCATGGCGGCCGGGGCCGCCGGGCTGCAGGCCCGCGAGGGTCAGGTGATCCGCGAGACGATTGTCCCGGTCATCGTCGTCTGCATCGGCGCGGGCCTGCTCGCACTCGCCTGGTAGGGGCCCACCCGGTACCCCACGCGCCTGTTCTCGGGGAAACCCGTGGTACCCACGCGAGCTACCACACAACTACGTGCTTTGCCCGCACATTCCTGGACCCGTTAGCGCGACGCAGCGGGCCCTCCACCACGATCCGCAGTGTTTGAAATGCCTGGCTTGCAAGTACCGTCCTGTGGGAACCCGGCGCAAACGTTTGGCCAGGAACTCGACCTGATAGAAGAACGCGAACAGCGAGGCCCGCGATCCCGGACGGAAGCGCTCGTTTGCTGTTTCCCCAAGGGGGATCGCATATTCGGGGGCATCCGACAACACCCCGTAGACCCGGTCCAGCCACCCGGTTAGGCTAGGGAGACGCTCGCGTTTGGGACCGGCCTGCTGCAAGGAGGCAAGCGGGGTAAGTCACCTGCAGCCGGACTCGTGCAGGCTTACACAGGGAAAGGGCGATCGCATTTTGGGAGAAACCTTGCTCAGGCTCTCGGTATCGGTGGAACCGGACCGGCTTCGGCTGGCCCGCTTCTCGGTGGATGCCGTGCGTATCCTGGGTGGAAGCGAGTTCGCGGCCTCGGTTGCGTTACCCCCGCTGCTGGAGCGACTGCGCGCTGCCGCGATCGAAACCTCCGGTGTCCTCGAAGCCTCCCTGCGCGTAGACAACAACAAAGTACAGTGGGACTGGCTCGAAGAGCAGCATCTGGTTGCCCAGCTGCCGGCCTCCCCGGCGGGCAAGGACGTGCACGAACTGGCGGAAGCATTGCGCAAGGCCAGTGAATCGGCCGACCCCGAACTCCTTCGCCGGCGCAACGAGCAATTTGCCGCCGAGCTCGAACAGGCGCGTCAGCGGGCCGCGCACGAGATGGCCGAACTGGAGGCAGACCTGGATCGCAAGAAAAACGAGCTTCAGGCCTCCATACGCAAGGCCGAGACGGACAGCCTCACCGGCCTGCTCAACCGTGGCGCCTACGACAACCGGCTGCGCGAGGCCGTGCTCCGGGCCAGTCGCCAACGTGAATCCTTGTGCCTGATCCTGCTGGATCTCGACTTCTTCAAGGAGATCAACGATACCCACGGCCACCAGCATGGTGACCAGTACCTGCAGCGCATGGCCGACGTGATGCGCGCGTCCATTCGCGAGCATGTCGATATGGTGTGCAGAATCGGCGGTGACGAGTTCGCCATCGTTGTCTGGGGAGACACCCACGCGGCGCGCGCCATTTCCGACCGGGTACTCGCGGGCATGGACAACAAAGTAAGCATTGGTGTGGCACAACTGCGCGAGGAGGACACCCTGGATACCTTGATTGGCCGCGCGGATGTCGCACTCTACGATGCCAAGCACAAGGGCCGTGGTCGAGTTTCTCTCGCCGGAGGCGAAGCCTGCGTGGCCTCGGCCGGCAAAGCCTAATGGCCGGTCGAGTCCCGAACATAGCGAGCGACATTGCGGACCACGATCCGCCCATCCGACTGCTTACCGAGCAGGGCTCCAGTGACGGCAGTGGCCAAGTACTGCTGCGTTCAAAGCTGCGCGCCGTCTCTCGCCGCATGGGGTTCTCCGAAGCGGCACGCGAGCACATGGAACTGGCCTGCAAGGAGATGGTGACCAATCAGGTCAAGTACGCCGGGGGAGCCGGGCTGGTGCAGATATGGGAAACCACCCGCCCGGCACCTGCGGTCGACCTGTTTGCGATGGACTTCGGCCCGGGCATCCGGAATCTGCCAGCGGCGCTGGAGGATGGCTACACCACGTCGGGCACAATGGGCAAGGGCCTGGGCGCGATCCGCAGACTGGCCCACGAATCCGAGTTCTACACTATTCCCAATGGTGTGGCGCCCGAGGCCCCCTGGCACGGCACGGCCATCTGGGCCCGCTTTCATCCGCAGGCCCCGAAGGCGGCAGCACCTTTCCAGGCCGGGCAGTTCCTCCGTGCCTACCAGGACGGACCGTACAACGGCGACTGCCTGGACCTGGACCAGGCGGGCAGCCGCCTGCGCTGGCTGCACATGGACGGTCTGGGTCATGGTGCCGAGGCCCACGACGCCGTGTCGGGAAGCTGTCAGGCGTCCAGGCTGGAGAGCGACCTGCAGGAGACATTGGGGGATCTCAGCAAGCGCCTGCGCGGCGGACGCGGCGCCGTCGCACTTGCCGGCGAGGTGGACGCCGCCCAGGTACAAGCCCGCGTTTGCGGGGTGGGCGACATGAATGCCTACCTGATCTGCAATGGGGAGAAACGCAACGTCACCTTCTCCCCCGGCGTCCTGGGCCATGCCCACCGCAGTTTCGACGAAACCGAGATGGCGTTTCCGGCCCATGCGCTACTCATGACCTGCTCCGACGGCATCCGGCGAACCTGGACCCTCGGCAGCTTTCCGTCGCTCTGGCGCCTGCACCCGCAGCTGATCGCGCTGCTGCTCGGGCAGGTGCTTGGCCGGGGCAATGACGACAAATCCTTACTCGTGATCCGAAGCACACCCGCGAAGGGGGGAACGCATGGCTAAACAACCCGCGAAGTCCAAAACCGCCGACCAGATCCTGATCGAGCAGCTGATGCTCAATATCGGGACGATCTCGGGTGTCATCGAGGAACGTGGCAAGAACATCTTCGTCCAGGGAAACATCCTGTCCAAGGACGAGATCAACGACTACAGCGTCGAATTCCTCGAACTGTTCGTGATGCTCCTGCAAAGCGGCTCGAAAGTCGACCGCCGCAGCGCCGAATTCAAGGCCCTGCGCCAGCTCTTCACTACCATGTCGCAGCAGATCCAGGTGCGCGGCGGGAACATGGAGGAGTTCGTACGCTATATCCAGTTCATGCAGCACGTGATGATCGATGGGCTCGGCGAAGACGGCCAGCTCTCCGCACAGCAGCTCAAGGAGACCCTGCTGCTCCTCGCGGGCGTATTCAACGACATCATCCTGGATGTCTATCGCGTCTACCTCGAGCAGAAAGAAAGCACGATCCAGGCGCAGCAGGAGGAACTCCGCGAAATTTCCACCCCGATTACAGAGATTTGGGACGGGGTCCTCACGCTACCGATTATTGGCACACTGGATTCGTCCCGCACCATGATCGTGATGGAAAAACTGCTGGAACGCATCGAGCAGGACCGCGCGCGTGTGGTGGTGATGGACGTAACCGGCGTACTGGCCATCGACTCCCAGGTGTCGCACCATCTGGTGCAGATGATCCGCGCGGTGGGCCTGATGGGGGCCAGCGCGGTCCTCACCGGCATTCGCCCCGAGATTGCCCGGGCCTTGACGAGCCTGAACATCGAGCTCGGCGATGTCCTCACACGCTCCACCCTGGCGGAAGGCCTCAAGGAAGCGTTCAAGATCCTCGACGTCCACGTGGTCACCTCCCAGTGAGCCTCAAACGGCACCAGGCGTCCAGGTAATCACGGGCCTGCCACGATGAGCGAAGCAAGCGTCCAGGGGATGCACCTGACTCCGATCGGCGGAGCGATTGTGCTGCTGGAACCGGGCGACGGTCTGGACCCGACAGATGCCAACGCCTATCTGGAGCCGCTAGCCGCGTTCCTTCAGGGCCGGGATGCCCGACGCCTGATCTACGATCTGACCAAGGTTCCCGTAATCGACCGCGTCTACTACGAATGGCTCAAGGCCGTTCATGCCATCTGCGCCATCTGCGGCGTGGAAATGGTCGTCGCCGGTATGCGGCCCTCCGCCGCCTATGCCCTCGCCCACTCACTGGACGAGACGCCCCCGTTCACCTGCGCGCTCAACGTCGACCGGGCCCGCTGAGGCCTTTTGAGTACACGGCGTCATCCACCCACCGGGCCTGGACCATCACATACGGGATGCTTGCCCGGACCGGGCATTCTGGCATTCTGGCATTCTGGGGTCAGGGTCGTTCTTCTGCTCTGGGGGGCATGGATGGCATTCAGGGATCAGAATCAGCTCAACGCGCTGATCGTCGACAACGCCGCGGTCTGGATCAATTCGCTGGATGTGGAGGGGCGCATCACCTTCTGGAACCGCGCCGCCGAGCGCATCAGCGGCTATACCCGCGAAGAGGTCCTCGGGCACACCCGGGTCTGGGAATGGCTGTATCCCGACCCCTACTACCGCGAGGCCTTGTTAACACGCACCCGCCAGATCATTCAGCAGGGCGACGCACTTCAGGGCTTCGAGACCACCATCCGTACCCGCGCCGGGGACGACCGGATCCTGTCGTGGCACTCTGAACAGCTGTTCGACCCGCAGGGGACGCTGCTCGGATCCAGCGCCGTCGCCTACGACATCACCGACCGCCGGCGGCTGGAGGATTCCCACGACCGGCAGTATCGCCTGCAGGGCCTGATCGCGGAGATCTCCGCCGCCCTGATCAACATCGCCGCCGAGGACGTCGACCGCGTCGTCGAGGAAAGCCTGGAGCGCCTGGGCGTGTTCTTCGGGCTCGGGCGCGCCTACGTATTCCGCTTCGATCTCCCCGCCGGGCAGATGAGCCTAGTCGACGAGTGGTGCGCGGACGGCGTGCAGGCCCACCGCGACAACCTCCAGGGTATTCCGCTCAAGGCGCATAACTGGGTCACGTCACAGGTCCTCGCGCGGCAAGTGGTGCACGTGCCGGACATCGACGGCCTCCCACCCGAGGCAAGTACGGAGCAGAAAGAATTCCGCCGCGAGCAGATCCGCTCCCTGCTGCTGATCCCCCTGGTCAGTGACCAGAAGGCCTTCGGCATCCTGGGATTCGACGCAGTCGATGCGCCCTATTGCTGGACCGAGGACCAGATCACCGTACTGCGGCTCGTAGCCGACATGATCGCGGGCACCCTGGCGCGCAAACAGGTCGAGCTGGAACTCGCCCGCCAGGCACGCGTGGACGGGCTCACCGGCCTGGCCAACCGGCGCGAGTTCGACAGCCAGCTGGAGCGCGAATGCGCGGCCCGGCGCGAGCGCTCCCTGTCGCTGCTGATGATCGACCTCGATCATTTCAAACCCTACAACGACGCCTTAGGGCACCAGGCCGGGGATGACTGCCTGCGCGCGGTGGCCGACGTCATGCGCTCCATCCTTAACCGGCCATCGGACCTGGTCGCGCGCTACGGCGGCGAGGAGTTTGCCTGCATCCTGGCCGATACCGACCCTGAAGGCGGGCTGCAGGTCGCCGAGCACATCCGCAAAGCGGTATACGCCCTCAACCTGGCGCATCCGGAAAGCGCCGAAGGTCGCGTGACCGTCAGTATCGGCGTATGCAGCGTGCACACCCGCTGGCCGGTGGAGCCTCGAGCCCTGGTGGGCCACGCAGACGAAGGGCTCTACCGCGCCAAGCGCGCCGGCCGCAACCGAGTGGAATCCCTCACCATGCGCTAGGGAGACGCTGATTGAATCGCACGTCCGCGTTGGTGCCCCCCAGTTTTTCGAGACAAAGCGTTCCGAGACAAGGCGCGTCGTGCAGCGGGTAGTGGTTCTACCCGCCCGTTTCTGCTGGATTCGGGGCACAACGCAGGATCGGGCCATATTCATTCAGAATCGGGGGGGCACCAACCGCACAAGCCATAGAAAGCAGGGGCTCGGCCGCCCGTTGTTGATCAAAAACGGGCGCGCGCACAGCGTTGCGGTTCCCTTGTGCAGAATGACTGCACGGCAGTCACCGCACCTTGTTCGCACGCAAAAGCGACTCGAGCGCGGACGTGCGATTCAATCAGCGTCTCCCTAGACTGATGAATGCGCACGCTCGCGGCGGCGCGGTGCTCGCAACAGCCCGCCCCGTGGTTGACGCTTGCGCAGCGCAGCGGGAGGACACGCACGTCTGCGTGTCCTCCCGCCGGGTCAGCCTGGCTTGCAGGCCAGGCCGTACTCGAAGGTGTGGATCTTCACCCCCTCGGGGAAGGCCGCCTTCAGCCGCCGCTCGAACTCGGCATAGATCTCGGCCTTGTGCTGCTGGACGTCCCAGTCGCGGCTGTCACAGTCGACGCCCTCGACGTCGAGTTCCATGTTGAACTCCAGATCCGGGGCCATTTGTACGCGGATTCTCGGCATGTCGATTCTCCTTCCGGTTCGGGGCCCTACAGAACGGGCACGAGCAGCAGCGCCATGATGTTCAGCACCTTGATGAGCGGGTTGATCGCGGGCCCCGAGGTGTCCTTGTAGGGGTCGCCGACCGTGTCGCCGGTCACCGCGGCATGGTGCGCTTCCGACCCCTTGCCCCCGTGATGCCCGTCCTCGATGTACTTCTTCGCGTTGTCCCAGGCGCCGCCGCCCGCGGTCTGCGAGATCGCCACGAACAGCCCGGTCACGATCGTCCCGATCAGCAGCCCCCCGAGGGCCTCGGTACCCAGGAACACGCCGACCAGAACGGGGACCAGCACCGGCAGCAGCGAGGGCACGATCATTTCGCGGATCGCCGCACTGGTGAGCATATCCACGGCTCGAGTGTAGTCCGGCTTCGTGGTGCCCTCCATGATCCCGCTGATCTCGCGGAACTGGCGCCGCACCTCGTTCACGATGCCGGAGGCCGCGCGACCGACCGACTCCATGGTCATCGACGCAAACAGGTACGGGATCAGGCCGCCGATAAACAGGCCCACGATCACGTTCGGATTGCTCAGCTCGAAGTTGTGCCCACCCCCGGTGTGATGCACCAGCTCGTGGGTGTAGTCGGCAAACAGCACCAGTGCCGCCAGGCCCGCCGAACCGATGGCGTAGCCCTTGGTCACGGCCTTCGTGGTGTTGCCCACCGAATCCAGCGCATCGGTGGTGTCCCGCACCTCGGAGGGCAGATCGGCCATCTCCGCGATGCCACCGGCGTTGTCCGTGATCGGACCGTAGGCGTCCATCGCCACGATGATCCCGGTCATCGACAGCATCGTGGTCGCGGCGATCGCGATGCCGTAGAGCCCGCCAAAGGCATAGGCCACCAGGATGGCGGCGCACACCGCCAGCACCGGCGCGGCGGTCGCCTTCATCGACAGCGCCAGCCCGGCGATGATGTTGGTCGCGTGACCGGTCGTGGAGGCCTCGGCCAGATGGCGAACCGGCCGGAAGACCGTGGAGGTGTAGTAGTCCGTCGCCACCATAATGACGCCGGTCAGGACCAGCCCCACCAGTGCCGCCCCGTACAGGCGCAGCGCGGCCCCGCTCTCGATCCCCATGTTGTTGGCCAGCGCGGTATCCGGAACCAGCACCAGGGTAATGGGCAGGAATGCCACGGCAGCCAGCCCCCCCGAGACGATTAGTCCCTTGTAGAGCCCCCGGATAATCTCGGAACCCTCGCGCGCCTTGACCACGAAGGTACCGACGATCGAGGCCAGGATCGCGCCGCCGCCCAGCACCAGCGGATACACCGCGGCCATCAGCCCCAGCTCGGGAATCAGCAGCGTGCCCAGGATCATCGTCGCGATGATGGTCACTGCATAGGTCTCGAACAGGTCCGCGGCCATCCCGGCGCAGTCGCCCACGTTGTCGCCCACGTTGTCGGCGATCACCGCCGGGTTCCGCGGGTCATCCTCCGGAATACCGGCCTCGACCTTGCCCACCAGGTCCGCCCCGACATCCGCGCCCTTGGTGAAGATGCCACCACCCACACGGGCAAAGATGGAGATCAGCGAACCGCCCAGGGCCAGCCCGACCAGGGGCGAAAGTCCCACATCGCCCCCCTCCGGTGTCAGCCACCAGAGCACGGCGAAATAGCCCGCCACCCCCAGCAGCCCGAGCCCGACCACCAGCAGGCCGGTCACCGCGCCCCCGCGGAAGGCCACATCCATCGCCGCCTCCAGGCTCGACTTCGCAGCCGCCGCCGTGCGCACATTGGCGCGCACCGCCACATGCATGCCAATGAACCCGGCGGCCCCGGAAAGCACGGCACCGATCAGAAACCCGACCGCGGAGCCGATGCCGATCACCAGCCACAGCCCTACGAACAGCACCACCCCGACCACTGCAATGGTCGTGTACTGCCGCTTCATGTAGGCCGAGGCGCCTTCCTGGATCGCGCGGGCGATCCGCCGCATCTCGTCGGTACCCTCCGATCGCGAAAGTACCCAGCGGATGGACAACAGACCGTAGACCAGCGCGACAACGCCGCACAGCAGCGCAAACACGAGGCCGGAAAGTGGCATGGACATGAGCTCCCCCTTCGATACGTCGTGACACAAACGCCTCCGGCGCAGCGGGCACCCGCGACGTTCAAGAAGAACGCGCCAGGCGCGACGCCACCGCCCGGGTCAGGCCCGGACATCCGGTTTGTGCAGCCCGGTCGTGCCTGCGCGCGACCGGTCGTCGAGGCGCGCGGCGGCCGCTGGCGCGGGCGTACAGCCTCGACAAACGTATCGGGGGATGGTGGGTCGGCCGGGAGATCACTCAGTGACCGGACCGCAAAAACCCCTTACAATGCTAGGGAACTTACGTGGTGCGATCCCGGCCGTCAAGCCATGCAGCCATCAGGGTTTTCGGAACCTGCGCCGACATTACCGTTCACAAAGAGCGTTGCTCGCGCACGACCGGGCCCGATTCGTCCCGCGGCCACACCGCGTATCCGATTCGCCGCATACAGGGACGCGGGCACGCAAGCGTGGAAGTCGCGTAAAATCCGCCACTTTCCAACTGACGCAAGCCCCTACTCGCAGGCCCTCCCATGACCAGTGCCCAACCAGCCACCCCGAACTGCTACTTCTGCCGGGTATCCGCCGGCCTGGCCGACCCGCTGATCTACGAGAATCGCTCGTTCGTCGCCCTGTTCGACACCAATCCGGTCAACCCCGGGCACGCACTCGTCATCCCCCGGCGCCACGTGGTCTCCCTGTTCGACCTCGACGACACCGAACAGGCGGACTACTTCGACGCGCTTCACGGCGTGCGCCGGGTCATCGAAGCCACGGACCTGGAAAAGCTGTACCGCAACATGCGCGTCCGCGAAGACCTGCGCGAGCGCCCCAAGGACCACATCGACAACGTCCTGGACCTGCCCTTCCTGGGCAATCCGCCCGATGCCTATACCGTCGGCAACAACGACGGCCGCATGGCCGGGCGCAGCATCGACCACCTGCACGTGATCCTGTTGCCGCGCTACGCGGGCGACGTCGAAGACCCTCGCGGCGGCATCCGCAACGTCATCCCGGATCGCGCGAACTACCACCGCCATGCCCACCCGGGCGTACGCACCGACACGGCCTGAACAACGCCAATGCCATGCGCGTGGCACGCCTCCACCAACCCCTCGGCGCAGTCGCCTGGCTCGCACTGACCGCGGCATCGTTGGGTCTGCCGACGGCCAGTGCCAGCGGGGACGAGGACCTCGGTGCACGCATTGCCCAGGAAGGCAACGACCGCGGGGCGACCGCCTGCATCCAGTGCCATGGCGAACAGGGTCAGGGCCAGTCGCAGCCGCCGTTCCCGCGCCTGGGGGGGCTGCCGGAGCAATACCTGGTGGAGCAGATGGAGGCCTACCGGGACGGCCTGCGCCCGAACGCCACCATGGCGCGGATCGCCCAGCACCTGAACGACGAAGAGATCGAAGCGATCAGCCGGCACTACGCGGAGATGGAACCGGCGGGCGGCCCGCATGACGTGCCGGGCGATCTGGCGGAGCGGGGGCGCGCGATTGCCCTTGCGGGATTGCCGGAACGCAACGTCCAGTCCTGCGCCTCCTGCCATGGGGACGAAGGACGCGAACGGAACCCCAGCCTGCCGCCGCTGGCCGGCCACCCGCCCCGCTATCTGATGGCACAGCTCCAGGCCTATGTCCACGGCGCGCGCGAGACGTCCCTTGCCGGCCTGATGCAGGGCATCGTGCGCGAACTGGAAGAGGAAGAAATGGCGGCACTCGCGGCCTACTACGCCTCCCTGCCGGCCCGCGACGAATAACCAGGGCTCGAGGCAACCTGTCCATTCGGCCTGGCACTACCCCGCTTCCACCGCCCCCGTGGCCGGATCAAACACCCATGGTTCGTCGCCGAGGCGGAACCGAAGAGTTCCCTCCACCCAGCCCAGCGCCTCGTAGCGTTGCGCCTTCGGATCCAGCTCCCCGTGGTGCTCAACACGCACCGGGATCGCATTCGCTTCCACCGAGTCGCCCAGCGATTCGCGATCCACGACCGTCAGGGTACGGTTCCCTGCAGGTCCTTCCTGCGCGAACACCACATGGCGCCCATCGTCGCTCCAGGGCCCGATCGTGACGCGGCCCCCGTACTGAAACGCCGCCGGGCTCGCCGCGCCGCTGTCCGCCCGCACCAGCCATCCGGCGCTGTGGGCCGCACCGCTGGTGACCACCGCTACCCAGGCATCGTCCGGGGATGCCTTGGCCTCCCGGAATCGCGTTGTCGCACCGAAGGCGTTCTGCGCGTCCACCTGGATATCGCCGGGCAGGTCTTGAATGCCAAGGAGCGTGGCACCCTCCGCCGTCCGAACAGACGCCTCACGGATGTCGAGCGGCGCCTTCACGGACGCCTCGCCGTACCCGGACGGTTCCACTTCCTCCCCCCACGGCGTACAACCACTGATCACGAGCAACGTGACTACCGCACCCGCGGCGACCCGGGGCGCGACGCGTCGAACCGAGCGGCCGCGTCCAGGCCAGAACGCGCCCGCGCCCGACCGCTCCGCCAGCACATCCTTGCATTTTTGACTGTTCGCGAGACCCCGCATCCCCCTCCAACGACACACACCTGCATCCGCAGAACTCATAGTGCGTGTCCTCTTTATGGTGGTGACTCGGTGCTCGTCTTCAGAGGTCTCCGAACACTTCCGACGCAGGCACCGGCTGGCCCAGGTGGTAGCCCTGTCCAAGGGCAACCCGGTAGTCCTGCAAAATGGGAATAATCGCCTCCTGATCAACGAATTCAGCGATCGCCTCCTTGCCAAGGCCAACCGCAAGATCTGCGATCGCCCGGACAATGACCCGACTTTCATGGTCATCCACGAGTCTACGAGTAAAGCTTCCGTCGATCTTGATGTAGTCCACTGGCAGCTGGCCCAGGTAGTGGAAACTGCTGAACCCCACCCCAAAGTCATCCAGTGCCGCGCGGCATCCAAGCGCGCGTATGCCGGTCAGCACACCCCGTGCCGTGGAAAAGTCGCTGACGGCTGCGGTCTCGGTCACTTCCAGGATGAGTTGCCGTGGGTTGGCACCACTGGCGCGCAACTCCTCGGCCAGGTAATCCGTAAGGTAGTCGTCATGCAATGACTGCCCGGAGAGGTTCACGGCCAGACTGATGTCTTCGTCCTGAATCCTGCCCAACAACTGCAGCGCCGCGCGCAGCACCCAACGATCCAGCTGCACGATCTGACCACTGCGCTCGGCAAAGGGGATAAAACGTCCCGGCATCAGTAACTCGCCTTCACCACCGTGCATACGCAGCAGCACCTCATAGTGACGCACGCTGCGGTCACTCAGGCGCACTATGGGCTGAACCATCAGCTCAAAAGTGTTGGTCTTCAGCGCCTTGTGCAACTGGTCCACCCAGTAGACCCGCTGCTCCAGTTCATCCCTGACGTCTTCCACCGCGTGCAGCATGTGCCAGCGTTGAGGCCCTCCCTCTTTCGCCTGATACATCGCCACATCGGCGCTTGCCATCAGGTCAGCGGGCGTAGCGCCGTGCTCCGGGAAACGGGCAATACCGATGCTGGCCGACACTCGATGGCGCTGCTCACCGATGGCGAGATCCACATCCTCCAGCAGCTTCACCACGTACTGCGCCACGTACATGGCCTGATCGTCGCTCGCGCCCTCCAGCAACAGGGCGAACTCGTCACCGCCCAGGCGCGCGATTACGCCGCGGTATCCCAGATACTCGTACAGGGTATGGCCCACTCGGCGCAGCAACTCGTCCCCGGCGTGGTAGCCCCGTAGCTCGTTCACATCCCGGAACTGATCCAAGTCCATCAACAGGACGGCGCCATGGGCACCCTTGGCCAGGGCCTGATCCAGCGCCTCATGGAAGTAGCGGCGATTGTAGAGTTCGGTGAGCGGATCGCGCTGGGCCAGCCAGGTCAGTCGAGCCTCGGCGGCCTTGCGTTCGCTGATGTCCAGCCCCACGGAGATCCGGCCCGGCTCATCCCCGGGAAGCGGCGCGTGGTACCAAACGACCACCCGTTCCTCACCACCGGGCGTGCGCAACGAACGTTCTTCCTCCCCCTGCTGGACATCTCCATCCAGGACGGCAGATCCGATGGGCAAGACCTCGTCAAACGTCCGGCCGATCAAGTCCTCCTCGGAATGCTCAAGCACGGTCGTCGTGTATTCATTGACCAGGGTGATCCGCCCGTCCGAATCCTGGCTGATGATAAACACCCGTGCCGTGTCCAGAAGGCTACCGATGAAATCGCGCTCGCGCGCCAGTGCCTGGATCTGCGCCGCCAGCTGCTGATCCCGGTTCTGCACCGTGCCCTCCAGGGTCTCCAGCTGATCGGCCAGATCCAGGGTCGTGGTCTCCAGTTCATCAATCTCGTCCTGAAACCGCCGGCGCGGTTCCGGAATCACCTCCCGGGTTCGCGCGAAGCCACCGCTGGCCAGCCCCGGCAACACCTCAGCCAGTCGATACAGGCGCCGCATCGGTGGCCAGACGATCAGCAACACGATGGCCTCCGCGATCACCCAACCGGTCATCCCGGCGAGGAATAGGTTACGGGTGTGCTCCCGGATGGCATCGACCTGAGAGGTGATATCCGAGAGGGACAGCAAGTACCCCTCAACATCGGTATCCGTGCCGCCATGGCCCGCAAGCGGGAGCGCCTGGACCTCCAGAACCCGCGATCCATCCTTGAACGTCACTGGATCCCGAGACAGCGAGGACCACGCCACCTCCTCGGCCATGGCGCGCAGGGTCGGCAACGTCTGTTCGATCCGGGTGATCGCCAGGAGATGCCCGCCCCATTCCGGCACCTGACGGAGCATATCCCCCGTTTCGGGCTGCCCTGCGCTGCGCAATAACAGGGCAACCTCACTGCCGGACACGTTACGGACCTGTTGGGTGAGATCGGCCAGAGACCGGGAAACCAGCACAGTCCCCGCCATTTCCCCATCCACCAGCACCGGTACCAGACTGTGGATAAGACAGTCGGCTGCACAGCGCAGATCGCTGTGAGGCCGCTCTGTGTCGCGGACCCGATCCAGCCAATCTTCGACGAGCCCGGGCGTCAGGCTGTCGTCGTCACCTCGGCTGGAGAGCAGACGCCCCGATTCGAGATAGACCCGGACCTGCGCCACTCCGGCGTCCAGTTCCAACGTGGGCCATTGGGTCGCCAACACCTGATCGGCCAGTATCTTGTCTCGCTGCTCGAGCGCACGGGACAAGCCCGGCGCCGCCGCCACCACGGCTGCCAATTGCTGCAGGCTGTCCTCGGCACGTTCCAGCGCCAGCCGCATCTCGCGTTGCTCACGGGCGTGACTGTCCTCGCGCTCCTGCTGGAACTGGCTTTCCAGGATGTCATGGCCCAGCGTGGTAATCAGCGCTACCAGACCGACCAGCACCAGACTGGTCAGCACAATAAGCCGCCCCGTGAGTCCCACCCGGATGCGCGAATGCGATGTGTGTGGCTTCGTCATCCCCAGGTGCCCGTTCTATTGCGTTCCGGCCGGTTTCAAAAACGCAGGGAGAGCTGCAACATCAGCATGTTCCAGCGCTTCCGGGTCTCGGATGGGTCGGGATTGTCACCGGATGGCAACCAGCCCGTACCTTCGATGTGGTGATACTCCGCCCCCAGCATGACCTGCGGGTGCGGATGCCAGCGCAAGCCAACGGTCCAGTCTTCGGCGTAGCGCGCATGTGCCGGCAGGCCAGTAGCGGCTGCAAAGCCACGTCCGGAACGGTCACTGCGATCGACCACCAGGCTGTCGTAACGAATCAACCATTCCCAGTCATCACTGAAGCGACGCGAGTACTGCAGATACCAACTCTCCCCGGTGATATCGAAATCGGCCCCGAGGTCGCTTAGTCCCTCCATGCTGGAATGACGCAGCGCATATTCACCGGTCAGGCTCCACAAGGGCTGGTTGTACTGGAGGGAAAGAATCCAGGGCTCGAATGCAAACTGCCCGTCGGGCCCACCATCGCGCTCAAAGCGTGCCTTGACCTGAGCAGCACTCAACCCAGCGACCACACGGCCACCATCGTGCTCGTAGAGCAGCTGCGCGATCGTCGAGTTACGCGGCTCGATAGAACCCGGGACGTTATCCAGTCGCAGCGCCCCCTGTAGATCGTCATCGGCCTGAGGCCGTCCGAAACCGACCTCGCCGCGCAGGAGCCCGGCATCGCCTATCCGCTCCTCGAAATAGGCCTTGCCACCGTCGGAGGCCAGCGCCAGCGAACGGGCACGATCGAAATAGATGGATTGAGGCAGAAGGATGCCCGGCCGGGTAAAGGGCATATCGCGGGTTTGATTGTAGAGGCCGAAAGGATTCTTCACTCGCCCTAGCTGCACACCCACCGTTCGCTCGGGCCCGGATAGCGCCTGGTAATCGATCAAACCATGATCCAGTTTCGGCCGGCCATCATCCCCGATCTCCCCGGCACGCCGGCTGAGCACTTGCGCCGAGAGCAGCAAGTCTTCACGGGGCCGCAGGGAGGCGTTAACCCCAAGCTCCGTGAAGTCGAAGCTGCCGCTGCCGTCGCTGCTGGATCCGAAAAAGTTGTTGTAGTCCGTCGTCACCCAGCCCTGACTGAGAAACCCGTGCAACTGCAAGGTCCCCAGCGCACCCTCGTCGGCCATCGCCGGGCCGGCTGCCGATGACGCAATCAGTAACAGGGTCCCGCCCAGGGCAGGCCGCACCTTATTCCATCTCGATGACTTGGATACGCTCATCCAGGTACTCCTTTGTGAGGTAGCCAATCGCGCCGGGCGTGGTGCCCACACGCTCATGCATCTCCGACAGAGATCCCACTCGACGGGGTGCCTGGCCGGTGCCGGAAAATACCGCTCGGTCCCACGCAAGGCGTAATTGATGGGGGAAGACCCCGAGCTCTTCCTTCGCAAAGCGCACATGTACGGGGTCGTTGTCCCCCAGCACGAACACGCGCGCGATCTCGCCGTCCGGCCAGCTGCGCTGGCGCATGCCAAACAAGGCCCGGGTCGTGTCGCGGGTCAGGGTCTGGGTCGACACGCCTGGATGGGCGACCACGAATACCGCTTCATCATCCGCCTTCGACAGACCTGTGATGCCGAAAGCGGCACCCACCCAAAGCGCGATGAACAGCCGAAGCGCGCCGCGTCGCGCAGGGACGCACTCACCAGCAGATCCCGCAGAGGGAAGATTACGGTTAGCAGGACAGATGATGGGCGCTCCCTTTCCTGTCAGGCATCCGGAGGGACCGGACCCATGGCGTGAATCAGCCGCATCTCGCCGATCCTGACTTTCCCGGATACGAAACATTGGTCTCCTTCGCGGGCTAGTCAGGACTACAACACTCAAGCTCCGGATTGTACTGGGCTGCACACCGAAATCTACTCGCCTGCGCGTCGGGATCCACCTTCCTACTTCATCTTGCCTTCAGTGTCTGCGCGTGGCAGACGGGACATTCGATGTTCCGTTAATGGCAGACTGCATGGAAGCCAAACCTGATTCGGGTCCGTTGCCATGCTGTGCGACATAACACGTTGAAAATGAAGTGCACTCCACCCCTGCTGTCCACCAGTTTCGAGCCTCAACGTGCAAGCCCCTTCCAATGGCTTGGCATGGCCCCTTCAGCCGGTCGCCGGTTTGATCCGGACGCCCTCATCCGTCAAGCCGATGCCGCTTTGTATCAAGCCAAAAACGCCGGGTGGAACCGAGTCGTCTTCCAAATGAGTGAACCAGAACCCCCAGAAGGTCAGGACTAGTGCTTCGCATCGCTGCCGTGTTGCTGGGCGTTGTGATGCTTGCCAGCTACATCGGAGTGCAAAACTGGGAGGCCATGCGGGTGCTCCAGGACATCGAGGCCGGTGACGGACCGAGCGCGCTGAAGGACTGCACCCCGGAACCCGCGCGCGAAACGCTTGCAGTCACGACGAGCGAAGGGGCCATCGAAGCCGACCTCTACCATCCCCGGCAGGATGTCGGCGCCCGTATTGTCCTTGTGCCGGGCTTTACGCCAGAGGGCAAGGACGACCCCCGCCTGGTACAACTCGCCAATACACTGGCCCGGGCACGCTTCCTGGTGCTGGTCCCCGATCTGGAGGGCACGAAAGCCCTGAGGATCCGCACCCAGGATGCCGCCGCCATCGCGGATGCCGCTGCCCTGTTGTCCCGCCTGGAGGAAGAGCGCGCCCCGGATGACCAGGACGTCGGGGTCGCGGCAATCTCTTACGCCGTGGGCCTGGCCACGCTCGCGACGCTAACGCCACAGGGAGAAGCGAGCATCGACTTCCTGGTCGGGATCGGCGGCTACTACGACACGAAGAACGTTATCACCTTCGCCACGACCGGGGCCTTCCAGGAGCCCGGGTCAGACCGCTGGATGACCAGGACGCCCGATCCACTGGCGAAGTGGCTATTCCTGCGCGGCAATCTGCACATGCTTAATGACCCAGCAGACCGCGAGATCCTCGACGAAATTGCCTGGCGGCGCATGCACGATCCCGAGGCCCCGATCGACGAGCTGGCCACCGGTCTCGGCGAAGAGGGGCGAAGCCTATTGGCGTTAATTCGGAACGATCACCAGGAACGAGTGCCAGGGCTCCTCGAAGACCTACCTGCAAGCGCGCAGGAGGCCATCGAGACGCTATCCCTGGCCCACCGGGACCTCGCGCACCTTTCCAGCGGGGTGCTCCTGATCCACGGCCGCGACGACAAAATGATTCCCCACACCGAAAGCGAGCGCCTCGCCCATGCAGTCGGCGAGACCGACCTGCATCTGATCGATGGCTTCTCCCACATCGATGCGCGAGGCGTGAGCCTGGTGGGCCAGTGGCAGCTCATCCGTGCCGTAACCAACCTGTTGGCTCGGCGGGACAACTAACCTGCGACAAGGGCATCTTCTCGCCCGGTCACCGCCTACTGGACTGCCCTCGTCCCGCGGCAGCCGGGATACTGCGGGCACCCCCAGAACTCCTGCCCCAGTTTGGAGCCCCGACGGGCCTTGCGCTTCACCATGTCGCTGCCGCACTTCGAGCAGGCTTGGCCTGGGAAGATCATGGGTGTCCTTATCTTTTCATCTTTTCGCCAGCGCCCCGGTCAGGCCAGTAGACGCGCGCCAGATCTTGGGTATGCTGCAAGCATAGCCCCGGCTATCGCTCGCGATCGGCAGCGGCCGGGATTCCGGCACCCGCACGGGCGTCGGGGCGCGTCCCGAACCACGCGGCGCCGCATCCCGATGTCGCGTGCGTTAACCAGGAGCCACACCGTCATGGGCATGGCCTGTTGTGCACCGCACGGCGCAAACGCCGGCATCAACCCCTGCCACTGTGGCGCGGCCCATACCCAGGCAGCCCTCCGGCGCATCGAGGCCGACCTGAACCGGCGCCAGTTCCTCGGCGGTGCCGCCGCCGTGCTGGGCATGTTCGCGGGCTTCGGCCTCGCCCCGCGCGAGCTCAAGGCCGGCGAGCCCGGGCAGCCGCTGCTGCTCACACACCTGCGACTGTTCGACGGCGAGACCCTCGAGATGCGCGAGGACGTGGACATCCTGATCGAGGACGGCCGCATCGCCGCGCTGCCCCGGCGCGGCGAGGGCCCGACCGCCGCACGCATAATCGACTGCGGCGGGCGCGCGGTCATCCCGGGCCTGATCGACGCTCACTGGCACAGCACGCTGGTCGGGGTCAGCCAGATGACCGCCATGACCGCGGACATCGGCTTCCTGCACCTGATGGCCGGGCGCGAGGCCGGCGCGACCCTGATGCGCGGCTTCACCACCGTGCGCGATCTCGGCGGCCCGGCCTTCGGCCTGAAGATGGCCATCGACCGCGGCGCGGTGGCCGGCCCGCGCATCTTCCCCTGCGGCGCGATGATCTCCCAGACCTCCGGGCACGGCGATTTTCGCCAGCGCCACGAGTTGCCACGCATGCCGAGCACCCCGCCGAATTACATCGAGAGCAGCGGTGTCGCTGCGATCGCCGATGGCGTGGACGAGGTGCTGCGCCGCACCCGGGAACAGCTGATGCAAGGCGCCAGCCAGATCAAGATCATGGCCGGGGGCGGCGTCTCCAGCCTGTACGACCCACTGGATACCGCCCAGTACCTGGAAGAGGAGATGCGTGCCGCCGTGCGCGCCGCCGCCGACTGGGGCACCTACGTATGCGCCCATGTCTACACGCCGCAGGGCATCCAGCGCGCGATCCGCGCCGGGGTGCGCTCCATCGAGCACGGCCAGCTCGCCGACGAGGAGACGGTGCGCATGCTGGCGGATGCCAACGTGTGGTGGAGCATCCAGCCCTTCCTGGACGACGAGGACGCCAACCCGAAGACGGACCCCGTCTCCCGGGCCAAGCAGCTCCAGGTGAGCGCGGGCACCGAGCGCGCCTTCGAACTGGGCCGCCAGTACGGCGTGCCCATGGCCTTCGGCACCGACATCCTGTTCAGCCCCGAGGGCGCCGCCAGCCAGGGCCGCCAGCTCGCCAAGCTGACCCGCTTCATGTCCCCGCTGGAGGCCCTGCACATGGCCACCGGCGCGGCCGGCCAACTGCTCGCCCTGTCCGGCGACCGCGCCCCCTACCCCGGCCGCCTCGGCGTCATCGCCGAAGGGGCCCTGGCCGACCTGCTCGTGGTCGATGCCGACCCGGCAGCCGGCCTGGACTGGCTGGATGCACCCGCCGACCACCTGGACCTGATCATGAAGGGCGGCAGTATCGTCCGGAACCAGCTGGCCCACACTCGATAGATCAATATCCGCCGGTCCGCCTCATATTCCATTCTCCGGATCGCCACTACCCGCCATGGAGTCATGCACGAATGATCTAAAGAATGTTCACCACCAGCCGGCTGCTGGTACTGGTGACGGTCGTGGTCAGCACCATCGCGGCTCTCCTGCTGTATGCCGCCAATGTATACATCGGGTTCAATATCGTGGTCGATTTTGTCCAGCAGGTACCCAGCTCGGTCGATGAGGGCAAGAGCCTGGCGGTGAGGTTCCTGAAGGTCCTCGACATGCTGCTCATCGCTCTGACTTTCCAGATCATCGCGGTTGGCCTGTTTCGGCTGTTCATCAAGCCGGATTCCGGCAGCAAAAGCAGCTTGCTCTCCGTGTTGGAGATCCGGCATTTCCACGACCTCAAAGTCACGATCATTCAGGTCGCGATCGTGATCCTGGTTGTGCTTTTTCTGGAGCAGGCAGTGGAGGTTGGCGCATCACTGGAAACGCTCTACTACGGCCTCGCCATCGCGGTGATCATCGCCAGCGCTGTGTTTGCGTTCCGGAACATGACACATGGCGGGGACTGACTCACCGAACGCACGAACCATGTGACTCCCTAACGTCGGCCTCACGTTCGTGCCGCCAAACGCTCAATCGGGTCTGTGCCAGCAAGTAACCTGAGATCTATCCCGTACACGCCAGTCGGGGCTCGCGGCCGCCAGCCAGCGCCGGCTGCCACTAGCCATATACCGTACTCGAGGACGGCTATCCGCCATGATGCTCTCTCGCCTTCGCCGATGGTTCAGTCGCGTGGGCGACAACAAACATCTGCCACCCAGCGACCCGCCTCCGTCCAACAAGGAATCCGCCAACAGCCCTCGGGAACAAGAACACGACGGCATGGAGCAGCTTCTCTCGGAACGAGAGCTCTCCTCGCGCTACTGTGCGGGCCTATTCGAAATAGGGCTCGATTCCCGGGACGAGCCCTCCCCGGAAGAACGAGCCTGGCTGCGTGGCCTCCGCGACCGGCTTATGGAGAATGCCACCTCATTCAGTGCCAAAGTGCCGCGGCTTCCCCGAATCGCACCCCGGCTCATGGCCACGCTGCGCGACCCCGAGCAATACCGGTCAAAAGAGATCGCGAAAATGCTGGAAAGCGATCCGGTTCTGGCCGGAAACATGCTCAAGGTCGTCAATAGCCCGTCCGTACGCCCAACCCGGTCTGAGATTTTGAGCATCGAACAGGCCGTTACGATCCTCGGCAATCAGCGCATGAGGGAAGCAGTCGCAGCGGCCATCGTAAGCCCCATAGCCCAGTTCGAAAGGGACAATCGTCTGAGCCCAGCCGGGATCCAGAAAATCTGGCCAGAAACGCTGCAAACGGCCATGAATGTCAAAATTGGTGCCCAGCATTTAGGCGGAGGGTGCGAAGGATTCGCACTCTATCTATCCGCCCTGGCACATAGCACCGGACTCATGGTTCTTCTGCGGGAACTACAAACACTCAGCGCATCCACCCTCTCCCGTGGCTTCATCGGCGAGTTCGAGGGACTGACACGCAGCGTCTCTGTTGCCATCGCTCGCCACTGGGAGTTCGATGAAAGCGGTGTTCAATTCCTTCAGGCCTGGGCCAAATCAGATCGTTCTACGCTCGAATCCGCACTCCTAATGGATGCCATCGGATTCACTCGAATCAACAACCTGTGCAACCGCGGCGAACTGGAATCCGGCTCCTGTAAGGTCTTCCGCAAGACCCTGCCCCGCTATGCGAACGAGTGGACACCCAAACCAGGTGCCACATGACGCCAAAGGCGGACCACAGCGGGTTCCATTCACGCGGCCCCAAGTCGCATGCCCCAACCCCCTACCCTTGTTTTCTTCTGGTTTTAACATATGCTTGTAAGAAGCCCGTGGACCTGCCGCTGCGAGTCAGTGGGCACCGAACGCCATGGTCTGGGGGAGCATTCCTGTCGCTCCCAGCAAGGAGACACCGCCATGAACATCCGCTTCACCCTTGCCCTGCTGTTCCTGATCTCGCTTCCGCTCGCCGTTAGCGGCTGCGCATCCACCTCCCAGCCGAACACACCGGAAGCACTCGCTTCCGAAGATGCGCTCGCCCAGATCCTGTTCGATTACGAGGCGGACGCCTTCACCGCCTACAACATGCGCCGCAACGGCACCGTCGATATCACCTTCGCGCGCGACGTCCCGGACGGCCTGTACAGCCAGATGGTGGATGACCTGCGAGCCCACCCGGACATCCGCAACGTCCGCTCGGCGCGCACCGGCCCCGCCTGCGGCCTGTTCTGACCCAATGCGTCGGCGCCCCCGGGCGCCGGCGCTATGGGCGCACCGACCCACGAAGCCACATCACATCAATCCAGGCTGTCTCCATCGTCTGTCGCAAGAAATCATGGCTGTCCCTTTCTTCGGTCCCCTGAAACCGGGCTGGTTCAACGACAACCGGCTGGCGCCAGAAACATCCGAACCGATATCCCCACACCCTTGATGCTGCAACGGCCGAGCTGCCTCACCGCCTCGCGAAAACGCTCCACGTGCCCCAGGGCCGATACATGGTGCGACCTCTGTCCCCTTCCGACATGCCGCAGGAAATGCACTGGATCGATCCCCAGACGTTCCAGGATCGGCGGAATGGATTCCGGGATAGCCCCGCGCTTGTCCTCGCGGATCGCGCGCCCGGTCCAGTCCACCAGTTCCAGATAGTCCTCCGTAGTAAAGGCCACCGCATTGCCATGTGGATCGTCGCCTTCCCGCCCCAATACGGTCAGGCGAGGCTCGTCTCCCTCACCCGCCGGACCTTCATGCCCCTGATCCTTACGAGCCAGTGCCCGGATGCGCTGCTGGATCGAGGTGAAATCGGAGGCCTCGGGCGCATCCGCCATCCCGGCGCGCACCGGGTTCAGATCCACGTAGCTCATACAGGTCAGCACGGCCGCATCATCCAGCAGCGCCTGGCTCTTGTAGCGGCCTTCCCAGAAGCGGCCCTTGCAGCCATCTTCCGCATTCGCCCGCCGCGCCAGGTGTTCGTTCAGGCTGCGCATGAACCAGGACAGGTCCTGCAGCCGACCCCGCCACTCGGCAATCTGCAGCTGCGCCCGCTCGCGCTCCGCCACCGTCTTCGTCTGCCCCTCCCGATAACGGGCTACCAGCACCGGCAAGGAGAACAGCCGCTCCCAGCGCTCCATCACCTCGTCTTCGCTCCATGCCGCGCCCCGATCCGAATCCAGCCGCACCACCAGGTGATAGTGGTTCGACATCACTGCATACGCACACACGTCCACCGCGAACACGCCCTGCAGCTCACGCAGACGCTCCAGCACCCAGCCGCGCCGGTGCTCGTAGTTCTTGCCCGAATAGGAATCCTCGCCACACAGGAACGCGCGGCGAACACAACGACAAATGCAGTGGTAGTACGGCGTCGTCTCAACCGAGACGAGCTCCTTCCTGGCTCGCGTCATCTCCGGACCCTCCCTGGTCCATGCACTCCCCCACAAACCTAGACAGCCCGCCTCTAATCGTCAAGAAATCATGGGTGTCCTCTTCCTTACACGCGGCGAACACAGCGACAAATACAGTGGTAGTACGGCGTCGTCTCGACCGAGACGAGCTCCTTCCTGGCTCGCGTCATCTCCGGACCCTCCCTGGTCCATACACTCCCCTGAAACGTAGACAGCCCGCCTCAGACCGTCAAGAAATCATGGGTGTCCTCTTCTTGATCTCCGGACCCTCCCTGGTCCACGCACTCCCCCACAAACCTAGTCAGCCCGCCTCAGGCCGTCAAGAAATCATGGGTGTCCTCTTCTTCCTCATTACACCCTTTCTAGACCATTTTCATGCGATCTTTCCGGGGGTTACCGTGGTCCGACCCCGTTATTTGGTTTTCAAGAAATCATGGGTGTCCTCGTCTCGCCCGCCACACAGGAACGCGCGGCGAACACAGCGACAAATACAGTGGTAATACGGCGTCGTCTCGACCGAGACGAGCTCCTTCCTGGCTCGCGTCATCTCCGGACCCTCCCTGGTCCATGCACTCCCCTGAAACCTAGACAACCCGCCTCCGACCGTCAAGAAATCATGGGTGTCCCCTTCTTGGCGTCAGACCTTGCCTTTTGCGACTTTGCCTCGGAAGGTGGCGACGTAGGGCAAAAGGCAAGGTCTGACCCCATAGCTCTGTCTAACGTCCAAGCTCACTTGCCGCTATGGAGCGGCAGCGGAGTAGCGGTCAAGTGGAGCGCCTTGTTGGGCGCTTTTCTACTGTGAAACGAGCGCATTAATCTTCGCAGCAAGAGGATTTAGATCAATACCGTTCTGCGCCACCTGAAGCATCACATGCTGGGGTTTTCGGTGACGACGCCCTGCCGGCGCGATACCAATAAACCTCTCCAAGTCTTCAGGAAACGTATCTATACCTCCGGTAAACTCATTGGATGCTGCCTGAATCGTCTGGTCTATTGGCGCATGCCTTCCATTATCGAAGTCGTAAAGCACATAATGCCTGATGCCAAAAGACTGGAATAACCGCATAAACCGGTGAATGTTATATTTGCCAATAGTGTCGAGAACAAATACACCCTTACAATCCGGCAACAATCCGTGGTCAAACATATAGGTTAAGAGAGCTGTTTCGGTTGGGCCCTCGACTAACAGCACCTTTTCGGCGAAGAATGCTGAACTTCGTTTTTGGTCCAACCAAAGCGCGTATTTTACGGCCTCCATGTCAGTCTGGAGATCGTCTTGGTCAATGGGGATGCCTGCAGCCTGCCACGCCTGGGCATCCTGTTGATTCACTGTTAGAACCCTGTCTAGCTCGTCACTCGATACTTGGTAGCTTCTTGTTCTGCAATCTTCTCTCTGCAACCTGCAGATTGCCGTGATATTGCGGATACTGTGAGTAGCGAATTGCGGGTTGTGAGTAGACAGAAGCACCTGCGAGCCTAAACTTTCTGACAAAGACCTCAGATCTGAGTTCAATGAGCTTACCTGAGTTGGATGTAGAAATGCTTCTGGCTCTTCAAACAATATCCATGTCAGCTCAGGCGAAAATTCCTTCTTTTTTGGGGACTTCTTTTTGGGACCGTACCTCGCCGCTACACGAATCAAAGTATAGATAACGCTTCTTTGAAATCCTTGGCCGTACGCGGAAATTGGTTGAGCTCTGTCCATTGACTCATCAATGATCTCGTGATTAACAAGGCCTTTTATAATGTCATCTACGCCAACTGGGCTTATATTCAGCCTAAACCCCGCCCCCCAATCAGACAGTTCCTCCGAAATGTCAGTTTCAATACTTTGAAGCGAATAACCCTCCGCAGTAGATTCAGTCTTGATCGCGCCCTCAAACTCACTGAATGACTCACTTAATGCCTGGTAGGCACCTGACTCTTCCATTACCCTTGAGAGAACCGTATTTACAAGGTCTCTGAGTGCCGAGGGGCCTGTTAATTTCGTGTGCTCGTCAATCTTAGAAACTGCCGGAATATAGATGATCTCGCCAAATTTACCCTGCCCCACGTTTTTGAAGCCGTAAAATCTTTCTTCGGATAATTCACCATTCACATAGGCATATGGGCCAGAACGCTCTTTTCCTTCCTTGTCTTTTTGATCTGAGGAGAGATAACTTCTTACTCTAAACGTATCGTTTTCCGACCGGTACTCATCTTTTAATGTACCGATCTCCTCAGCAGAAGGCTTAAACTCAATCTCAACCCATGACTCATTATCTTCCGCACCTTTGTGAGGGAAGTCACGACTCTTATCAAACTTGACCCCTTTTCCATAGAAGGCCCGGATCGCATCAATGACTGTTGTTTTCCCTGCGTTATTGACGCCCACAAGAATTCCGTATTCCGCTAGCGTTATGGACGCATCGCAGATTGAACGGAAGTTGTGGATTTTAATTTCGACAGCTTTCATAGTGCTCCCTTGCTTGGCGCCCAACGCCTGAGTTCAGCGGCATTTGAGGCGACGCCCGTTTTTGCGGCAGCAAAAATGGGTGGCGGGTCAAATGTCCGCTGCAACGATTTGTTAGAGCTCATTTGCACGGCGCCCATGGCCGATTGCGCCAAACCATTCGAACTGGCTCAAGGTATCTTGTGCGATCGCGTGAATGTGCGCCGCAGCCTCCGAGTATTCGTCGATTCCGCTGGCTAATGCGATACTGCAGCAACAAGAGTTGCTGTCGTAAAACGCAGAGACCACGAATGCTTCTAGCGAAGCCACATTCAGCGCTCGCACAAAATCTGCCAGCTCGTTCTCTTCGCTTTCGACTCCATGTCGGCTGGAAACATCTACTGACTGATGCTCCCCAAATCCGACGGTGCCATCCGGCATATATGCAGAAAGCCCCTCGTTCTTCCAGTCGTGCTCGACCTCACATAGGTGAGTTATTGCACCAATTGCTGATGCGATTTTAACCGCAAAGAATTCCCGGTTTTCGCGGTGGCGAAATCTGGATAACAGTTGATGTACTTTCGCTTCATCAGATTTCGCATCCTGAGTCAGAGCGTAGTAAACGATTTGGAAGGGTTCAGGAACTCCAGTACTGAATAGTTCTGACATCCGCGCATCAGGTATACGCTCAGTACGCCCGATCTTGAGCAGCCCAGGCATCGATTCATTTCGCGCGACGTAAATGAAGCCCTTCGCCATCACCAGTCCTCCCGGATTTCAACTACGTTCATAAATGAGCTCTAACGCCGCGCATGAGCCGCCGCGGCACGCGGTCGGCTCCATGCGTTTGTTAGCGACCATTCCTGTCGGAGCGCGCCCTTTCCGATTTCGACTCGACATCCTTCAGCCGAAGCGTTTGGCGGAAAACAGGATGGATCTCCCAGGACACCCCTTCATCCAGATTGGTTGTAGCCCGGAGCAGGTTCGGCCTAGCTGCGTACGTTAGGTGCTCATAGCTACCGTCCGGCTCATCTCTGCGGGCGGACAAGAAACCAATCTGAAAAAGGAAGTGTGCGACCTCGCGCGCTCCCGGCTTACCTATGACGCCTTCAATCTTCGGATCCACCCCCTGAAGAACTCTGTCACGGAGGGCTCGTAGGAGTTGGTCCGTGGTGAAACGCTCAGGTTGATCGGCAAAGGCTATAATCAGATTTTCAATCTGTGGGCACTGTGCGCGAAATTCCGCAACCGTGTCGCCTATGCGGCGGCGACCGAACTCATCAAGCTGCTTGGTTATGTCGTCAAGTGTGATCTGGGTATTCCGCTGCCGATCCGCTTCTATAGATGCCAGCTTGCAAAGCTCTACCAGCCATCGCGGGCGATGCCTTGACAACGTATGCAGTACGACATGAATGGGCCTCTTTTTTCCACGCCCTCCCCACGCAACAGGGCTCTCGAACAGTAAATTGACAAGCTGAGTATTCCGGTGAGCCAAGCTTGGGCTCAACGTTTTAACAACCTCGGACCACTGATCCGTGCGTTTCAGGAAACCTTCAACACGGCGGGCTAGAATGTCTTCGAACGCTCTGTCGTTGTCCCAAGAGAGATCAACCATGTACTGCTCGACATGCGACAGAGCCTCGAAGTCCGATTTAATGCTTGCCCACACATTCGGTCGTACGCATAGGCGCGCTCGCACCTCAGGCACCTGCGCAAAAATCTGTCGTACAGCGATGAAGCAAGATGCAACCTTCATCTTTTGCTTTGAGGTGTTCTGATAGTTTTGGTCAATGTCATCTAGGATTAACCAAACAGGAGCGCCGTTCGCCAGCCATCGCTTTAGTAGGGCTTCAGCGTTCCCCAGAGGCGGCCGTGTTCTCTCTAGAGGCACAGCTTTAGACTGGAGGCGGTCCACGATTGACGAGACCAGCGACCTGCTTTTGAATCCATTCCGCTCAGCCTCTTCTACGAGAGACATTGCGTCGTCGCTGAACGCAAGGTTTAGCCGCCCACCAATTTCGCTAGCAATTTGACGAAATATATTCGCTTTCCAGGATCGCACCCAGTCATCCGAATCATCGCTATCCAGTGAAGGAGATAGCGCTTGGGCAGTTGAGCGGATGACTAGCGGCCTTGGGTTTTGTTCAGACAAGCTCCCTTCAACAAGCCGCAAGAGCGCCGACTTGCCCTCGCCCTTGTAGGCCCTGATAACTTGGACAGACCTGTTCGGGTCGAGGAACCTTTTGATTTCCGGACGCTTAACGGCATACGACTCAAGGATATCGTACGGTTCATCTTCCGCAGCTTCGTTTCCGAACAGATGATCCGGCTCGCTGAGGGGAAATTTTACTTGATTCATTAACTATCCTCAGAAAATGTATGCGCTTCCATCGCTAACAGTGATTGGGTAGCGCGCACGGATATGAGATGAACGTGCGCGCGTGTTCATTCGGATATTGGACCGGGGCAGGAATCCGGGATTCTGGTCGACAATCAGTGTGTTGCGGGTTTTCGGTGCGATCTACGCCGGGAATATCTCGCACGGCCGTTGCGCCACATGGCAGGGTACTGTATATATCGACAGTGCACTGTTTGAGTGGAGGCTTGGCATGGATGCCACTTCGAAGGGACCCCGGTTGATGGAGAGGGTGCGCACAACGCTGCGCACCCTTCGGTACAGCCCGCGGACGGAAAAGACGTATTGCTACTGGATTCGGTACTACATTCGGTTTCACGGCATCCAGCATCCCGCCACGATGGGCGGACCGGAAGTTCGGCGGTTCCTGGAGTTCCTCGCGGTGGAACGCAAGGTTGCGGCCGCCACGCAGAACCAGGCTTTGAATGCACTCGTGTTCCTGTATCGGCATGTGCTTGAACAGCCGCTGGGCGACATCGGCGAGGTCACGCGTGCCCGTCGCCCCCGGCGCCTGCCGGTAGTGCTGTCGCACCAGGAAGTGATGGCGGTACTGGAGCGACTCGAGGGACCAATGTGGCTTCTTGGGGCGTTGATGTACGGAGGAGGCTTGCGCGTCACGGAAGCCTGTCGTCTCCGGGTGCGTGACTTCGATTTTGAACGCGGGTCCATCACCGTGCGCAGCGGCAAAGGCGACAAGGATCGGGTAACCCTGCTGCCACCGGGCTGCAGGGAATCCATCCGCGAAAGGATTCGGGAGCTGGAAGCGGATAGGAGTGAACGCCAGGTACCGGGAGTCCCGGTCTCGCTGCCGCATGCACTCGCGCGGAAGTATCCCAACGCAGGCACAGCGCTGGGCTGGCAATGGCTTGTGCCGGCGAGCCGACCGTGCGTAGACAACGATGGGCGAGTGGTGCTGCACCATATCCATCCATCGGCGGTGCAACGCGCCGTTAGTCGTGCGATGCGGGGCGCTGGGCTGGTTCGTCCTGGCTCGTGCCATACACTCCGGCACAGCTTTGCGACGCAGTTGCTGCAGCGCGGTACGGATATTCGGACGGTGCAGGAGCTTCTGGGCCACAAGAGCCTGGAGACGACCCAGATTTACACGCATGTGCTGGGCGATCGCTTCGCGGGCGTACGAAGCCCACTGGATCATCTGCCGTAAGAACGATGGGGGTGTCGATTGCGTGACACCCGTCGTCGCTTCCAGGCCGCCAAGCGCAACGAGGGCGCCAACTTGCGGCGCCCTCGTCTGTTGCTGCACGGCCATTTCCCTGGCTCCGCTTAGTTGAGGCTTGGCTTCGCCGCCTCAATCCCAGCTCAACGCCCCACCCGTCTGATACTCCGTAACCCGCGTCTCAAAGAAATTCTTCTCTTTCTTCAGATCAAGCACCTCGCTCATCCACGGGAACGGGTTATCAGCCCCCGGATACAGCTCGGCCAGGCCGATCTGCGCACAGCGGCGGTTGGCGATGAAGTGCAGGTATTCCTCGAACATCTGCGCGTTCATGCCGAGCACGCCGCGGGGCATGGTGTCGCGGGCGTACTGCGCCTCCAGCTCGACGGCATCCGAGATCAGGGTGCGCATCTCGTTCTTGAAGTCTTCGGTCCACAGGTGCGGGTTCTCGAGCTTGATCTGGTTGATCACGTCGATCCCGAAGTTCATGTGCATGGACTCGTCGCGCAGGATGTACTGGAACTGCTCGGCCACACCCGTCATCTTGTTGCGCCGGCCCATGGAGAGGATCTGCACGAAGCCGACGTAGAAGAAGATGCCCTCGAACACGACGTAGAAGGCGATCAGCTCGCGCAGCAGCTTCTGGTCCGCCTCCGGCGTGCCGGTGCGGAAGTTCGGGTCCGCCAGGTGCTTGGTGAACGGCAGCGCCCACTCGGCCTTGGTGGCCACGGAGGGCACCTCGCGGTACATGTTGAAGATCTCGCCTTCGTCCAGGCCCAGGGACTCCACGCAGTACTGGTAGGCGTGGGTGTGCAGCGCCTCCTCGAAGGCCTGGCGCAGCAGGTACTGGCGGCACTCGGGGTTGGTGATGTGGCGGTACACGGCCAGCACCAGGTTGTTCGCCACCAGCGAATCGGCGGTGGAGAAGAAGCCCAGGTTGCGCTTGACGATAGTGCGCTCGTCGTCGGTCAGCCCGTTGGGATCCTTCCACAGGGCGATGTCCGCGTTCATGTTGATTTCCTGCGGCATCCAGTGGTTGGCGCAGCCGTCCAGGTACTTCTGCCAGGCCCACTTGTACTTGAAGGGCACGAGCTGGTTGAGGTCCGCGTGGCAGTTGATGATCTTCTTGTCATCGACGCGGATGCGCTCGGCCCCCATCTCCAGGTCTTCCAGACCGGTGCCGGTCAGGGCGTCTTCGTTCGGCTCGGCCAGCGGCTGGCCGGCGTTTTCCGGCTCCGGCGAGACGCTCGGTGCGGCGCCGGCGGTGCTCATCAGGGCTTCGTTCTCCTGAAAGCCCATGCCGGGGCGGACGGCGGGTTCTTTCTGGCCTTCGCCTTTGATGGCTGCGATCGGATCGTCCCAGGAAAGCATAGTGTCCCCTCTTCTTTTCGGTGGCGGCCCGGCGCGGTGGCCGGGCCTTTTGTTCAGTGCGTTGTGATCAGTGCGTGCTGCGTATTCGGTGCCCGTGGGCGGGGCCGCCTTACTGGCAGGCCTCGCAGTCCGGGTCGAGGATCGAACAGGCCTTGGGTGCTTCCGGCTCGGCCGCCTGCTGGCCGCCGGAGACGGCGTTCAGCTTGTTGGCGCGCGAGGAGTCGGCCACGGTGCTCTTTTCCACGTGGGTCGCGCCCATGGAGCGCAGGTAGTAGGTCGTCTTCAGGCCGCGCACCCAGGCCAGCTTGTACAGGGCGTCCAGCTTGGGCCCGGAGGGCTCGGCCATGTAGAGGTTCAGGCTCTGCGCCTGGTCGATCCACTTCTGCCGGCGCGAGGCGGCCTCGACCAGCCAGCGGGTGTCCAGCTCGAACGCGGTGGCGTACAGGGCCTTGATGTCCTCCGGCACGCGGTCCAGCGGCTGCACGGAGCCGTCGTAGTACTTGAGGTCGTTGACCATCACCTCGTCCCACAGCTCGCGGTCTTTCAGGTCGCGCACCAGGTACGGGTTGATCACGGTGAACTCGCCGGACAGGTTCGATTTGACGAACAGGTTCTGGTAGGTCGGCTCGATCGACTGGCTGACCCCGCAGATGTTGGAGATGGTCGCGGTCGGCGCGATCGCCATGGTGTTGGAGTTGCGCATGCCGACCTTCTTCACCCGCTTGCGCAGCTTGTCCCACTCCAGGCGCTGGGTGGTGTCCATCTGCAGGTAGTCGCCGCGGGTCTCGGCCAGCTTGTCGATCGAGTCGATCGGCAGGATGCCCTGGCTCCACAGGCTGCCGGGGAAGCTCTCGTAGCGCCCGCGTTCCTCGGCCAGGTCGGTCGAGGCCTTGATGGCGTAGTAGGACACCGCCTCCATGGAGGTGTCGGCAAACTCCACGGCCGCCTCGGAGGCATACGGCACGCGCAGCTTGTACAGCGCGTCCTGGAAGCCCATGACGCCCAGCCCCACCGGGCGGTGGCGCAGGTTGGAGCGCCGCGCCTGCGGCACGGAGTAGTAGTTGTAGTCGATCACGTTGTCGAGCATGCGCATGGCGGTGTTCACGGTCTGCTCGAGCTTGTCCTGGTCCAGCTCGCCGGCCTCGTTCACATGCGCGGCCAGGTTGATCGAGCCCAGGTTGCACACCGCGATCTCGTCATCCGAGGTGTTCAGGGTGATCTCGGTGCACAGGTTCGAGCTGTGGACCACGCCGGTGTGTTGCTGCGGGCTGCGCAGGTTGCACGGGTCCTTGAAGGTCATCCACGGATGGCCGGTCTCGAACAGCATGCCGAGCATCTTCCGCCACAGGTCCACGGCCTTCATGGTCTTGTGCACGCGCAGCTCGCCGCGCGCGGCCTTCTCTTCGTATTCGCAGTAGCGCTTCTCGAACTCGGCGCCGACCAGGTCGTGCAGGTCCGGGGTCTCGTTCGGGGAGAACAGGGTCCAGTCGCCGTCCTCGGCCACGCGCTTCATGAACAGGTCCGGGATCCAGTTGGCGCTGTTCATGTCGTGGGTGCGGCGGCGGTCGTCGCCGGTGTTCTTGCGCAGCTCGATGAACTCCTCGACATCGATGTGCCAGGTCTCGAGGTAGGCGCACACGGCACCCTTGCGCTTGCCGCCCTGGTTCACGGCCACGGCGGTGTCGTTGGCGACCTTCAGGAACGGGACGACGCCCTGCGACTTGCCGTTGGTGCCCTTGATATGGGCGCCCATGCCGCGCACGCGGGTCCAGTCGTTGCCGAGGCCGCCGGCAAACTTGGACAGCAGCGCGTTGTCGCGGATGGCGCTGTAGATGCCGTCCAGGTCGTCCGGCACGCTGGTCAGGTAGCAGCTGGAGAGCTGCGGGCGCAGGGTGCCGGAGTTGAACAGCGTCGGCGTGGAGCTCATGAAGTCGAACGAGCTCAGCAGGTTGTAGAACTCGATCGCGCGTGCCTCGCGGTCGATCTCGTTGATCGCCAGGCCCATCGCCACACGCATGAAGAACGCCTGCGGCAGCTCGAAGCGCGTGCCGTCAGAATGGATGAAGTAGCGGTCGTACAGGGTCTGCAGGCCCAGATAGGTGAACTGCAGGTCGCGCTCGGGTTTGATCGCCGCGCCCAGCTTGTCGAGGTCGTAGCGGGTCAGCTCGCTGTCGACCAGCTCCAGATCGGCGGCGCGGCGGATGTAGGCACCGAAGTACTCGGCGTAGCGCTCGGCCAGCTGGGCCTGGGTGGCCTCTTCCGGGCGGCCATGCACGAAGCTCAGGGCCTCGCGGCGCAGGGCGTCCATCAGCAGCCGCGCGGTGACCTCGGAGTAGTTCGGCTCCTTCTCGATCATCACGCGGGCGGCCATCACCAGCGCGGTGGCCACATCCTTCTCGGCGACGCCGTCAAACAGGTTGCGGCGCGCCTCGGTCAGGATCTTCTGGCCGTCCACGTGCTCGATGCCGTCACAGGCCTCGGCGACCACCGCCTGCAGGCGCGCCTCGTCCAGCGGGGCCTGGGTGCCGTCGGCGCGGGTCACGTTCAGGCTGGCGGCGGCCTCCTGCTCTTCCGGGGACTGCTCGGCGGCCTCGGCGGCGCGCTTCTGCGCCTGCTGCTCGCGATAGATCACGTAGGCCCGCGCGACCTTGTGGTGGCCGCCACGCATCAGGGCCAGTTCCACCTGGTCCTGGATGTCCTCGATGTGCACCGTCATGCCCTGGGTGCCGGCGCGGCGGAACAGGCTGTCCACCACCTGCCCGGCCACTTCCTTGGACACCTCGTGGATGCGGCGGCTGGCCGCGGCATTGCCGCCCTCCACCGCGAGAAAGGCCTTGGTCACCGCCACCTCGATCTTGGAGGCATCGAAGCCCGTGACCTTGCCGTTACGGCGAATCACCTGGTGCTGGCCCGGGCTGGTCGCCAGGACCTCGGCCGACGGTTCGGCCTGCGGCGGGTACTGGGTGCCCTCGGGGGCTTCGGCGGTGTAGGGTTCGCTGTTCATGACGGCCTCGCGCTGGTGTTGGATCGAACGTGAAGTACTATAGATCGGGGATCCGGAACTGCATAGCCACTAGATATAGTGGTTCGCGAAAGAACAAGCCGCGCACAACCCGTGAGCAAGCTGTGGATAAAAACGGCGATTCCCCGTCCTGCCGCCGTTCCCGGAGGGGCGCCCGGGTTATCCACCAAACGCCGATGTAGTGACTGCCCGGGCCGCGATCCGGCCCGCGCGATCATGAAAATGTTTTATCGACCGCGATTAACCAAATGCGTCCCGCCCTTCCCGCCGGCGCGGCGTTCCCCCGGTGCCCGTGACCGCGTTGGACAAAGCCGTCCGGCCTCCCAATAATCCCCGCCATATCGATCCCCGATCCGGGATGGCCCGCCAGCTGTGGGCGCACCCCGGATCCCGCTACCCGATTCATGGAACCCGGGCCCACGCCCGACGATCCGGTATCGTGTGCAGCACTCGCAGGGACGGCCCCGCCGCCCCCGCCACGGAATTCATTGTTGCGAGATGGAGAGCGCCATGAGCGACGCCAAGAAGTCCAAGAAGGACAAGAAGAACGCATCCGGCAAGGCCCAGGCCGAGACCCCGAAGATGGCCAGCGCCACCGGGGCCGTGCAGGCCGCCACCGGCGCCGTCCAGCTGGGCGGCGCCACCGAGTCCGAACCGAAAAAGGGCGGCAGCGGCAAGGAAGCGCGCCACTGCCCGCTCTTGATCCTGGGCTCCGGCCCGGCCGGCTGGACCGCCGCGGTCTACGCCGCGCGCGCCAACCTGAACCCGGTCGTGATCACCGGCCTGGAACAGGGCGGCCAGCTGATGACCACCACCGACGTGGACAACTGGCCAGGCGACAACGAGGGCGTGCAGGGCCCCGAACTGATGCAGCGCATGCAGAAGCATGCCGAGCGTTTCGACACCGAGGTGATCTTCGATCACATCCACACGGTGCAGCTGAAGGACAAGCCCTACCGCCTGATCGGCGACTCCGGGGAATACACCTGTGATGCCCTGATCATCTGCACCGGGGCCTCCGCGCAGTACCTGGGGCTGGAGTCCGAGACCACCTTCGCCGGCAAGGGTGTCTCCGCCTGCGCGACCTGCGACGGCTTCTTCTACCGCAACCAGAAGGTCGCGGTGATCGGCGGCGGCAACACCGCCGTGGAAGAGGCCCTGTACCTGTCGAACATCGCCTCCGAGGTGGTGCTGGTGCACCGACGCGATGCCCTGCGCGCGGAGAAGATCCTGCAGGACAAGCTGTTCGAGAAGGAAAAGAACGGCAACGTCACCATCGAGTGGAACCACACCCTGGACGAGATTCTCGGCGACGCGACCGGCGTGACCGGTGCCCGCCTGAAGCACGCCCAGAGCGGCGAGACGAAGGAGATCGACGTGATGGGCGTGTTCATCGCGATCGGCCACAAGCCGAACACCGACATCTTCCAGGGCCAGCTGGACATGGAAGGCGGTTACATCAAGGTGCAAAGCGGCCTGGAGGGCAACGCCACCGCCACCTCCGTACCGGGCGTGTTCGCCGCCGGCGACGTGATGGACCATGTCTACCGCCAGGCGGTCACCTCCGCCGGCACCGGCTGCATGGCCGCACTGGACGCGGAGAAGTACCTGGACAAGCTCGGTTGATCACGTGAGCGCCGAGGGCGATACCCAGGCACCGCACCCGCCGGAGGACGACTCGGGCGACACGCCGGAACGTGTCGAACTGCGCGACGGCCTGGCCGACGTGGACCCGGCCGCCTGGGACGCCCTCACTGGCGGCACCGAGCCGTTCCTGCGCCACGCCTTCCTGGAGGGCCTGGAACGCCACGAGTGCCTGGGGCGCCAGTTCGGCTGGTTCCCGCAGCATGTGCTGATCTTCCGCGACGACCAGCTCGTCGCGGCCGCGCCGGCCTACGCCAAGACCAACAACTACGGCGAGTTCGTGTTCGACTTCGCCTGGGAGAGCGCGTGGAACCGCCAGGGGCTTAACTACTACCCCAAGCTGGTCGTCTCCGTGCCCTACACCCCGGCCACCGGCCCACGCCTGCTGGTGCACCCGGAGGCGCCGGACTTCGATCACCTGCGCACCCTGCTCGTGCGCGCCCTGGTCACCCGCGGGCGCGAGCTGAACGCCTCGGGCGTGAACATCCTGTTCCCCAACCAGGATGATCTGGACGTGACCCGCGAACTGGGGCTGGCCGAGCGCATGGGCTGCCAGTACCACTGGACCAACGCGGACTACGCAAGCTTCGACGACTTCCTGGCCGCGCTCAGCTCGAAAAAGCGCAAGAACATCAAGCGCGAACGCCGGCGCGTCAATGAGGCCGGCATCGAGTTCCGCACGCTGACCGGGGCCACCGGATCGCCCGAGGACTGGGCGCGCTTTCATCGCTTCTACGTCGACACCTTCAAGAAGCACATGGGCATCCCGACGCTGTCGGAGGCCTTTTTTGTGGAGACGGCTGCGGCGCTGGCCGATCAGGTGGTGCTGTTCGAGGCCCGACGACCCGGCGCGGCGGGCGACGACGAGACCATCGCCGCCGCCCTTTGCTATCGCAGCCACGACACCCTGTACGGGCGCTTCTGGGGCTGCACCGACGAGCTGGCCGACCTGCACTTCGAGACCTGCTACTACCAGGGCATCGAATTCTGCATCCGCGAAGGCCTGGCCCGCTTCGAACCCGGCGCCCAGGGCGAACACAAGATCCCGCGCGGCTTCCTGCCCACGCCCACCTACTCCGCCCACATGATCCTGACCGAGGGCTTCGACCAGCCCGTACGCGACTTCTGCGAACGCGAGGCCCAGATGATGCAGGCCCACTGCGAACGCCTGCACGAACACTCGCCCTACCGGCAGGCCCAACCCAACGATGCACCTCGCGCCTGAACCATCCCCTGTAGGAGGCCAGCCCTCTGGCCGATGGGGGCCACCCCCACGCCCCATCGCGCAGGGGGCTGCGCTCCTACAACACCCCGCACGCCGGACCCAACCCGTAGGAGGCCAGCCCTCTGGCCGATGGGGCGTAGCCAATGCCGCAATCGCCGAGAGGGCTCGGCTCCTACAAGGCTTGGCATACAACCGGGGCCCGGTTCGCCCCGCAGAGACGATCTTCGTGGGAGCGGGCTCGCCCGCGAAGCCCCTGCCCGCGCGGGGCGCCGCCACTGGCCCTTCGCCTGCAAGCAGGCTCCTACAAAACCCGGGCCTCCAATCTCGGGGCATGCACGGAAGCGCCCCATGAACTCCAGCCCGCAGATCACCCTGCCCTGGCTGGATCCGGAGCACCCGGAGGCCCCGTTCCCGGACCCGGCGCATGCCCTGGCCGAGCCCAACGGCCTGCTCGCGGCCGGGGGCGATCTGTCCGTGCCACGTCTGCTGAATGCCTACCGATCCGGGATCTTCCCCTGGTTCGAGGCCGGGCAGCCGATCCTGTGGTGGAGCCCGGACCCGCGCGCGGTGCTGGAGCCGGGCCACTTCCGCCTGCACCGCAGCCTGAAGAAGGCGATCCGCAACCGTGGCTACACGGTCAGCTTCGATCGCGCCTTCGAGGCCGTGATCGAGGCCTGCGCCGCGCCGCGCGACTACGCCGACGGGACGTGGATCACCGCCAGCATGCAGCAGGCCTACATCGCCCTGCACCGCACGGGGCACGCACACTCGGTGGAGGTCTGGGACGGTCCGCGCCTGATCGGCGGGCTCTATGGCGTGGCCGTGGGGCGGCTGTTCTGCGGCGAGTCCATGTTCTCGCGCGAGCGCGACGCCTCCAAGATCGCGCTCGCCTGGCTCAGCCGCCACCTGGTCGCCTGGGGCTGGCCCCTGGTGGATGTGCAGATGGAGACCGCCCATCTTCTCAACCTGGGGGCCGTGACCCTGCCCCGCCGCGAGTTCATCGCCCGCATCCGTGACATCGCGAACGAACCCGTCGAACCCGGCCCGTGGCGCACCGACCCGACCCTGAGCCCCCTCGACCCCGGCTGGAACACCGCCGCATAACAACAGTGTCGCCCATGCTCTTTGTGGGAGCGGGCTTGCCCGCGAATGGCTTTTACCAAGTTCCGACGCGGGCAGGGGCTTCGCGGGCAAGCCCGCTCCCACACGCCACTGCCACACCCCCCCGCTCCCTCCACAGAGCTCCCTCCCCGCTCGCCCCCGCCCCCGTCACTGCGAGGAGGCGCAGCCGACGTGGCAGTCTGCTGGGGGTATTCCGGCGCCGGGGGCTGCGTCGGGCGATTGCTTCGCGGCGCTCGCAATGACGGGATGGTGGAGCAACCGGGAACCCGTATGCCCGACACTGCGAGGCGCCCGCAGGGGCCGGGGCAGCCTCCGAAACCGGGCACGTCAGCCGGCGCACCCTTGGCCCCCGTTGCGGGTGCTTTATACTCCCGGCCATTAGGGGAACCGAGCGGGAGATTCGGGTGGGCAAGGCAGATCAGGAGGAATGGCGGGCCATGGCGCTCAACGGGCTGCGCGCGGGCCTGCTGCTGGCGCTGGCCGTGATCACGGCGGGCTGTGCGACGCTGGCGCCATCGCCACCCCAGGACCAGAGCAATATCTGCGAGATCTTCCGCGAGCAGCCACGCTGGTACGACTACGCGCGTGATTCCGAACGCGAATGGGGCACGCCCATCGCCACGCAGATGTCGTTCATCCAGCAGGAGTCCTCGTTCCGCAGCCACGTGCGCCCCGACCGCGAGCGGCTGCTGGGCTTCATCCCGTGGAGCCGGCCATCCTCCGCGCGGGGCTACGCCCAGGCGCAGGATCCGGTCTGGGGCGAATACCGGGAGGATGCCGGCAGTCGCTTCGCGCGGCGCACGCACATGAAACACGCCACCGACTTCATCGGCTGGTACAACGATCGCACCCGGCGCATGACCGGCGTACCGCTGCACAACGCGGAGCACCTCTACCTCGCCTACCACGAGGGTCAGGGCGGCTACAGCCGTGGCAGTTATCAGAACAAGCCGCAGGTGCGGGCCGCGGCGCGCCAGGTCGCCCAGCGGGCCGACCGCTACGAGTCCCAGCTGGCGAGCTGCGAATCCGAGTTCCGCTGCCGCCGCTTCTACCAGGTCTGGCCCTTCTGCCGACAGTAGGCGAAACCGATCCGGCGCCTCTCAACAGATCGTCATCGCGAGCACCGCGAAGCGATCTCCCGGGGACTTCCATCGTCGAGGCAACCCCGACCGACTGCCACGTCGGCTGCGCCTCCTCGCAGTGACGGGCATTTGGTTCCCCGGCCAATTCACCATCCCGTCATTGCGAGCACCGCGAAGCAATCTCCCAATGCAGCCCCCGGCGTCGGGATAGCCCCAGCAGACTGCCACGTCGGCTTTGCCTTCTCGCAGTGACCGAGGGGGGTATTCCCGAGCGCTCCAACATCCGGTCATTGCGAGCGCCGCGAAGCAATCGCCCGACGCATCCCCCGGCGTCGGGATACCCCCAGCAGACTGCCGCGTCGGCTTTGCCTCCTCGCAGTGACGGAACCGGGGCCCGAGGCGTGACGGCGGCACTTGAGGGAACCCGTCCGGCCGTGTTCCAGTCTCCGGAGTACCCTCTTACGGACTACAAGGACGCACCATGAGCGACAATCCCACGGCCGGCTTTCGCTTCAACCACACCATGCTGCGCGTGAAGGATCCGCAGAAGGCGCTGGACTTCTACCAGCGCGTGTTCGGCATGCAGCTGGTGAAGACGCTGGATTTCCCGGAGTTCGAGTTCACGCTCTACTTCCTGGCGCAGATCGGCGAGGACGAACCGCAGCCGCCCAAGGACGCCGGCGAGGCCACCCGCTGGATGTTCAGCCAGCGCGGCATCCTGGAGCTGACCTACAACTACGGCACCGAGAAGGACGCCGGCTTCCACTACCACGACGGCAACGAAGAGCCGCAGGGCTTCGGCCACATCTGCTTTTCGGTCCCGGATCTGGACGCGGCCGTGCGCTGGTTCGACCAGAACAATGTTGAATTCGTGAAGCGCCCGGACGAGGGCGGCCTGAAGGACATCGCCTTCGTGAAGGACCTCGACGGCTACTGGATCGAGATCCTCGAACCCAGCCGTCTGACGGGGCTGGGGCGGTAGGCCCCACCGCCAACCGAGCGGGTGGCGCCGCCAGGTGTTGCCCGCCACCGGCGCTGGCGGGGGCTTCGCGCGCGAGCGCGCTCCTGCAGGGTTGGGGCTAGCCCCGGCTCACCGGAAAAGGCCAGCGATTCACCTCAGCGGGCGCTGTACCCAAACATAAAAAGGGCCCCTTTGCGGGGCCCTCCACTCTCCAGAGCGTTCCGGCGTTAGCGGCCGGTGCGATCGTCGCCCGATCGCTTAGACCTGGGTGTAGCGCAGGTAGGAGCGGATCTCCTCGAAGCCCTGCGGGAACTTCTTCTGCGCATCTTCGTTGCTGACCGTCGGCGGGATGATCACGCGAGCACCCGGGGTCCAGTCGGCCGGCGTCGCGATGCCGTGCTGGTCACCGGTCTGCAGCGCATCGATCACGCGCAGGATCTCGTCGAAGTTGCGGCCCACCGACATCGGGTAGGTCATCATCAGCCGGATCTTCTTGTTCGGGTCGATGATGTAGACCGAGCGTACGGCGGCGGTCTCGCTCTCGCCCGGGTGAATCATCTCGTAGAGCTCCGAGATCTTCTTGTCGGCGTCGGCGACGATCGGGAACTCCAGCGTGGTGTTCTGGGTGTCGTTGACGTCCTCGATCCACTTGTTGTGCTCCTCGACCGTGTCGGTCGACAGCCCGAGCGGCTTGGTGTTGCGGTCCGCGAACTGCTTGGCCAGCTGCGCGGTACGGCCCATCTCGGTGGTGCACACCGGGGTGAAGTCGGCCGGGTGGCTGAAGAAGAAGCACCAGGAGTCGCCAATCCATTCGTGGAAGTCGATCTTGCCCTTGGTGGTGTCAATCTGGAAATTCGGTGCGGTATCGCCCAAACGCAGTGCCATGATGTACTCCTTGCTTTGAAAGTTTGATCGGGTCGTTCATGGGGTCGTGCCTCCATGTACGTCTTACTTTATCTGTCGACCCGAATATAGTGAATTACTTATTTCTTAACGCAACGATAGTTTTTCACTAAAGCGGGCCAGGCAAGACGGCCCCTGCCCCAGCCCGCTGACCACGGGCCTACATGCGACGGAACAAGTCCACCAGGTCTTCACGCATGTCCTGACGACCCATCTCCTCGGTCGTGAAGCCGTCGCCATCGAAGTTCACGCCCAGCATCACCGCCTGACCCGCCTCCAGGTCGGGCTGGAGCGCCACCATGCGGAGCCCTTCCAGATAGTCAGCCACCGCTTCGTCGGCCTCCGCGACAGCCTGGACCTGCTTCTGCATCCACGAGGAGATGTGCAGCACCAGGGTGCCGTCCCACTCCGAGGCGGCGAGCTCCTGCAGGTAGGCGTGGGCCAGCGCCACGTTCTCATCGCGATCCAGCTCGCCCCCCAGCGCCAGGTAGGCCACGTCCTTGTCCGCGGTCACATGCACCGCGGCGGCGGCATCCTCGCCGGAGCGCAGCGTCGCGATCTGGAAGCCCGCCCGCGGATCGGCCGAGAGCATGGATGCGCCCAGGCCACCCGCCAGGGCACCACAGATGGGTGACGGATTATTGATCACGGCCATCGAACCGGCGCCCATCTGGTTGACGATGGCCTGCCCGACCCCGGCACTGGCCATGGAGCGGATGGTCTGTTGCTCGCCAAACGAAAGGGGCTCGGCAGCGGCCAGCATCGGGGTCGCCAGTAGGGCGGCGGACAGGGAGAGGGTCATTGCGGTCTTTTTCATCAGAGACTCCGGTCTTTAAGCTGTATTGGAATATCGTGTTTTACTGATGCTTATGGCGGTATCTCACCACTCCCGTCCCTTGTGACAGGCAGTGGCCGGACGTCCGACCGCCCACGCGGACGTCGTTTAAACCCGGGCGAGACGCGTTACCCGACCCGCCCGGGCACTTTCAGTCTTGCTCGTCGGCGTCGCCCTCCAGCTGGCTCAGACGGCGGTACAGGCTGCGCTCGCTGATCCCGAGGGTCCTTGCCAGCGCACGGCGGTCCCCGGGGTACACCGCAGCCGCGTGCCGCAGGTACTCGCGCTCGATCTCGTCCAGCGGGCGCAGTGACTGCGGGTGCAGCAACCCTTCCAGTCCGCCAGTCCTGGCCCCGACCGGGGACGGACCGCCTTGCCGCACGCGGTCCGGCAGGTGTTCCGGACGGATCGCCTCGCCGTCTGCCAGCAAGGCCGCGCGCTCGAGGATGTTGCGCAGCTCGCGCACATTGCCGGGGAAGGAATACTGCTCGAGAACTCTCAGCGTCTCGTCTTCCAGGCGCGGTGGCACGACCAGATCCAGGCGCTCGCCAAGGGCCTCCAGCAGCAACGGGATGTCCTCCACCCGCTCGCGCAGCGGGGGCACCTCGATCGGAAAGGTGTTGATGCGGTAGTAGAGGTCCTCGCGAAACTCGCCGGCACGCACCATGGACTCGAGGTCGCGGTGGGTCGCGCAGACCAGGCGGAAATCCGCCCGCCGCGACTCGACGCCTCCGACCCGGCGATAGGCATGGGTCTCCAGCAGCCGCAGCAGCTTGACCTGCTGGCTCAGCGGGATATCCCCCACCTCGTCCAGGAACAGGGTGCCCCCGGCTGACGCCTCGACCAGCCCGGCCTTGGCCGACGCGGCGCCGGTAAAGGCACCGCGCTCGTGGCCGAACAGCTCGCTTTCGAACAGGGTTTCGGTCAGCCCCGAACATTCCACGGGCACGAACGGCGACTTGTGCCGCGGACTCGCCTCGTGAATCGCGCGGGCGATGAGTTCCTTGCCCGTGCCGGACTCGCCAAGCAGGAGGGCCGACGCATTACTCGGCGCCACCCGGCTGATCATCCCCAGCATGGCATTGAAGGCCCTGGAGCGACCGACCAGCCCGCCGCTGCCCGCCTGTGGCGCAGACACCGGCAGGTGATGCAGGCGTTCGATCAGGTAACGGATCTCCCCGTCAGCATCCCGGATCGGCAGCAACTCGACGTCCACGTGCTCGCGCCCGGCCTCGGTGTGATGCACGTGCAGCACGCGTTCGCGGTGGCCACTGCCCAGCGCGGCCCGCAGGGGGCAGGACTCCCCCGCCTCGTCGCAGGGGCGGCGGAAGCCATGGGAGGCCTCGAAGCAGGTGCGACCGGAGCCATCGCGATCAGTCCCGTAGATGCGCTGGTAGGCGCCATTGGCCGCCAGGATCCGATAATCCGGGGACAGCAGGATGGCCGGTTCACGAAATACCTCCAGCACCTGGCGCAGGGTCCCCACGTGGGGGTCCAGGGGTGCCGTCTCCTTCTTCGGGATGCTGGTCACGTCGCCTCGCAACAAGGGGTCCTGGAAGGCGTATCCGACGCCGGAACCGACGCCGTCACGCTGTCCCATAGACACGTTCAGCCGAGCGATGTTCAACACCATGGCATCACCCCTTACTGGTGACCTGACGGCCCGCCATCCGGACCCTGCCCCGCTGCCGGCTCCCTGCAGCCGCGAGGATGGGTGTCCTGAATGGCGGACTCGCGCATTCCCGAACGGCCCTGTGGCACGCGCCGGACGCTCCCGCCTAGTGATACCCGGTCTCCGGGGTCACCTTTCCGCGGAAGACCCAGTAGGTCCAGGCGGTGTAGCCCAGGATGATCGGGATCACGAACAACGCCCCCACCAGAATGAACAGCTGCGCATCCGGCGAGGAGGCGGCATCCCAGAAGGTGTAGTCCGGCGGCACCACGTACGGCCACTTGCTCACCAGCAGTCCCAGGTAGGTGGTGATGAACAGGGCAATCGTGGCGACGAACGGGATCCCTTCATCTCGCCGGCGCACCGCGCGGATCAGGACCCAGGCGGAGAACAGCGCCAGCGCCGGGAGCACCCAGAGGTACTGCCAGGTCCCCATCCAGCGCTCCATCACCTTCGGGTCGATGAACGGGGTAATCAGGCTCACCGCGCCGAACACCAGCAGCACGACCGCCAGCATCCAGGGCGCCACCCGATAGGCAAAGGCCTGGGTATCACCCTCGGTCTTCACAATCAGCCAGGTCGCGCCCAGCAGGGCATAGCCCGCCAGCAGCCCGATGCCGGTGAGGACGGTGAACGGCGTCAGCCAGTCGAGCGGACCGCCGGCGAAGCTGAAGCCGTCCATCTCGAAGCCCTGGATATAGGCACCCACTACCGCGCCCTGGGCGAAGGCCGCCACCGCCGAGCCGACCGCGAAGGCGGCGTTCCACAGGCCCTTGGAGCGGTGCGCCTTGAAGCGGAACTCGAAGGCCACGCCGCGGAAGATCAGCCCCGCCAGCATCAGGAAGACCCCGATATAAAGCGCCGGCAGGAACACCGAGTACACCAGCGGGAAGGCGGCCAGCAGGCCCGCGCCGCCGAGGATCAGCCAGGTCTCGTTGCCGTCCCACACCGGGGCGACGGAGTTCATCATCACGTCGCGCGAGGTCTCCCCCGGGGCGAAGGGGAAGAGGATCCCCACCCCGAGGTCGAACCCGTCCATCAGCACGTAGGCGATCACGCCCACGGCAATGATGACGACCCAGATCAGCGTGATATCGATCGTGGTTTCCATCACTTAGCTCCTTGCACCGCTGACCGCGGCGTCATCGACGAAGGTGTCAGCGGCCGACAGCGGACGCTTGGCGTGCGCCGGCGCATGCACGGCATCGGCCGGTTCCGGGCCCTGACGCACGATGCGCACCAGGTAGTAGACGCCCCCGGTGAACACCGCCGCGTAGACCGCCACATAGCCGATCAGGGTGAACAGGGCCATGCCACCGGTCAGGGCCGGGGTAATGCCCTCGGCATGATTCATCACGCCGTAGACCAGCCAGGGCGCGCGCCCGGTCTCGGTCACGAACCAGCCCGCGACCACCGCCAGGAACGGCGCCGGGATCATCCAGGCCAGCCCCTTGAGGAACAGCGGCGAGGCATACATCCGGCGGCGGAAGCGCAGCCAGGCACCCGCCAGCGCGAACAGGATCATCACCATGCCAATCGCCACCATCACGCGGAACGACCAGAAGGTGATGCCCACCGGCGGACGTTCCTCGGCCGGAACCTCCAGCAGGCCAGGCACTTCCCCGTCCATCTCGTGGGTGAGGATGAAGCTCGCCATCTTCGGGATACCGATCTCGAAGTGATTGGTCTCGTTGGCCGAGTCCGGGATCGCGAACAAGAGCAGCGGCGCCCCGCGCTCGGTCTCCCACACGCCTTCCATCGCCGCCACCTTGGTCGGCTGATGCTCGAAGGTGTTGAGGCCGTGGATATCACCGACCACCAGCTGCGCCGGTGCCGCGAACAGCAGCACCCACATGGTGGTGCCCAGGGCCTTGCGGTTCATCACCACGTCGCGCTGGCGCAGCAGGTACCAGGCGGAGACCCCGGCGACCACGAAGCCGGCGGTAAGCAGAGAGGCCAGCCCCATGTGGAAGAAGCGCGGCCAGAAACTCGGGTTGAAGATCGCCGTGATCCAGGACGTGACATGGAACACCCCGTCCTGCAGCTCGAAGCCGACCGGTGTCTGCATCCAGCTGTTGGCCACCAGGATCCAGAACGACGAGATGAAGGTGCCCAGCGCGACCATCAGGGCCGAGAACAGGTGCACGCCCTGCGGCACCCGGTCACGCCCGAACAGCAGCACGCCCAGGAACGCCGCCTCCAGGAAGAATGCGGTGAGCACCTCGTAGGACAGCACCGGCCCGAGGAAATTGGCCGTGGCATAGGAGAACGCACTCCAGTTGGTTCCGAACTGGAACGACATCACCAGGCCGGAGACCACGCCCATACCGAAGACCACCGCGAAGATCTTGATCCAGAACTTCGAGATCTGGGTATAGATCGTGTCACCGGTCTTCCAGGCGCGAAATTCCAGAAACGCGATAAACGAAGCCAGCCCGATCGTGAACACCGGGAAGATCGCGTGAAACGAAACCACGAACGCGAACTGGATTCGCGAGAGTAGTATGGGGTCGAGCTCCATGGCCTTTCCTCCGTTATCAGGGGCACGCCGGGATGACGTATCGATGAACCCCTAACAAGTACCGTGCCAGAGTTCCGGTCCGGACCCCGGCGGCGCGCTGCAGGCGACTGGTCCGTGTCTTGGCGCCTGGCCAACGCCCGCCAACGCCGCCCCGGTTCTGCCATTTTTGGCAGCCGGGCTACAGGGGACTGCCATTTATGGCAGGCCGTCACCGCCAGCACGGGCGCCCAGGCCCCGACGGGGCGGTCTGCCGGTGTTGGCATGCAACTTGTAAGCATTCCGTCACACGAAGCGCCCGGCAGACGGCGCGACCCTCAGAACTGGCCCGCCCGGTCCCCGGAGCGGCAGACGGATACGCGGAGAGAGCCATGCATCAGCCCGAAGACCCGAAGCACCCCGAGATTGACCAGGCCCTGGCCCGGCAGGCCCGGGAGACCTTGCGAGGACTGTCCCGGCGCGATTTCCTGAAGATCGCCGGTGCCGCCGGCCTGGTGTCGGCGACTGGCGTGCAGGCCGCCCCGGCCCGCGCGGCGGTCTCCAGCCAGGCGCGCATCGTGGTGCTCGGTGGCGGGGCCGCCGGCATGACCATGGCCGCCCGCCTGCGCGACCTGCTTGACGGCGCACGCATCACCATCGTCGAGCCCAGCGAGATCCATCATTACCAGCCCGGCTGGACCCTGGTGGCCGCGGGCGTTTATTCCGTGGGCGAGGTCCAGCGCCGCAATGAACGCTATATCCCGCGCGGCGTCGACTGGGTGCGCTCCGCGGTGGCGGCCATCGATCCCGAATCGCAACGGGTCGAGACGACCGACGGCGACCGGCTGGACTACGACTTCCTGGTGGTCGCCACCGGGCTGCACCTGGACTTTGAAGCCATCGAAGGGTTGCGCCGCGAGGATATCGGGCGTCCCGGCCTGACCAGCCTGTATGCCAGCGCCGAGGCCGCGCGTGATGCCTACGAACAGATCCATGCGTTCGGCGAGAACGGCGGGGTCGCGCGTTTCACCATCCCCAATACACCGATCAAGTGTGCCGGTGCGCCGATCAAGGCGACCTTCATCGCCGATGACCTGTTGCGCTCGGCCGGCCAGCGTAACGGGGCCGATTTCCACTATCACACGGGATCGGACACCCTGTTCAGCGTGCAGCGCTTCGACCACCTGGTGCGCGACCTGTATGCCGAACGCGGCGTGAGCGTGAACGACGGCGGCGCCCTGGTGGCGGTGGATGTCGCCGCCCGCCAGGCCCAGTTCGAGACCCGCGACGGCGGGCGCGAGACCGTTGACTACGACTATCTTCACGTGACCCCGCCGATGCGCGCGCACGACTTTGTTCGCGACGCCGGGCTGGCGGTGGAGGACGGTCCCCTGGCGGCCGGAGGCTGGCTGGCGGTGGATGACCGCACGCTGCAGCATACGGATTACCCGAACATCTTCGGCGCCGGCGACGTGGTCGCGACCGCGATCGGCAAGACCGCCTCCACCGTGCGCTCGCATGGCGCGGTGATGCCGGACAACCTGGTGGACGTGATCCAGGATCGCGAACCGTCGCGGCAGTTCGACGGCTACACCTCCTGCCCGCTGATCACCGAAGTGGGCAAGGCCGCGCTGGTGGAATTCGATTACACCCTGCAGGAGGTGCCGACCTTCAGCTTCCTCGACCAGGGGGAACCCAGCTGGATGTGGTGGCGCCTGAAGGTGCATATGATTAAGCCGCTGTACTTCAACATGCTGCGCGGGCGCTACCTGCGCTAGTCAATGCCGCAACCGGGCGAAACAGGCGCCCCGCCGCCGGACCACCGTGCCGCGCCGGGGCCATGGCTGCGCGCACGGCAACGGCCACACCGCCACTGGCTGGTGCTCAGTGCCGCCAGCACGCTGGTGGCCACGCTGGCGACCATTGCGCTGGCGGGGCTCGTGGCCTGGGCGGTGCACGGCACGCTGTTCGCCGCCGCCCCCCCGTACCTGCCGGGCATCCTGCTGGGCGGCCTCGCCTTGCTCGGTCTGCGCTATGCCGCCCAGGCCCTGCGCGACCTGGCGGGACACCGCCTCGCCTTTGCGGTCAAGCAGCAGCTACGCACCGATCTCCTGCAACAGGTCCGGCATGCCGGGCCCGCGCGCCTGGCCGGACAGACGACCGCGGGCGCCTGGGCGGAGCAGTTCCAGACGCGGGTGGATGACCTGACCGGCTACTATGCGCGTTACCTGCCGGCCCGCCAGGCGGTCATCCTGACGCCACTGGCCATTCTGGCCGCGGCCTTCTGGCTGGACTGGCTCGCCGCCCTGCTGTTGCTGCTCGCCGCCCCGCTGATTCCGGCGTTCATGGCGATCGTCGGCATGGGTGCGGAACAGATCCACCGGCGTCAGCAAGAGGAGGCCAACCGTCTGGCGGGGCACTTCCTCGACCGCATCCGCAGCCTGGACTGGCTGCGCCGGGCCCGCGCCATCACGGCCACCGAGATCGAGGTCGTCGAGCGCAGCCACCAGCAACGCCGCCTGACCATGCGCACCCTCCGGGTCGCATTCCTGTCCTCGGCGATCATGGAGTTCTTCAGCGCGGTCGCGATCGGCATGGTCGCGATCTACATCGGCTTCGCCCTGTTCGGCGCCATCGACTATGGCCCGGCCGGGGACATCACCCTGTTCACCGGGTTGTTCATCCTGCTGCTGGCGCCGGAGTATTTCCTGCCCCTGCGCCAGTTCGCCCAGAGCTACCATGACCGCGCCGGTGCGCTGGCCGCCGCCGAGAGCCTCGCTCCCGCGCTTGCTTCGCCCAACGGGGCCGAGGCTTCAGCCGCGGTCACCGAGGTCACCGGCGGGGACGAGACCGACCCCTTGCTGAAACTCGAGGATGTGATGGTGCACTACCCGGGTCAGCGCACACCGGTCCTCAAGCATCTCGACCTCGAGATTCAAGCGGGGGCGCATCTCGCACTGACCGGCCCCAGTGGCAGCGGAAAATCCACCCTTCTGGCGGTATGTGCCGGCTTTCTGCCCCCCACCGAGGGCCGCATTCAACGCCATGCCCGGGCCCGCCATTTCGCCTGGATCGACCAGGATGCCCATCTGTTCCACGGTAGCCTGCGCGAAAACCTGCAGCTGGCCCGCCACGCAATGATCCCCGATGCAGAGATGGCCACGGCACTGGAACAGGCCGGGTTACCCCTCGACGCGCCCGAGCTCCCCGACGGCCTGGACACCGCCATCGGCGAGGCCCGGCACGGCCTCTCCGGCGGCCAGGCCCAGCGGGTCGCCGTCGCGCGCGCACTGCTCTCCGGGCACCGCCTCTGGCTGCTCGACGAACCGACCAGCGCGCTCGACGTGAAGACCGAAGAGGCACTCCTGGACACGCTGTTCCGGCTGGCCGACACCCGTGGCCTGACGCTGGTGATCGCGAGCCATCATGCCGCCATCCACCGGCGCTGCCCGCAACAGCTGGAGCTGGCGCCGGTCACGCCGGAGACACCCCATGCGTGACGAAACCCGCGCCAACCTCGCCTTTCTGCACCGCGTCTTCCGCCGGCGCCGCGTCTGGTACTGGGGCGCCTGGGGCCTGCTGGCATTGACCTGGATCGCCGGGATCGCCCTGCTGGCGCTGTCCGGCTGGTTTATCACCGCGACCGCGCTGGCCGGCGCCGGACTTCTGGCCACCCTGGACCTCTACGTACCGTCCGGTGGCATCCGTACCGCCGCGATCAGCCGCACCTTGGCACGCTATTTCGAGCGTCTGGTCAGTCACGAGGCGGTGCTGCGCAGCCTGGCCGATCTGCGCGGCCACAGCTTCCGCGGGCTCGCCGCACTGCCCATGGCACGCGTTCGCGCCTACCGCAGTGGCGACCTGCAGACCCGCCTGACCAGCGACATCGACACCCTCGATGGGATGCCCCTGCGGGTGGTCGGACCGATGGTCGCCGCAGCCATCAGCCTCGTGGTCACGCTGGTCATCGCCATCTGGCTGGCGCCCTGGCCCGCCGCGGCCGTGCTCGCCGTCTCCGGTCTTGCAACACTTGCCGTCTCCGCGCTGCTTGCACTGGCCGGGCAGCGCCGCAGCCACGCGCTGGTGCAGGCCCGGGCGCGCGAACGCATCGGGCTGTTCGACTACATTGGCGGCCTGGCCGAGCTTCTGGCCTACGACCGCGCGCGCGGACACGAGGCCTCGCTGCGCCGCGAGAACGCGACCTACGCGCGCCAGCAACGCGCCCAGGAGACATTTGGCGTCGGGTCCGAACAGGCCGTGCAGGCCGTGGTCGGCGCATCCGCGCTGCTGATGCTGGTCCTCGCCCTGGGCTGGTACCGCGACGGGACCCTGAGCGCGCCTGTGGCGGTACTGCTGCCGCTGATGACCCTGGGATTGGGCGAGGTCCTCGGCAGCCTGCCCGGGGCGTGGTGGCGTGCCGGCGAGAGCCTGAAGGCCGCCGGGCGCGTGCAACATCTCGATGCAATCGGGCAGGCCCCGGCAGGGGCCGCACGCCCGGCCCCTGCCGGCCACGCCCCCGTGCTGCAGGCCCACGGCCTGACCATCGGCTTTCACCGCGAACGCCCGCTGCTCGGCCCCCTGGACCTCGCCCCCGCGCGCGGCCGTCCGCTGGTGATCAGCGGGACCAGCGGGCGCGGCAAGAGCACGCTGCTGGACACCCTCGCCGGCGAACTGCCGCCCCTGACCGGGCGCATCGCGCTTGGCGGCGACGATCTCGATCGAATCTCGGCCGACACCCGGTACCGCCATCTCAGCTACCTGCCTCAGGGGCTGCAACTGCCGGACACCACCCTCCGCGACATCCTGGAGCCGCGTCACACGCCTCTCAGCGATGCGGCCCTGTGGGAGGCTCTGGAGCAGGTGGATCTGGCGAACGCCGTGCGTGGCACGGAAGAAGGTCTGGACTACCGCATCGGCGAAGCTGGCTCGTACCTCTCCGGCGGCCAGCGGCGCCGGCTCGCCCTGGCGGCGATCCTCCTTCAGGACCGTCCCGTCGTCCTGCTCGATGAACCCTTCGCCGGCCTCGACCCGAGGACCCTCGAGCGCGTCCTGTCCCGCATCGGCCCGTGGCTGAACCAGCGCCAGTGCCTGCTCGTGACCCACGCCCCGGAATCCCTGCCGCGCGACTGGCCCCGCCTCGATCTCGGCCGCCCCGCCCCCTCCTGAACCCGGACCGAAGGGATACCCCCGCAGTCGAAATGCGAACAGCGCCGCGCGGACCTCGTCGCCGGGGAATATAGAGAGTAAGGGGGTGACGGCCGGCTCCGCCGCCCGCCCTCCGGCGTGCTGGCGCCGCAGGGCGCCAATGGTCGAACCATCGTTCTCATATCTCGGGTTCGAATCCCGGAAACCTCGGGGGCCAGACGTGCAAAAGGGGCCACTTGGGCCCCTTCACAGGATTTGGCGGAGAGTGAGGATTACGCCCGGCTGCGCCGGTCGCCCTTCGGGCCGCCTTCGCTGCGCTGCGGCGTTCCGGTGTCGCTGCGCGCCACCGGTCGAACCATCGTTCTCATATCTCGGGTTCGAATCCCGGAACCCTCGGGGGCCAGACGTGCGAAAGGGGCCACTTGGGCCCCTTTGCGGTATTTGGCGGAGAGTGAGGGATTCGAACCCTCGATGGGCTTTTGACCCATACTCCCTTAGCAGGGGAGCGCCTTCGACCGCTCGGCCAACTCTCCGGAAACGCGGCACAGGATACGTTCTTGGGCGGCCAAATGAAAGGCCCGCAGGCGGTGATCCGCCTCCGGGCCCTGACATTGCCTGCCGAGGGTTCAGTCGTCGCGTGCGCCTGCGGCCACACCCCCGGCCCCGGTACTACCACCGCCACCGGAGTTCTCCCCGCCGCCGTCACCGCCGGCGACGTTCGATTCGCGCTGGATGCGCTGAAAGATCTCCTCGCGATGGACCGCGACGTCCTGGGGCGCGTTGATGCCGATGCGGACCTGATTGCCCTTGACCCCCAGGACGGTGACGGACACATCCTCGCCGATCATGAGGGTCTCGCCCACACGTCGAGTCAAAATGAGCATGCTCTTCTCCGCAGTGCCTGTGTCGGACGGAGTCGGTCGTCCGGTAACCGTTTTACGGTCTGTCATCCTTAACCGTCCTCCTGTTGACCGGCTGGGTCGTGTTCGAGTTCAAATGCATCGTGCAATGCACGTACCGCAAGTTCGAGATACTTCTCATCCACCACCACGGAGATCTTGATTTCCGAGGTGGAGATCATCCGGATGTTGATGGTTTCGCGCGACAGGGCCTCGAACATCTTGCTGGCGATGCCGGCGTGCGAGCGCATGCCGACGCCCACCACGGAGATCTTGACGATGTGGGTGTCGCCGGCGACCTCGCGGGCGTTGAGGTCCCTGGCCGCCGCCTGCAGGATCTCGAGGGCCTTGTCGTAGTCGTTGCGATGAACCGTAAAGGTGAAGTCGGTGGTCTGATCCGCGCCCACGTTCTGCACGATCATGTCCACCTCGATATTGGCCTCCGCGATCGGGCCGAGGATGCGATGCGCGACCCCCGGCTGATCGGGGACGCCCTGAATCGTCAGCTGGGCCTCGTTCTGATTGAACGCGATACCCGCAACCAGCGCCTGTTCCACCTGCGCATCCTCCTCCGTGGTAATCAGGGTCCCCGGTCCTTCCTCGAACGAGGACAGCACTCGTAACGGGACGTTGTACTTGCCGGCGAATTCCACCGCCCGGATCTGCAGCACCTTGGAACCGAGGCTTGCCATCTCCAGCATCTCCTCGAAGGTGATGCTGTGCAACCGGCGGGCATTCGGGACCAGGCGCGGATCGGTGGTGTAGACGCCGTCGACATCCGTGTAGATGCGGCACTCGTCGGCCTTGAGCGCCGCGGCCAGCGCGACTGCGGTGGTATCCGAGCCCCCCCGGCCCAGGGTGGTGATCGCACCGTGTTCGTCCACGCCCTGGAAACCGGCCACGACCACCACGCGCCCGGCGTCCAAGTCGCCCCGCACGCGGGCATCGTCGATGCTGCGGATGCGCGCCTTGTTATGCGCGCTGTCGGTGCGGATGGTCACCTGCGCGCCGGTGTAGGAGCGCGCGTCGCAGCCGCGCGCCTCCAGCGCCATCGCCAGCAGCGCGATGGTGACCTGCTCGCCGGTGGACAGCAGCACGTCCAGCTCGCGGCCATCCGCCCGCGGGTTCAGCGCGTGGGCGAGCCCCAGCAGACGATCGGTCTCGCCGCTCATCGCGGAGACCACGATCACCAGCTGGTGCCCTTCCTCGCGCAGTTTCAGGGCGCGTTCCGCGACCGCCTGGATGCGTTCGGGCGAGCCCACCGAGGTGCCGCCAAATTTGAGTACCAGCAACGCCATTTGAAGATTCCGTTCCGTGCCCGGCCCTTGCGGCCGTCCGGACAGGGCGCACCCCATCCATTAGCGTTTACTTAAAAGGCCACCATTAGACAACAAAATATCCGTCGTTGCGAGGCCCGTCAGCGGCGGCGCTATCCCAAGGAGATCGCCGCGGCGCTGCGCGCCTCGCGATGAAAAGACCACCGTCGTTGCGAGGCCCCGTCAGGGGCCGCGGCAACCGCCGTCCGAAACCACCGGAACCACCCGCCTTCCAGCGCCGGGGCAACCCCTGGAGATCGCCGCGGCGCTGCGCGCCTCGCGATGACGGCTGCGCAGACTCGTGGCCGATCAGGCGCGTTCGCGTACCCAGTCGGCGACCGAGGCCAGCGCGGCCTCCAGCTTGTCCGGGCTCTGGCCACCGGCCATCGCCATGTCCGGGCGGCCGCCGCCCTTGCCGTCGACCTGCGCGGCGACGTGACCCACCAGATCGCCGGCCTTGAAGCGGTCGGTCTCGGCCTTGGTCACGCCGGCCACCAGGCTGACCTTGCCCTCGTCGGTGGCGGTGCCCAGTACCACCACGCCCTGCCCCAGCTTCTGTTTGAGCTGGTCGACCATGTCACGCAGGGCCTTGGGCTCCACGCCCTCGACCTTCGCGGCCAGCACCTGAACCCCGCCGACCTCCTGCGCCTGCGAGGCCAGGTCACTGCCGGCCTGGCTGGCCAGTTTGCCCTTGAGCTGATCGATCTGCTTTTCGAGTTCGCGCGAGCGCTCCTGCAGCTGGGCGACCTTGTCGGCCGCCTCGCTGCGCCCGGCGCGCAGGCGGTCGGCGATCGCATCCAGATACCCGAGCTGCTCGTCCACCCAGCGCAGGGCGACCTCGCCGGCCACCGCCTCGATGCGCCGGATGCCGGCGGCCACCCCGCCCTCGGAGGTGATGCGGAACAGGCCGATATCGCCGGTGCGGTCCACGTGCGTGCCCCCGCACAGCTCCACGGAGGTCCCGATCTTCAGCACCCGGACCTGATCGCCGTACTTCTCGCCGAACAGCGCGACCGCGCCCGACTCCATCGCCGACTCGATGTCCATCACGCGGGTATCGGTGGCCTCGTTGGCCAGGATCTCGGCGTTGACCTGGGCTTCGATGGAGCGGATCTGCTCGTCGGTCAGCGGCTCCATGTGGGTGAAGTCGAAACGCAGGCGCTCGGCATCGACCAGCGAGCCCTTCTGCTGTACGTGATCGCCCAGCTGGTCGCGCAGGGCCTTGTGCAGCAGGTGGGTCGCCGAGTGATGGCGACGGATGTTCTCGCGGCGCGGGCCTTCCACCGAGGCCTGCAGCGCCTGACCGACCTCCAGCGTGCCGGCGCGTACCTGGCCGACATGGATATGCGCCGCGCCCTGCTTGCGCGTATCGCCGACCTGGAAACGCACGCCGGAACCGCTGAGCGTGCCGACATCGCCCACCTGGCCACCGGACTCGCCGTAGAACGGCGTGCGGTCCAGCACCACCAGGCCCTCGGCGCCAACCTCGAGTCGCTCGACCGGCTCGCCGTTCTGGTACAGCGCGACCACGCGGCCCTCGTCGTCGACGGTCTCGTAGCCCGAGAATGTGGTCTCGAGATCGACCTGCGGCAGGCCGCCGTCGTCCATGGAGAAGTGGCTGGCGGCGCGGGCCCGGGCACGCTGACCGGCCATCGCGGACTCGAAGCCCGCCATGTCCAGCTCCAGGCCACGCTCGCGGGCGATATCGCCGGTCAGGTCCACCGGGAAGCCGTAGGTGTCATACAGCAGGAAGATGGTCTCGCCCGGGATCACCTGGCCTTCGAGATCACGCAGGTCGTCCTCGAGGATCTTCATGCCCTTGTCGAGCGTCTCCAGGAACTTGCGCTCTTCCTTCTCCAGCACCTTCTCGACCTGGGCCTGCGCCTCGGCCAGCTCCGGGAAGGCCTCGCCCATCGCGCGCACCAGGTCGCCGACCATCTGATAGAGGAAGGCGTCCTGCGCGCCCACCTTGAAGCCATGGCGCGCGGCGCGACGGATGATGCGGCGCAGCACGTAGCCACGGCCCTCGTTGGACGGCAGCACGCCGTCGGTAATCAGGAAGGCGATGGAACGGATGTGGTCGGCAATCACGCGCAGCGAGGCGGAATCGCTTTCCTTCGCCCCGGTCACACGTGCGGCGGCCGCGATCAGGTCCTGGAACAGGTCGATCTCGTAATTGGAGTGCACGCCCTGCAGTACGGCGGCCAGGCGCTCCAGGCCCATGCCGGTATCCACCGACGGGCGCGGCAGCGGGTTCAGCGTGCCGTCCGCGTCACGGTCGTACTGCATGAACACCAGATTCCAGATCTCGATGTAGCGATCGCCGTCCTCGTCCGGGGAACCGGGCGGGCCGCCCTCCACCTCCGGACCGTGGTCATAGAAGACCTCGGTACAGGGGCCGCAGGGGCCGGTGTCGCCCATCTGCCAGAAGTTGTCGGAACCGCCATCGGGGTCGTCGCCGATGCGGATGATGCGCTCGGCCGGCACCTGGATCTCGTTCGCCCAGACGCTGTAGGCGTCGTCGTCGGTCTCGTAGACCGTGACCCACAGCTTCTCCGGCGGCAGGCCAATGGACTCGGTCAGGAACTGCCAGGCGTAGTGGATCGCGTCGCGCTTGAAGTAGTCGCCGAAGCTGAAGTTGCCCAGCATCTCGAAGAACGTGTGGTGGCGCGCGGTATAGCCGACGTTCTCGAGGTCGTTGTGCTTGCCGCCCGCGCGCACGCAGCGCTGCGTGGACACCGCCCGGGTATACGGACGCTTCTCGCGCCCGAGGAACACATCCTTGAACTGCACCATGCCCGCGTTGGTAAACAGCAACGTGGGGTCATTGCCCGGTACCAGCGGGCTGGACGGCACGATCGTATGGCCATGCCCTTCAAAGAATTCGAGGAAACTCCGGCGAATGTCGGCGCTTTTCATGCGGTTCCGGTGAGCGTTGGGGTCAAACCCGGAATGCTATCACGCAAGCGCCCCAGCCGCGTATTGCCGGGCCCGCCTTCGGGCCATGCTTCCGGTGCTCGGGAAGTGCATTGTGGGAGCGGCCTTGGCCGCGAAAACGCCAACATAACCATCGGCGGGAGCATTCGCGGGCAAGCCCGCTCCCACATCAGTCCCTGGATGATGCGTCTTTCCAGGCGGCGAGGGCCTGGTGGGCAACGCCACTGGGGAAGCCGCGGCCGGCCAGGTGGCGGAGCATGCGGGCCTCGTCTTCGCGGGTATCGGGGCGGTGGCGGAAGTGGCGTTCGAGCTGGCCGCGGGCCTGATCGGTCCAGTCGACCTCCAGGGCCTCGAGGGCGGCATTGACGGTATCGCTGCCGATGCCGTTGTGGGCGAGCTCGGCGCGGATGCGCTGCTCGCCGTAGCCCTGCTCGGTGCGGTGGCGGGCGATAAAATCCGCGTAGCGGGTGTCGCTCAGGTAGTCGAGCTCGCGCGCGCGTTCGAGTGCGGCGTCCACCGCGTCGCGCTCGAACCCGCGCTCGGCCAGCTTGCGCGCAAGCTCCAGCGCGGAGTGCTCGCGCCGCACCAGCAGCCGGAGCCCGGCCTCCAGTGCGGCGTCCGGGTCGGCCGGGTCAGCCTTGCTCCTCGACCGGGGCATCGACCGGCTCGTCCTCCGCCGCGGCCTTGTTGCGCTTCGGCAGCAGGCGTTCGCGCAGGGTCTTTTCGACTTCCTCGGCGATCTGCGGGTTGTCCTTCAGGTACTGGCGGGCGTTCTCCTTGCCCTGGCCGATACGCTCGCCGTTGTAGCTGTACCAGGCACCCGCCTTGTCGATCAGGCCTTCCTTCACGCCCATCTCGATGATCTCGCCGACCCGCGAGATACCCTCGCCATAGAGGATCTCGAAGTAGGCCTCCTTGAACGGGGGCGCCATCTTGTTCTTCACGACCTTTACGCGGGTCTCGTTGCCGATCACCTCGTCGCCCTTCTTGATCGCGCCGATGCGGCGGATATCCATGCGCACGGAGGAATAGAACTTGAGCGCGTTGCCGCCGGTTGTGGTCTCGGGGCTGCCGAACATCACGCCGATCTTCATGCGGATCTGGTTGATGAAGATCACCAGCGTGTTGGAACGCTTGATGTTGGCGGTCAGCTTGCGCAGGGCCTGGGACATCAGCCGCGCCTGCAGGCCGACGTGGGAGTCGCCCATCTCGCCCTCGATCTCGGCCTTGGGCGTGAGCGCCGCCACGGAGTCGACGATCACCACGTCCACCGCGCCGGAGCGCACCAGCATGTCGGCGATCTCCAGGGCCTGCTCCCCGGTATCCGGCTGCGAGACCAGCAGGTCATCGACGTTCACGCCCAGCTTCTCGGCGTAGGTCGGGTCCAGCGCATGCTCGGCATCCACGAACGCGGCGGTACCGCCCACCTTCTGCGCCTCGGCCACCACCTGCAGGGTCAGGGTCGTCTTGCCCGAGGACTCCGGCCCGTAGATCTCGACCACGCGCCCGCGCGGCACGCCGCCGATGCCCAGCGCGATGTCCAACGCCAGGGAGCCCGTGGAGATCGCGGGGACGTCGACCGCCTGCTGATCGCCCATGCGCATCACGGCGCCCTTGCCGAATTGGCGTTCGATCTGCCCCAGTGCGGCGGTCAGGGCCTTCTTGCGATTCTCGTCCACGGTTTGCCTCCCGATACTTGCAGCGATGATTTCCGACCCGTTGCGGGCCGGATACGGGGCCGCAGTATCCCACAGGGCGGGGAACGACCCAACCCGGGATCCTGCGCGGATCAATGCCGGGCACGAAACCCGCCCCGAGCGGCGTCAGGCCGCCTCGTGGGCGAGCAGTTCGCTCAGGGCGTGGAGCATTGACTGCAGACGAACGGCGTGGCGTTCGCCGGGGAAATGGCGGGTCGCGACGCGCACCTCCTGGCCGCGCGTCTGCCAGCCGAAGCAGACCGTACCGACCGGCTTGTCCGCGGTCCCGCCACCGGGCCCGGCGATCCCGGTGACCGAGAGCGCATGATCCGCATCGCAGCGGGCCAGTGCGCCCTCGACCATCGCGCGGGCCACGGCCTCGCTGACCGCGCCGTGTTCCGCGATCAATTCGGCCGGGACCCCGACCATCGCCGTCTTGGCCGCGTTGGAGTACGCCACCCAGCCGCATTCGAACCATTGCGAGCTGCCCGGAACATCGGTCATCGCCTGGGCGATGCCGCCACCGGTGCAGGATTCCACGGTGCATAGACGCTCGCCCCGTGCCATCAGGCGCTCGCCCAGGTCGTACACCAGCGCGGAGAGGCCGGGGGCGTCGGTTTCCCCCGAAGTCAGGATCGTGCTGCTGGATGCGGCGGTCATGGCGCGATCATCCCTCCGTATCGAAGGCGACCGCAACCCGCCAGCCGCCGCCATCGGCTGGATCGACGGCGTCGCAGCGCACCACGCGGCCGTGGCGTTCCAGCCCCGCCAGGCGGCCATCGGGACTTGGCACCACCACGCTGACATCGACCCCCGGGTCGGTCTCGCGCTGGACCACGAACGCACAGCCCGTCGCCGACAGGTCCTCCAGCCGCACCGCGACCGACTCGCCGCTGGAGCGCCAGGTCATGCGCGCCTCGCCCTGCACCTGCATCCGCCGGTGATTGCGCCGATCCTCTTCCCCGATCATGTTCGCCCCTCCCTGACGTGGCGTCCGCCGCACGGCCTCGAGTGTGGCACAACATGCCAGGCCAGACCCACCTGCCATGTGGCGCGCTGCATCCGTATACTGCGCGTTTGCCCGGATCGAGCGCAGCCGAACCGATGAGCACCGCCGAACCCCTTTCCGCCCATACCCCGATGATGCAGCAGTACCTCGGCATCAAGGCCGAGTACCCGGACACGCTGCTGCTCTATCGCATGGGCGATTTCTACGAGCTGTTCTACGACGATGCCGAGCGCGCGGCCTCGCTGCTCGACATCACCCTGACCCGGCGCGGCGAGTCCGCCGGGCAGCCGATCCCCATGGCCGGGATCCCGGTGCACACCCTGGAGAGCTATCTCTCGCGCCTGCTGAAGCTGGGCGAGAGCGTGGCCATCTGCGAGCAGACCGGCGCGGTAGGCGCGCAGAAGGGCCCGGTCAAACGCGAGGTGGTGCGCATCGTCACCCCCGGCACGGTTACCGAAGAGGCCCTGCTGGAGGCCCGCAGCATCAACCGGCTGGTCGCCGTCTGCCCCGCCGGCTCGGCCGCAATCAAGGGCCGCAAGGAGGGCTACGGGATCGCCAGTCTGGAGTTCGCCAGCGGCCAGTTCCGCCTGCTGGAGGTGCGCGACGCGACCGAACTGGCCGCCGAGCTGGCGCGTCTGGACCCGGTGGAATGCCTGATCCCCGATCAGGCCGCGCCGATCCCCGGGATCGACGGATTCGCGCCACAACGCCACGCGGACTGGCACTTCGACGGCGTCTCCGCGCGGCGCGTGCTCACCACACACTTCGGCACCCGCGACCTCTCCGGCTTCGGCTGCGACGGCCTCGACCTCGGCATCGCCGCCGCCGGCGCCCTGCTCGCCTACGTGCAGAACCGCTATCGCGGCGATCTCGCCCACATCACCGGTCTGGCGCACGAACTGCGCAGCCAGATGCTGGTGCTCGACCCGGCCACCCGCCGCAACCTGGAACTGACCCGGACGCTCGGCGGCGAACGCCAGGGATCGCTGCTGGCCCTGCTGGACACCACCCGCTCGGCGATGGGTTCGCGCCGGCTGCTGCAGTGGCTGCACCAGCCGCTGCGTGACCGCGCCGTCATCCGCGAGCGCCAGACCGCCATCACCGCGCTGCTGGAGGCCGGCGCCACCACGCCGCTGCGCGAGGCCCTGGCCGGTAGTGCGGATGTCGAACGCATCCTGTCGCGCATCGTCCTCGGCAGCGCGCGCCCACGCGACCTGACCGCCCTGCTCGCGAGCCTCGAACGCCTGCCGCCGCTGCACCAGGCCCTGACGCCCGTGGCCGGGAACAGCGACGCCCTGCAGGCCCTGCATCAGGCCCTGGCCCCGGAGGCCGACCTGAGCACCACTCTGGCCGCCGCGCTGGTCGAGGAGCCCCCGCTGCGCGTCACCGACGGCGGCATGATCCGACCGGGCTTCGATGCCGAGCTGGACCGCCTGCGCGCACTGGAGCACGACGCCGACTCGTTCCTGCGCGAGATCGAGGCACGCGAGCGCGAGGCCACCGGCATCCCCACCCTGAAGGTCGCCTACAACCGCGTGCACGGTTACTACATCGAGGTCTCGCGCACGCGCTCGGCGGAGCTGCCCGGACGCTTCATGCGCCGCCAGACCCTGAAGAATGCCGAGCGCTACACCACCGAGGAACTCAAGCGCTTCGAGGACGAGATCCTCTCCGCCCGCGAGCAGGCGATGGCCCGCGAGCGCGCCCTGTTCGACGGCCTGATCACCGAGCTTCAGGGCCGCGCCCCGCGCCTGCGCGCCATCGCCGACGCGCTCGCCGAACTGGACGCCCTCGCCTGCCTGGCCGAGCGCGCCCAGCGCCTGGACTGGCACTGCCCGGAACTGGTGGAGAATCCCGGCATCCGCATCGAGCAGGGGCGCCACCCGGTGGTGGAGGCCGGTCTGGACGCGCCGTTTGTCGCCAACGACACCGAACTGGACCCCGAAGAGCGCCGCCTGCTGGTGATCACCGGGCCCAACATGGGCGGCAAGTCCACCTACATGCGCCAGACGGCCCTGATCGTGCTGCTGGCCTGCATGGGCAGCTTCGTGCCGGCCGCGCGGGCGCAGATCGGGCCGGTGGACCGCATCTTCACCCGCATCGGGGCCTCCGACGACCTGACCTCCGGGCGCTCCACCTTCATGGTGGAGATGACCGAAGCCGCGAATATCCTGCACAACGCCGGTCCCGAAAGCCTGGTGCTGATGGACGAGATCGGGCGCGGCACCAGCACCTTCGACGGGCTGGCGCTCGCGCTGGCCTGCGCCGAACGCCTGGCGCGCCACAACCGCGCGCTGACCCTGTTCGCCACGCATTACTTCGAGCTGACCGCACTGGCCGAACGCGAAGCGGCCGTGGCCAACGTGCACACCGACGCCATGGAGCACGAACACAGCATCGTGTTCCTGCACCAGGTCCGCGAGGGGCCGGCCAACCAGAGCTACGGGTTGCAGGTCGCGCAACTGGCCGGGGTACCGGCCGACGTGCTGAAACTCGCCCGCACCCACCTGCGCGAGCTGGAGGACCGCGCCGCGGCCGCCGACTCGCCCCAGCTCGGCCTGTTCACCGCGCCGCCCGGGCCAGCGGCCGCCGAGCCGGAGCCCGAGGCGCGCCCCGCGCCGGCCCCGGAAGAACGCGCCCTGAAGGCCCTGTTCGACACCCTGGACCCGGACGAGATGTCCCCGCGCGAGGCCCTGGACGCGCTCTACCGCATGAAGGACGCGCTGCGCAACCCGGATTGACGCGCTCGTTGTGCGGTCCTGAAGGGGCCGTGGCAACCACTTTCGGAACCATCGGAATTCACCGAGGGACCCCGCGCCGGGGGTCCACCGAGAGATCGCCACGTCGCTTCGCTCCTCGCGATGACGGAGAAGGGGATGGCCGCTCCTGGCAATGATGGATTAAGGGGAGGGTTGCGCCCTGCGATGAGGGGTTGAGGAGTGACCACTCCTTGCGGTGACGAGATGGTTTCCCTGTCATTGCGAGGTCCCGGAAGGGCCGCGGCAATCGGTCCGCCGCTGGCGCGAAGCCCCCGAATGTGGCCAGGGTTCGCCCGGGATTCCCGACAGCCGCGGGGGAGGCGTTACAATGCGGCGAAATCCTGCCGGCTGTCGGTGCCACGGCCGGTTCACGCTCGGCCAGGGCGGTCAGCGGAAACGACCGGTCACAAGACTGAACAAAAAGGGAGAAACACCATGACGTTCGTCGTTATCGATAACTGCATCAAGTGCAAGTACACCGACTGCGTCGAGGTCTGCCCCGTCGACTGCTTCCACGAAGGCCCGAACTTCCTGGCCATCGATCCGGACGAGTGCATCGACTGCACCCTGTGCGAACCGGAATGTCCGGCCGAAGCCATACTGCCAGAGGACGACGTACCAGAGGACCAGATGCATTTCATCGAGCTGAATGCCGAGCTCTCGCGCACCTGGCCGGTGATCACCGCGCGCAAGGACCCGCCGGAAGACGCCGAGGAATGGGACGGCGTCGAGAACAAGTTGCAGTACCTGGAACGCTAATCCGGGAACGGACGGCTGCGGGCCCTCGCGCGTGCGGCCGTCTTAACCGCTTGCAAACGCCCGCCTGAGCTCAGGCGCGCTCGCCGTCGATCCGGAAACGCTCCATCCCCGCGCCCAGATCCTGGCTCAGACGCTGGAGCTGGTCCGCCACCTCGCGGCTGGCGACCGAATCCTCGGCCACCGCTCGGGCGACCTCCGACACGTGCTCCACATTCTCCGCGGTTTCGCCCGTCACGCGGGTCTGCTCCTCGGCGGCCAGGGCAATCTGGTCGTTCATCTGCCGGATATGGCTCACGGCGTCGGCAATAGCCTGCAGGGCATGCGTGGCCTCACGTACCCGATCCACCCCGGCCGCCGCCTGCTCGCCGGCCTCGCGGCTCGCCACCTCCGCGCGCCTGGCGCCTTCCTGCAGGCGTTCGACGATACCCCGAATCTCCTCGGTGGACTCACCGGTCTGCGAGGCCAGCCTACGCACCTCGTCGGCTACCACCGCAAAGCCACGGCCCTGCTCGCCGGCCCGTGCCGCCTCGATAGCGGCGTTCAGGGCCAGGAGGTTGGTCTTTTCGGCGACTGATTGAATAACCTCGAGCACACCGCCCACCGTCTCCGCCTGGGCCACGAGATCGCGCACCCCGGCGCCGGACGTCTCCACCTGCTGCGCCAGGGACTCGATCATGGCAACCGTATCCTGCAGCTCCGCCCGTACACTACGCCCCTGTTCATCCGCGCTGCCGGTGGCCGCCGCGGCATCGCGGGCATGGCCCGAGACCTCGCGCGCGCTGGCCTCCATCTCGGTAACCGCCGATGCGATCTGATCGGTATTCGACTGTTGGCTTTGCGCCGCCTGTTCGCTGCGGTTGACCGTCGTCCCCAACCGTGCCGACATCTCCCCCAGGGCCGAGGCGGTCGCACGAGTCTCCAGCACCGCACGCCGCACCGCGCCGAGGTAATCGCCCAGTTGCCGGGCAATGGCGCTATGCCCCTGCGCCGCATCCAGGCTCAGGTTCACAACACCATCCCGGACCTGGAGCTGAGCAGTGATGGCATGCAGTTCCTCGGCTTCTTGGCCCTCGCGATGCAGCAGCCGGGCCATGTACACCAGCAAGCCGGTCTGGAACACCACGAACGCCGCGTGCAGCATCACCAGCCCCAGCCCGTGTGCGTGGCCCGCGTGCGGCGGGAAGACGTAAACCCCCACCCCGGCCTCCTGCAGGTAATGAAACGACAGGTGATGGACCGCGATCACGGCCGCGGCAAGTACCAATACACGCCAGTCGCGGTAGTAGAGCAGGAAGGCCAGCAGCACGAAGATCGCGAAGTGCATCTCGATCATGCCCTGCCCCTGATGGATCATCAGCGCCGCAAAGCCCATCAGGAAACCGCCATTCACCAGCCGGTTAAGAAGGCTCCCGGGTGATGCCCACAAAAGCGTCCCCGCGATGGCCAGCGCCGGCAGGCCGAACGCGAGCGCGGCGGTCAGGGTGCCGTGCCAGGCGGAAAGCCCCAGTGTCAGGATGAAGAGAAATCCCATGACCGCGACCATGATGCGATCGCCCTGGCGATGCAGACGGTCAAGGGTGAAGGCGTCGGTCGTCATGTCGTGAACCCAAGGCAGTGCCGAGCGCGGAATGCACCTCGGTCCAGATTACGGATAGAGCGGCGGGCACCGGCGCGGGTTCCCGATCCCGGGGCCCGGACGCACATAACGCCCTCCATATATTGCGATAACGGCACGCTGCCGGAAGACTTGAGCGCGCACGGCCCGCTGCAGTCGCCTGCCGGCATGCGGCATCGCTGCAAGACCCGGCGCGGTTTGCCAGCAGCTGCCGTACCGGAGTAGCGCGTCAGCGCGGCAGTCACTGCATCGGCTCCGCACAGCGCGCGGCCCGAGCACAAGTGCAAGACCCAGCCAGCCTCCCCGTGGAGATCCGGGGGCCATGTCTCGCTGGCGGATCAGTCCGGATTCACCCGCTTTTCTCATGTATTTCCGTCGCTTACGGAATTTGTCAACGCAAGCGACGTGAACCGGTGTTCCATCAGCGGTACAGATGACCCTGAGCGTAGCCAGTGAATGCATCCCAAGCCATTGAAATAAAAAAGAACTGACCATCTGGCCCAAGCCTTGCAGAAAATTGGACCGTAATGCCCAGTGCCAGGCACCGGGTCATTACGACGTCCACAAATGCAGTTCCGCTATCACAAGGAGATTCATCATGGACTTCAAAAAAACGCTTATTGCTTCCGCGATCGCACTTGCCTTCGGCCTGAGTTCCGGTCTGGCACTGGCCAATCCGACCAACACGGCGGAAGGCGAGGTCGGCGACCAAACCGCTACCGCCTCCTCGACCGCCGACAATGGCGGCGCATCCGCGAACGAGAACTCGCTGGCGGTGGCGATCAATGACTCCGATCTGTCCGACAGTTCCGACAACAGCACCAGTGTGGCCGACTCCGGCAACACCACGGTCTCGGATTCGGGCAATGACAGCTCCGACAACAGTCTGAACATCGCCGACTCCGGCAACGACAGTTCGGACAACAGCACGAATGTGGCGGACTCCGGAAACACCACGGTCTCCGACTCGGGCAACGACAGTTCCGACAACAGCCTGAATATCGCCGACTCGGGCAACGACAACTCGGACAACAGCCTGAACATCGCTGATTCGGGTAACGACAGCTCGGATAACAGCCTGAACATCGCTGACTCGGGCAATGACAACTCGGATAACAGCCTGAACATCGCCGACTCGGGCAATGACAGCTCCGATAACAGCCTGAACATCTCCGATTCGGGCAACGACAGCTCCGACAACAGCTCGGCCAATGCCGACGACAACAGTGCCGCGGCCAACAACGGCTCCACTGCCAGCGTGACCCGCGATCAGAGCGACAACTCGGACAACAGCCTGGCGGTCATGGATTCCGGCAACAACACCGCCACCGACAGCTTCAACACCATGCTGCAGGTCAACGCGGTGGTGAGCCAGAACGAGCTGTCCGGCACGGTCACCGGGAACTATGTGGACATCGCCGAGGGTGCGCGCAACATCGCCCGCAACTCGATCGGTTCCGATTCCTTCGTGGCCCCCGCCGGCATCACCCAGGTCTCGCAGAACAGCGGGGCCAACAGCCTGACGCAACAGCAGGTATCGGTGCAGGCACACCTCAATCTGGGCAACTAGTCCGTGCCACGCGGCGGGTCCGAGACCCGTCGCGTCACGGCCCTGCACTGGAGAATCCGGTCATGCGCCTCCATCCGAGATATTCGCAATCCTTGTTCACCCGATCCTTGTTCACCCGATCCTTGTTCACCCGATCCTTGTTCGCCGCGATGCTGGGCACGCTGCTCCTGGCGGCCGGTTCCGCCAGCGCGGCCGACCCTCGCGACAGTCAAACAAACCTCGCCGCATCCGGCACGCTGGACCTTCAGGGCCTGACGTCGGTGGATGCCGACACCCTCAACCAGCAACGGGCGCGCCAGGGGGTCAGCAACATCCAGCTGGGCCAGGTCCACTCCCAGATCGCCCTGCATGACAACGTCGTTATGGGCGGCCATAGCGGCACCAACCTGATCGCGCCGGGCGCCTTCGACAATGCCCGCGGGTTTTCCACCGTCATCCAGAACACCGGCCATAACGTGGCCATCCAGGAATCCATGATCGTGAACGTCACGATCCACCCGTGAACATGCGGCACCACCACCTTCTGCTTGCGCCGGGGATCCTGGTGCTTGCCCTGCTGGCACCCCAGGCGCTGCAGGCCCAGGCGGGCGGGGCGCAGGTTCCCGGGATGATTGGCAGCATGAACGTCCCGGTCGAGAGCATGAAGGCCCTGCGCTTTCGCTCGGTGGTCCCGCAGCAATACGACTTCAGCTGCGGCTCCGCCGCACTGGCCACCCTGCTCAGTTACCACTACGACCGGCCCACGGTGGAAACCACCACCTTTGACGGCATGTTCCGCCGCGGTGACCAGGACCTGATCCGGGCCCAGGGCTTTTCGCTGCTGGACATGAAGAACTACCTCGGGGCGGAGGCCGGCCTGGCGGCGGACGGCTTCCGGATCGGCCTGGACGACCTGGAGGGGCTGGGCGTGCCCGCCATCGCGATGATCGAGACGCGCGGCTATCGGCACTTTGTGGTCATCAAGGGCCTGCGCGAGGGCGAGGTCCTGGTCGGGGACCCGGCCCTGGGATTGAAGAGCTACCGCCGACCCGAGTTCGAGGCGGCCTGGGTAAACGACATCCTGTTCATCATCCGCGAAGAGGTCGAGCGCGCCCGCGCGAACTTCAACGCCCCCCAGACGTGGGCCGCCATCACCCGCGCACCCGTCGAGGACGGCGTGGTGCGCCGCGACCTGGCCAGTTTCACCCTGAATCTGCCACGGGCCCGGGAATGGTAACGTCCATGGCCCCCATATCCCCGCAGCGATGCGATGCCTCGCCCCCCCGAGGGCCGCGGACCGGTTCGACGCTTGCCCGCCTGGCGCTTTGCATCCTCGCCGTCGGCCTGCCCGTCGCGGCCCAGGCACTGGAAACGCTTCCCGGCGCGGGTGACCCGCGGGTGGTCGCCGATGCGGTGCTGGCCGAGCAGCGCGGTGGCTTCTTCGGCCGCGACGGGCTGCAGATCGCGATCGGCCTGGAACAGATCACGGCCCTGAATGGCGAGATCCTGCACCAGAGCACGCTGCATCCACTGGGAACCCTTGGCGCCGCGACGAGCCACCCCTCCGCCGGTCGCATCACGATTCTCAACGCGACGGCGGGCCTCCCGGCACAGACGTTCGTCTCGGAAACGGCCAGCGGCCAGGGCTGGGTCACGACCATCCAGAACCAGCTGGACGGTCAGGCCATCCAGCACCAGACAATCCTGCAACTGGAGCTGCGCAACCTGCAGATGCCGCGCAGCGACCTTGGCCGGGCCCTGGAGCAGCAGCTAACCGACGGCGGTCGCGGCTGGTAGCCCCGCCGCCGTCGTTCGCGGCAGCGATCTCAGAAACGCATCGGCACCCGCACGGTCATCTGCACATCGGGCGCGGACTCGGTCACCCCCACCCCCAGCGAGAAGTTCAGGCTGGTGCGTTCAGTCAGGCGATGCGACACCCCCCACAGCAGCGTCCCCACCTGGCGCCGACCGAACACGGGCTCCAGCCCGGGATCGTTCTCCACGCGGGTCCGAAACACCACGCTGTGGTCATAACCCAGGCTCATCGAGGTACGGTCATTCAGGCTGATGGCCATGCCGAGGCTGGCGCCGAAGGCGTCCCCCGGATCCACCGTGCCGTAGTCCGGACCCACATCCCGCTCGATATTCCACAGATAGCTGACGTTCGCGAACAGTACGGCGGGATCGGTCGGGTAGATCATGGTCACGCTGGGCTGCACGGCCCAGAAGCCGGATCCGGTGGGCTGTTCCAGGAAGATCTCGCCGAGCCGGTTCCCGTCCTCGTCCACGATCCGGCGTCGATCCACCGAGAACGGGTCCGTCCCGGTGCGGCTCTTTGCCTTCAGATTGCCGATAAAGAAAGGGCGCCCGCGATCGGCGGTGTTGAACTGGTAGGACAGCCCGAACTCGACATCCCCCAGGCCGCTGCCGGTGGACCCGGTCACCCGCTCCAGTTCCGTTCCTTCCAGGATGTCGCGCCGGCGCACCTGCTGTTCGCGGTAGACCCAGGGAATCTTGAGCCCGACCTCGAGCCGGTCGGTGAGCCCGTACCGCAATGCCACCGCGGCCGTCAGCGTGTCCCGTTCCGTCTCGCTGACATCGATCAGCCCGATCGCCAGGGCCGGGATGATGGTGAAGCCCTCGATCGAGACATCCAGCGCGCTGCTGTGCACATAGGCGAGCGAAGGCTCGATCACCCATTGCCCCTGCGGCGTAAGCATGCCGCGCTCCTCGAAGACCGTAACCTGCGGGCCCTGGTCCCGTGGCGCGTCCCCGACCGCCTCGCGGGGCTCCTGCGCGGCGACCGTGGCCGACAACCCCAGAAACAGCGGGACCAGCCCCGCCCCCCACCTCCCGACCCGGATCTTGTTCACGTGCGTTCTCCATGCCCCCTCGGGGCCGTGCAAACGGGAACACACCGGCCGCGCGCCAGACGGCGCACCGCGGCGTGCCCCCCAGAACCGGGACCGCTCCATCGCGCCTGAACCCGGGGTTCAGTGCTTGGACGGACGCATCCCGTACTTGTCGAGCAAGCGATAAAGCGTCACCCGCCCTACTCCCAGCTCGCGTGCGGCGCGCGACAGGTTGTTGTCGCACTGCCCCAGCGCCCGCATCACCGTCTCGCGTTCCGCGCGGGCACGGGCCTGCGCCAGCGTCTCCCGGCCGCTGCCCTCGAGCGGCGCCGCAAGCCCCAGATCCTCCGGCCGGATCAGGCGCCCGTCCGCCATGGTCACGGCCCGCTGAATACGGTTGACCAGCTCCCGGACATTGCCCGGCCAGCGATGGCTGTAGAGCGCCTGGATGGCCGCACGGGTAAATCCGCGCAGGCGCGGGTTCTGGCCACGAAACCGGTCGAAGTAGAAATGGGCCAGCTCCACCAGGTCGGCCCCACGCTCCCGCAACGGGGGCACGTCCAGCTGAATCACATTCAGGCGGTAATAGAGGTCTTCCCGGAATCGGCCGGCCTCTACGGCCTTGAACAGATCGACATGGGTCGCGGCCAGGACACGCACATCCACCTGGATCGGCTGCAGGCCACCCAGACGCAGCAGCGTCCCCTCTTGCAGGAAACGCAGCAGATTCACCTGCAGGTCGAGCCCCAGATCCCCGATCTCGTCCAGCAGCAGGGTCCCGCCATGGGCCAGCTCGAGCTGACCGATCTTGCGGCGGGTCGCACCGGTGAATGCGCCGGCCTCGTGACCGAACAGTTCGGACTGGATCAACTGCGCCGGTAACGCCCCGCAGTTGACCGCAACAAACGGACCCTCGCTGCGCCGCGACTGACGGTGCACCGTGCGAGCCGCAAGCTCTTTTCCGGTTCCACTTTCGCCCTGGAAGAGGACCGGCGCGTCCGATCCCGCGACCCGGCTCAATTGCCGCGCGAGGGCCTGCATCGGAGCGCTGTGGCCGATAATGGGTCGGCCTTCGTCCACCGACGGCAGGCCGGCGGCGGGCTCCGCGGGTGTCTCCAGAACGGCCATCCCGCAGGCGCGGCCCAGGGTCACTTCCAGACGGGCCTGATCCAGCGGCCGGGTATGGAAGTCGTAGCAGCTGTCCCGAATCAGGTCGCGCAATTCCGGACTCGGTAACAACGCCGGATCGACCAGGGCAATCCACTTCACGTGCTGGTGCGCGTGGACGAAGTCGACGAGCTGCGATGGCAGGGAGCGTCCCAGATCCAGAAGGCCGACCCGAACCCCGCCCAGATCGGGCCAGGGCCGGGGCATCGGGAACGTCAGGCGGCGCAGATGCCAGGCACTCGAAAGTTGCGGCACGGGAGTCCCGGGATGCCCTCCCATATCCAGCCAGGCGACTTCACGGGGTGTGTCCGAGGAACACATCCGGTAGATCTCCGCACCAAAGTCCCGCGCGTCTCCATCAGCGACGAGGATCCCGCTGCGCCTTACGGGCCACAAGGCCCCGTTGATCTTTCCTGATCCGGACATGGTCTTCCCCGCGTGTCCGAAAAAATCCCTGGCTCCCCGGTCCCGGGGAGACGCCCGTCACGTTTCGGAGTATAGGCCGGCATCGTCAAAAAACCGTGACAAACAGAAAACAGCAGGCCGCCGCCGCAGAAACCTGTCGAATTCACGACACCCGCGCCCTCGCCACGGCCGGCTCAACGCCTTCCCTCGGGCCGCGACGATCATCCAGACACAACCGGCATGGACCGCATTACGATGGCTTGCGGGCGGGCACACCCGCCCGATCAAGGCGCCGGCGCCCGGGCGGGAAACAGGTGCCGAGGGACCCACCACAGGTACAGGGCCATGCCGACCAACTCCACCAGCGACTGGAACACCACCACGACCACCGCCAACTCCAGTCCCTGCGGCAATGCCAGTGCGATCGGGAGCACAACGAAGGAGTTGCGCGATCCCAGGCTGAAAGCGAGCACCCGCCCCTGTGCGACCGGCAGGCCGAACGCTCGCGCCAGCGCCCGCGCCAGCAGGGCCGCAACCACCAGGAAACCGGAAAAGATCAGCAATAACGGCAGCAGGACACCGACCCCGTCGAGCACCGTCTGGACCTGGGATGCGGCGACGATCAGCACCACCAGGGCCAGCAGCGGCACCGGCAACCACCCCAGGCCGGCGATCACGCGCCCGCGACCGGGATCTTCCCCGGCCCAGCGTTCGGTCAGATACGCCAGAACCAGCGGGACCAGGATCAGGCCGGCAAAGGCCTTCAGCACGTCTCCGCCGGCCAGCACCAGGGTGAACTCGCCACCGAAGAGCCACCACAGATACAGCGGCAACAGGGAAAGCTGCAGCAACAGCGAAAGGGGAGAAAAGGCGATCGCCCGGCGCGTGTCACCCCCACCCAGATGGGTGAAGGTGATGAACCAGTCGGTGCACGGGACCAGCAGCACCAGCGCGATGCCCAGCAGGACCGCCGGACCGCCCGGCGCGACCTGAAGGATCGCCCAGACCAGCAGCGGGATCACCACGAAGTTGCCGATCACCGCCGCCGCCAGCAGGCGCGGCTCGCGAAACGCCGCGCCCATGTGGTTTAGCGGCGTCTGCGCGAACGTGGCGTACAGCAACAGCCCCAGCACCGGCCAGAGCACGGCATCCAGCATCGCCCCGAACTCCGGCGCGGACAGGCCCAGGCCCAGCCCCAGGGCAATGGCCACCAGATAGATCAGTACCTGGTATTGCTCCAGGCGCGCGCGCATTCGCCAACGCCGCTCAAGGGCGGCGCACAAGAACTACCAGAGCCAGGTCTCGGGCTGCTCGATGGCGCGGTTGTCGTTGTTCGCCAGCAGGCCCTTGATGCAGCGCACCAGCAGCCAGATGATCAGGGCCAGGAAGATCAGGAAGCCGATGCCGATGGGCGTGGTGATGGCTCCGATCACGGCAAACAGCAACCCGATCCAGAAGGTGCGGATCTGATAGGTGAAGTGGGAGACGCTGACGCTATCGGCCTCGCCCCGCTTGATATAGGCGATGATCAGGCCGGCGATCGCGGTGAGCGCGGTCAGGAAGCTCACCAGGTACAGCACGTACACCACGGTGACCATCGTGACGTCCTTGCGCGGCCCGGCTGCGGGCTCGCTGACGTCGCTGCGCACGACTTCCGGCTTGGGATCTTCGGACACCTGGCACCTCCTGTGGGTTGGGTCACGCCGCCAACTTAACAGACTTGCCGGTTCCCTACCCGGGCCCGCCGAGCACGATGAGGACGATGCCCGCCAGGGCGAAGACGAAACCGGTCAGTTGCACCCGCGACATGCGCTCGGCCTGGAAAAAACGCGCCATCAGCGCGGTCGGGGCCGGCGACAGCGCCCCGGCCACCGCGATGATCGACAGCAGGCCCATGCGCACGGCCACGACAAAGGCGAGCGTCGCCGCGGCCTGGAACAGACCGGCCAGCGACAGCAGCACCAGCGTGGAGCGGCTCATCCCGGTCTGCGGCCGGCGCACCAGCATCACCGCCAGCAGCGCCAGCGCGCCCACCGCCGAGGTCGCCACCACCGGCCACAGCGGCGAGCCCGCCTCGGCCTCGTTCAGGAACACGAAGACCAGCCCGAAGCAGACGCCGGCGATGGTCGCGTCCACCAGCCCGCGCACCGGGTGCGCCCCCCGGGCCAGCGCCATCAGGCCACGCACGGGCTCGTCCAGGCGGCGTGGACTCGCCTTGCGCGAACCGCCGGAGATCATCCCGATCGCGATCACGATGGCCGCGATCCCGGCCAGCGCCAGCGGGCCCGGCTGCTCGCCCATCACCAGCCCGACCAGCAGCGGCACCAGGGCCGAGATCACGCCGGTCACGGCGGCGACCAGCCCCATCGAGCCCTTGGCCAGGCCGTGGTAGTAGGCCAGCAGCCCGAGGGCCAGGGCGAGCCCCGAGGCCCCGCCCCAGATCAGGGCCTGGGTCCCGGGCAGGCCCGCCAGCGGGAGAGCGATCACCAGCAGGACGACGGTGGCCAGGATCTGCGAATAGCAGGCGACCACCAGCGCCGGGATGCGCCGGGAGGCCAGGCCGCCAAAGAAGTCGCCAGCGCCGAAGCCCAGGGCCGTCAGCAGGCCGAGGAAAAAGGCCATGTCAGCCCCGGCCCGGGCTCGGAAGCCTCATGCGCGTGGCTTACTCGCCGGCCTCGTCGAGCAGGTCCTTCAGGGCCTCTTCGCTCCCGGCATGGCCAACACCGGTCACCACGCCCTCGCCATCCAGCAGGACCACGGTCACCTGTTCGCGCTCGTGCGGCAGGAAACCGGCATCGGCCTCGCTGGAGGTCACCACGATGGAGTAGTCCCGCGCCTGCATGCGCGGCAGGACCACGTTCTGCATCGGCTGCGGCGGCATCTCGTGGATGTCGGCGATGTAGACGATCCCCTCGCGCTCGGCGGGGCTCATCTCGCTCAGGACCGCGTTGGCGACGCCGGCCGGGGCCGCCTCGACGGTCTTCAGGATCACGCGGGCATTGCCCGGCAGCTCGACCGGGTTCCCGTGCTGGTCATTCAGGGTGCGCTCGGGAAACGGCTGGCCCTCGGCGAACTCGGGCTCCGGACCGCCCCCGGACATGCAGCCGGCCACCAGCCCGGCGGCGAGCAGCAGGGCGGCGGGCAGAAGGGATCGGGCAACAAGCGACATGGCAGTTCTCCTGCGGATCGAGACATGGGATCGAAACACACGCGGGTGCGCGCGACAGCGGCGCCGATGGTAACGCATCGAGCGCGTCAGTAGACTGCAACCACCTTCACGGACGACCGCCCGCATGCTGCATTCGCTGATCAAGCTGCTGCGCCCGCACCAGTACATCAAGAACGGTTTCGTGTTCCTCGGCGTGGTGTTCGCGCACGAGTGGGGCGAACCCGGGACGGTGCTCGCCGCCAGCGTCACGTTCCTCGCATTCTGCGCGATCGCCAGCGCGGTCTACGTGCTGAACGACATCGTCGACGTCGAGGCCGACCGCCGCCACCCGACCAAGCGCGAACGCCCGATCGCCAGCGGCGCGATCGCGATCTCCACCGCCTGGGCGATCTTCGCCACCGCGGTCATTGTCGCGCTGGTCCTCGCGGCGCTGGTCAGCACCTGGGTGATCGCGCTGATCCTGACCTACCTGGTGCTAAACGTGGCCTATTCCTGGTCGCTCAAGCACATCGTGATCCTCGACGTGTTCAGCATCGCCGCCGGCTTCATGCTGCGCATCCTCGCCGGCACCCTCGGGCTGGGCATCGAGCCCTCGCAATGGCTGCTGCTGTGCGGGCTGATGCTGACGCTGTTCCTGGGCTTCGCCAAGCGGCGCGCGGAGCTTGCCGATGGCGCCATCGAACACACACCGGATCAGGACGGGACGCGGCGCGTGCTGCACGACTACAGCGTCAGTCTCCTGGATCAGTTCATCGCCATCAGCGCCGCCTGCACCGTGCTCGCCTACGGGCTCTACACCGTCAGCGCCGAGACCATCGCGCTGCACGGCACGGATGGGCTGATCTACACCCTGCCGTTCGTGATCTACGGCATCTTTCGCTACCTGTTCCTGCTGCACGCGCGCGGCGCCGGCAACGACACCTCGCGCGACCTGGTCACCGACCCGCACCTGCTGGCCACGGTCGCGGTATGGATGGGCGTGACCCTCGCCGTACTCGCATGAGTGCGGTCCTGCTCTCCGGCTGGCGCCTGCGCGCGGTGATGCTCTCGATCATCGTTGCCGTCGCGCTGTATCTCGGGGTCGTGCTGTGGGCGGGGGCGGACGAGGTCTGGCGCGCCCTGAAGCTGGTGGGCGTCGGCGGCGTCCTGCTGGCCCTGGCGCTGTCGCTGGTGAACTACAGCCTGCGCTTCACCCGCTGGCAGCTCTACCTGCGCACCCTGGGCCATGCCATCCCGACGCGCGCCAGCCTGCATATCTATGTGGCCGGCTTCGCCCTGACCACCACGCCCGGCAAGGCCGGCGAGGCCCTGCGCGGGGTGCTGCTGAAGCGCCGCCGGGTGCCCTACCCGGACAGCTTCGCCGCCTTCGTCTCCGAGCGCCTGTCCGACCTCATCGCGGTCGTGCTGCTGTCCCTGTTAGGCCTGACCCTGGTGGCCCAGGGCACCTGGCTGATCGCGGCCGGCGCAGCCTGCATCCTCGCGGCGCTGGTGATCCTGTCGTGGCGACGCCCGCTCGCCTGGATACAGACGATCAGCGACCGCCCGGGGCAGCGCGTCTGGCGCAGCCTGCACCATGTCGCCACGATCCTGTTGCAGGCACGGCGCTGCCACCGCCCGGCCCTGCTGGCCGCGGCCACTGCCCTCAGCGTCATCGCGTGGAGCGCCGAGGCCCTCGCCTTCTGGTGGATCCTCAACGCCATGGGCTTCGAGGCCGGCTTCGCCTTTGCCGCTTTCGTCTTCGCCCTGGCCATGCTGGCCGGCGCGCTGAGCTTCCTGCCTGGGGGACTGGGGGGTACCGAAGCGGTGATGGTCGCCCTGCTATTGTGGGCCGACATGCCACCGGCCGACGCCATCGCGGCGACCATGCTGATCCGCTTCACCACCCTCTGGTTCGCGGTGATCCTGGGCCTGATCGCGCTGGCCACCAACCCCGAGGCGCGCGGCCACGAACACCCGGTGCAACCCCATGCGTAACGGTTCCTTTGTAGGAGGCCAGCCCCCTGGCCGATTGGGCGTGCGGTCGAGCTGTACCCGAGGGAATGTCGCACCCCCGGCAACCGGGGGCCTGCGGATGCGTGGACGCCCGCGCATTCAAGCGCAGAGGATATTAGCTGCGCCCAATCGGCCAGGGGGCTGGCCTCCTGCAGGGGATCGCAACGACGAGGTGGGCGGGTGATGACTGGCAGCTGGAACCGCATCCCGCGGGTCGAACATGCCGCCGAAGTCGAGCTTGCTCACCGCGGCCGGCCGCTTCCCCCGGGCACGCCCCGCCCCCTGCTCGCCCACGGCCTCGGGCGCAGCTATGGCGACGTCTGCCTGAATCCGGGGGCCACCTTGCTGCATACGCCGGGGCTGGATCGCTTCGTGGCCTTCGACGCCGCCACGGGGCGGATCACCGCGGAGGCCGGACTGTCGCTGGATGCCCTGCTGCGCTTCGCGGTGCCGCGCGGCTGGTTCCCGCCGGTGGTGCCGGGTACCCGTTTTGTCACCCTCGGCGGCGCGGTGGCCAACGACGTGCACGGCAAGAACCATCATCAGGCCGGCAGCTTCGGCGACCACGTACTCGGGCTGACCCTGCGCCGTTCCGATGGCCAGGTCCTGGAGGTCACCCCCGAGGGCAGCCCCGACTGGTTCGCCGCAACCTTGGGGGGGCTGGGCCTGACCGGACTGATCGAGACCGTGACCCTGCAGTTGATGCCGGTGCGCTCCGGCTGGATGCGCACCTGGTCGCAGCGCTTCGACTCGCTGGATGCGTTCTGGGAGCTGAATGCGCAGGCCGAGCGCGAGTGGCCCTACACCGTCGCCTGGATCGACTGCCTGAACCCGGGCCCGGACGGGCGCGTCGGGCGCGGCATCTACGGCGCGGCGCGCCACGCGGCCACCGCGCCTGTGCGCGGGGACTACCGCGAACACCGGCGCAGCATCCCGCTGGACCCGCCGGTCTCGCTGGTCAACCGCCTGACGCTGCGCGCCTTCAACCACCTCTACTACCGCCAGCCGGTGCACGCGACACCCCGTGCCGTGCACCACCAGCCCTGGCTGTTCCCGCTGGATGCGATCCGCCACTGGAACCGCATCTACGGGCACCAGGGCTTCTACCAGTACCAGTGCGTCCTGCCCCCCCATGCCGCACGGGACGGCGTGCAGGCCCTGCTGGATGCCATCGCCGCCAGCGGCCAGGGCTCGTTTCTCGCGGTGCTCAAGACCTTCGGCGACCGGCCCGCGCCGGGCATGCTGTCCTTTCCCCGCCCGGGTGCCACCCTCGCGCTGGACTTCCCGGAAAAGGGTCGCGACACCGAACGGCTGTTCGCGCGCCTGGACGCCATCGTGCAGGAGACCGACGGTGCCCTGTACCCTGCGAAGGACGCGCGCATGCCGGCCGAAGTCTTCCGCCAGGGGTTCCCCGGCTGGGAGGCCTTCGCCGAGTATGTGGACCCCGAATTCTCCTCCGGCTTCTGGCGCAGGGTGACCGCATGAACCCGATGAACAACGTTGTCCTCTTTGGTGCCACCTCGGCCATTGCCACCGCAGTGGCCCGGGAGCTGGTGGATACCGGCGCGCGGCTGTTCTGCGTTGCCCGCGACGGCGACGCCCTGGAGGCCCTGCTGGCCGACCTGCGGGTGCGCGCCGACGACCCGGAGGGCAACCGCATCCTCGGTGCCCGCGCCGATCTGGCCGATATCGACGGGCACGCGGCGCTGTGGCAGCAGGCGCAGGAGGCCCTGGGCGAGGTGGACAGCGTACTGCTCGCCTGGGGCACCCTGCCGGACCAGGCCGCGTGCAACGCCTCGGTGGACGCGACCCTGCAGGCGATCCACGTCAACGGCACCAGTGCCATCGCCCTGCTGGGCCGCATCGCCCCGGACTTCGAAGCCCGGGGCCGCGGCGTGATCGCCGCGATCGGCTCGGTGGCCGGGGATCGCGGACGCCAGAGCAACTACGCCTACGGCACCGCCAAGGGCATGCTCGCGATCTACCTGCAGGGGCTGCGCAACCGGTTGTTCTTCAGCGGCGTGGACGTGGTCACGCTCAAGCCCGGCTTCGTGCGCACCCCGATGACCGAGGGCCTAAACCGCGCCGGCGCCCTGTGGGCCGAACCGGAAACGGTGGCCCGCGGCATCGTCCGCGCCATGCGCCGTGGCCGCGACGTCGCCTACCTGCCCGGCAAGTGGTGGGTGATCATGACCATCATCCGCCTGATCCCCGAATACCTGTTCAAGCGCCTGAAGCTATAACCCTGAAGCCATAACGATGAACCGGAATGACACGCGGCAGATCGTGCTGTTCGACTTCGACGGCACCCTGACCCGGCGCGACAGCCTGTTCCCCTTCCTGCGCCACGCGCTGGGGACACCGGCCTTCCTGCGCCGCCTGCCGGACTGCCTCCCGGCGCTGACCGGCCTGGCGCTGAAGCGCCTGTCCAATCAGGATGCCAAGGGGGCGGTGCTGACCCATATGCTCGCCGGCGAGACCCTCGCCCACCTGCAGGCCAGGGGCCGTGAATTCGCCGACCGCGGCCTGGACCGCCTGCTGCGCCCGGCCGGGATGCGCGCCCTGCGGGCCCATCGCGACGCAGGCCATGACTGCGTACTGGTCTCCGCCTCGCTGGATGTCTGGCTGCAACCGTGGGCCGAGCGCTACGGGCTCACCGGCGTGGTCAGCTCGCGCCTCGCGGTGGATGACGCCGGTCGCGTCACCGGACGCCTGGACGGCACCAACTGCCGCGGCGCCGCCAAGCCGGCGGCGGTCGCCGCCTGGCTGGCCACCCTGCCCCCGGACGAACCGGTCGATCTGGTCGCGGCCTACGGCGACAGCGCAGCTGACCAGCCGCTTCTGGAGATGGCCGGCAGCGGCTACCGCCTGCGCCGGGGCCGCTTCCGGCGTGTCCACGGGCCGTCGGTAGAGGGGGCCCCCGAGTGAACCCGACAACCGCCTCCTGGCCCTGGCTCGCCCGTCACTACGGCGCGATCCTGCTGGCCGTGCTGCTGGTCAAGATCGGCATGGCCTGGGCCCTGCCAATCACCGGCGACGAGGCCTATTTCCTGACCTGGGGACAGAACCCGGATCTCGGCTATTACGACCACCCGCCGATGATCGGCTGGTGGCTGGGCGCCATCCTGCCCCTGTCGGAGCACCCGCTGGCGATCCGTGCCCTGGGTATTTTCGTCTCCATGGCACCGGCGCTCGCGATCTTCCTCTGGTGGCGGCATACCGATCCGATCCGCGCGCGCCTGGTCTCGCTGCTGGCGCTGTTCATGCCGCTGTTCTTCATCGCGGTGATCACCGCGACGGACACCCCGCTGATCCTGTTCAGCCTGCTGGCTACCGGCCTTGCCTGGCAGGCCCTGCGCACCGGCGCCGCGCACTGGTTCCTGCTCGCCGGCCTGGCCCTGGGGCTGGCGTTCCTGTCCAAGTACTTCGCGGTCCTGCTGGGGATTGCACTGGGGCTGCATATCCTGCTGTTCGCGCGGCAGCACTGGCGCGGCCTCCTGCTGATCATCCTCGGCGTGGTGCCAGCGGTGGCGCTCAATCTGTACTGGAACTGGGGCAACTGCTGGTACAACGTGATGTTCAACATCGTGAACCGGCACGGCGACGGCGGCTTCGACCCCGGCAACTGGCTGACCTACGCGATCCTGCTGATCTACCTGTTCACGCCCTGGCTGCTGTGGTTCTATGCGCGTCAGTGGCGGGCCCTGGCCGCCGGCATCCGCGAGCACCAGCTGGGCGTTTTCCTGTCCGCCGGACTGATCCCCCTGCTCCTGTTTGCCCTGCTCGCCCCGTTCAAGAGCATCGGGCTGCACTGGCTGGCCGCCTTCGCCCCCTTCCTGCTGCTGCCGGCGCTGTTCCTGAGTGTGCGTGCACTGACCATCAGCGTCTGGCTCTCCGGGGCCCTCGCCGTGCTGCATGCGATCGCGATCCTGACCCTCGCGCTGATGCCCGTGGAATGGCTGAAGGGCCAGGACCGCTACGCCGATGCGGTGTTCTACCTCACCCCGGAGTCGGTGGCCGAGGTGGTCAACGAATACGAAGCGGAGTGGCACATCTTCACCCGCAGCTACTCGCGCTCGGCGGTGCTCGCCTACTACGCCGGGCGCGAGGTCGGCGTGTTCGGCCCCGGTTCCCACTATGGCCGCCAGGACGACCTGCTGACCGACTTCCGCGCCCTCGATAGCGCCAACATCCTCTACCTGCCCACGCGCGGCGAGCTGGACCCGGCGCACGTGGAACCCTTTTTCGAAGAGCTGCGCCTGCGCGAGGTCACCATCCGCGGCGTCGAATGGACCCTCGCCGAAGGCCGCGGCTTCGACTACGCCGCCTACCAAGACCAGATCCTGGAACCGGTGCTCGCCCGCTACTACGACTTCCCGGACTGGCTACCCGAGGGCCGCTGCGCCTTCACCGACCGCTACACGAACCGGGAATAAGACCCTGCGTTGACCAGGGAATCGTCCCCCCGGATACTGTTGTCCGTGAGCCATCGACTTCATCCAGGGAGGGGCGAGCGATGATCGCACCCGGAGCGGCGATCCCTGCCCGCCAGCGTCAAGCGAGCGCACGCACCCGCTGGCGCTGTGGTCTCGCCGTGGTCGTTCTGCTGCTGCCGCTGTTGCTGCTCGGCTGTGGTGGCTCCCAGGAGACCCCGCTGCGGGTGGCCACCATCGAGTGGATCGGCTACCAGCCCCTCCACCTGGCCGCCTCCGAGGGCCGGTTTCCCACCGACGAGATCCGCCTCGCCCGCTTCGGCTCGAACGTGGAGTCACTGCGCGCCTTTCGCAACGGCAATGTCGATGCCGCCGCCCTGACCCTCGACGAGGCGCTGCTGCTACGCGCCGACGGCCACGATATCCGCGTCATCCTGCTGCTGGACTACTCGCATGGCGGCGACACCATCCTGGCGCAGCCCGGCATCACCCGCATGGCCGACCTGGAGGGCCGCCGCATCGGGGTCGAGAATGACGCCGCCACCGCCTACCTGCTCGCTCGCGGCCTGGAACACGGCGGCCTCGACCGCGAGAGAGTCGATATCGTGCGTGTGGATGCCGGGCGCCACGAGGAGGCCTTCCGCGACGGGGAGGTCGACGCCCTGGCGACCTTCGAACCGACCCGCACCCGGCTGCTGAATGCCGGTGCCGAGGAGTTGTTCGACAGCACCCGGATCCCGGGCGAAATCGTCGATGTACTGGTAGTTCAGCGCCAAGCGCTCGACGACCACCCGCGACATCTCCGGCAGCTGGTGGATGCCTGGTTTGGAACGCTCGAATATCTGGATACCGACCCGGAACCCGCAAAGGCCGCCATGGCCCGGTATAGCGACCTCAGCGCGGAGGAACTGGCGGGTGCATTGGCCGGGGTCCACTTTCCCTCGCGGGCGGAAAACTGCACAGCCCTGGCCTCCGGTGGCGAATCCCTGCGCGCCAGCAGCGAGCGCCTGGCCACCCTGATGCAGCAGCAGGGCCTGCTGGAGCGCGAGGTGAACCTCGATCGTCTGTTCGATGACCGCGTCCTGCAGGCGGCGGGCTGCCCGCCATCGGAAGACGGCTGATGTGGCAGGGCCTGTTCCGCTATCCGATCAACACCACGCTGCCGCTTTTCCTGCTGGTGGTAGCACTCATTCTCGGCACCCTCTACACCCTGACCCTGATCCACAACCAGCAGCGCAGCATCCTCGCGAACGCCGAACGCGAACTGGCGACCGAGATCAGCCGCATGCAGCGCATCGTCCAGAACCACCTGGCAAACAACGGCACGCAGGCCATTCAGGACGAGATCGCGGCGCTCAATGTCGATATCCGGGTCCGCCTGGCCGGGGTGGTCGATGAACGCCAGCACTACGTTGCCGCCCTGAACCGCGGCATGCGCGAACGCCCGCTCGCGGAGACCCTGGACGCCGAACCCATGGCCGCGCTGGCCGACCCGCTGCGCACGCTGCTGACCGACGCCCGCGACCGCCGCGCCGCCAAGGTGCGCCATGTCGCGGGCGAGAACACCCTGATCGCGGTGGCGCCGCTGCAGTTCACCGGGCCTCTGGTGGACCTGGGGCGCAGCCCCTCGGGCGCGGTCATCCTCGCATGGGATCTGTCGCTGCCTTTCCGGCAGGCGCGCACCGCGGCCCTGAACTCGGCGCTGCTGCTCGCGCCGATCCTTATCGCAGCACTCGCCGCGCTGTGGTGGCTGATCTACCAGGCACTGGGGCGGCGCCTGAGCCGCCTGAGCCGGACCGCGGAGCAGATCGCCGGCGGCGAGCACCACCAGCGTGCCGGGGTCACCGGGCGCGACGAGATCGGCCGACTTGCACGCGCCTTCGACCGTATGGCCGATGGCCTGGTGCAGGAACAGGCGCGCCTGCGCGAAAGCGAGCAGCGGCTGTATCTGGCCCAGGCCTTCTCCGGCGTTGGCACCTGGGAATGGGAAATCGCCAGCGGCGACCTGGTCTGGACCCGTCCGACCTACCAGCTGTTCGACCTGCCGGAGGACACCACCGAGGTCACTTTCGAGCATTACCTGGAGCGGGTCCATCCCGACGACCGTGCGCGGGTCCAGGCCGCGGTGGAGCAGTCCCTCGAGCAGGGTACCGCCTACAGCATCGAGCACCGCGTACTCACGCGAGATGGCGACGAACGCTGGCTGCTCGGGAGCGGCGACGTGCTGCGCGACGCGGACGGCCAGCCCCGGCGCATGTACGGCATCGTGCAGGACATCACCGCGACCAAGCGCGCCGAGGCGGCCCTGTTCCGCGAAAAGGAATATGCCCAGGTCACGCTCGCCTCCATCGGCGACGGCGTCATCACCACCGATACCCGGGGCCGAGTCACGTTCCTGAACCCGATCGCGGAGTACCTGACCGGCTGGACCACCGATGCCGCCACCGGTGAACCGCTGACGCGAGTATTCAACATCCTCAACGAGATCACCCGCAAACCGGCGGTCAACCCGGTCGAGCGTTGCCTCAAGGAAGGTCGGATCGTCGGACTGGCCAACCACACCATGCTGCTGCGCAAGGACGGGCAGGAATTCGCGATCGAGGACTCGGCCGCGCCGATCCGCGACCGGGACGGCGAGATCGTGGGTGTGGTGCTGGTGTTCCATGACGTGACCCAGGCGCGCGAGCTGGCCAACCAGCTCAGCTGGCAGGCCACCCACGATGCCCTGACCGGGCTGCCCAACCGCCACGCCTTCGAGCAGCGCCTGGAACAGCTGGCGCGCTACCCGGAAAGCCAGAAGGGGCACGAAAACCATACCCTGCTGTACATCGACCTCGACCAGTTCAAGGTCGTGAACGATGTCGCCGGCCACGTCGCCGGGGATCAGATGATCCGCCAGGTCGGCGAACTGATGCTGGATCAGGTGCGCGAAACCGACCTGCTCGCCCGCCTTGGGGGCGACGAGTTCGGCATCATCCTCACGCACTGCGACATCGCCCACGCCGACCGCATCGCCAACGCCATCCATACGGTCCTGGACGAACTGCGCTTTGCCTGGGAAGACCGCGTGTTCCGCATCAGCGCCTCCATCGGCATCATCGAGTTCCAACCCGGCGAGCGCAGCATGAACCAGCTGCTCGCCGATGCCGACATCGCGGTCTACGCGGCCAAGAACGCCGGCCGACGGCGCTCGCATATCTTCCGCCCGGAGGACCAGGACCTGCAGCAGCACCGGCGCGAGATGGACTGGGCCACACAGATCTCCGACGCCGTCGAACAGGGGCGCCTGGTGCTGTTTGCCCAGATGATTCACCCACTGGCCGAGCCCGACTCCGGCGCACCGCCCGCGGGACTCTCCTTCGAGGTGCTCGTACGCCTGCGGAGCCAGGACGACGAGTTGATCCCCCCCGGGGTCTTCCTGCCGGCCGCCGAACGCTTTGACCTGATCTCCATCGTCGACCGCTGGATCATCACCCGGACCTTCTCCATGGTGGCTGACCACATCCGCCTGCACGGCCCGGCGAGCATCGAGCATTGCGCGGTCAACCTCTCCGGCGCGACCCTGAGTGACGAGACCCTGCTGCCATTCATCCGCAACCAGCTGAGCCTGCACCAGCTGCCTGGCGAGATTTTCTGCTTCGAGGTCACCGAAACCGCGGCGATCTCCAACCTGCAGGCGGCAATGCGCTTCATCCGCGAGTTGCGCGGCATGGGCTGTCGCTTCGCGCTGGACGACTTCGGCTCCGGGCTGTCGTCGTTCGCCTATCTGAAGACCCTGCCGGTGGACTACCTGAAGATCGACGGCAGCTTTGTGCGCAACATCGCCACCGACCCGGTCAATGACGCCCTGGTCGGCAACATCAACGATATCGGCCACCTGCTCGACAAAAAGACGATCGCCGAGTTTGCCGAGGACGCATCGACGATCGCCCGCCTGCGCGAGCTGAAGGTGGACTTCGCCCAGGGCTACGGGCTGCACCGCCCGCAGCCCCTGGAGGAACTGTTTGCAATGCACAACCCACCGCGCTGACAGCGAGGCCTGCGAGACGCTCATCGGGCCCCTGTGCGGGGAACATGCATCAGTCAGGACGGTCTGTAGTTCTCCCGGCCACGGTTGCGACCGAGGGCCGCCATTGGCCATTCTGTACGGCTGAACACACGTTTCGGAGCACACCGAATGACTATCCGCCCCCTGCGCGCGGGCCTGATCCCGGCCCTGTTTCTTCTCCTGCCCGGCCTGGCGCTGGCCCAGCAGGCCGATCCGCAGATGCAACAACAGATGCAGCAGCAGGAGCCGGAGACCACGGTCTACCAGGACTGGGAGGTGGCGTGCATCGACACGCCACAAGGCGAGCGTTGCCGGATGCAGCAGACGCTGGAGATCCAGGACGAGCAGGCGCAGGGGCTGTTCCTGCAGGCGACCGTGCGCCGCGAAGGCGAACAGCACATCATCGAGATCCTGGTACCGCTGGGCGTCGACCTGCGCCCCGGCATCCGCATGCAGGTGGACGATGCGGGCGAAGAGATGGATGCGGGCTACGTGACCTGCGTGCAGCAGGGTTGCGTCGCCGGGCGCGAACTGAACAGCGAACAGATGAGCGCGCTGCGCGGCGGGCGCGCCCTGACCGTCGCCTTCCGTGCCCTGCACCAGGAACAGCCGTTCGTGTTCGACGTATCCCTGATGGGCTTCACTGACGCCAGCAACCAGCTGTAATAACCGGCGGCGCACCAGCGACCCCACCCAGCGATCACACGATGGCGCGCGCCTCGGTCCCGTCCCATGCCGGCCGCAGATTTGCCGGTCGCGGCCGGTCGCGGGCACGGCGGGCACTGGCCACCGCCGCGGCCGCCGCACTGCTCTGGTGGGTCCTGGCCGGCAGCGCCGCCCTGCTGGAACCCCTGGCCCTGCTCGCAATCATCCTGGCCGCGGTCGCGAGCCTGCTGCTGCCGGCCGGACGGCCGCTGCCGTTGCGACCCGGCGCGCTTCCGGGCCTGCTGGGGTTCTTCCTGCGCAGCTCGTTCCTCGGCGGGCTGGACGTCGCCCGCCGCGCCCTGGACCCGCGCCTGCCGATCCAGCCGGACTTCCTGACCTACCGCACGGAACTGGCTCACGGCCCACCCCTGACCCTGTTCATGGCGGTCGTCAGTCTGCTGCCCGGCACGCTCAGCGTACGCCTGGAGGGGCGCCTGCTGACCCTGCATGTGCTGGACCGGGACGCCGATACGCGGGCGGCACTGATCGCCCTGGAACAACGGATCCGTGCGGCATTCCACGACCCGCGTGACCGCCGCGCCAGTGACGACGGAGCCGCTCCATGAGCCTCTTCTATTTGGCCGCCGCCCTGTTCCTGCTCGGCACCATACTGCTCGGACTGGTCCGCGTGCTGCGCGGCCCGGGTTCCGGCGACCGCATGCTGGCCGCACAACTGTTCGGCACCACCGGGGTCACGATCCTGCTGCTCCTGTCGCTGGCACTGGAGGCATCCGCCCTGGTGGACGTGGCACTGGTCTTCGCCCTGCTGGCTGTCGTGGCCGCGGTGGCCTTCGTCCGCCAGCACGGTCTGCCGGAACCACCGGATACCCCGATCCACCGCCAGCCGCCGGACACCCCCGGCCCCGAGAGGCGCCACGATGATCGCTAACGCACTGACCGTGATCCTGATCCTCGCCGGACTGGTGTTCTTCGCGGCCGGCACCGCCGGGCTGCTGCGTTTTCCCGATGTCTATTCGCGCCTGCACGCCCTGACCAAGGCCGACAACGTCGGGCTCGGGCTGGTGATACTCGGACTGATGTTCCAGGCCGGCGGACCGGCGGACATCCTGAAGCTGCTGCTGATCTGGGTGCTGGTACTGGCGGCGGGGACCACGGCCGCGCACATGGTCGCGCAACGCACCTGGACCCACGGGGAGTTCGAGTCGGACCGATGAACGCCCTGCTGGTCCTCTTCGATCTGGTCCTGCTGGCCGGCATCGTCGGGGTGGCCTGGCGCTGCCTGGCGAGCACCGACCTGTTCCGGGCCGTCGTCCTGTTCATCACCTTCGGGCTGCTGCTCGCGCTGGCCTGGGTGCGGCTGGAGGCGCCGGACATCGCGCTGGCCGAGGCGGCCATCGGCGCGGGCATCACCGGCGCCCTGCTGCTGGTGACGCTGGAGCGCCTGCGCAGCATCATGGCCGAGCGCCGCAGCGGGCGGCCGCATACGCCACCGCCCGACCCCACCGGGCCCCATGCCCTGCTGCGCGCCCTGCATGACCCGCCGCCCGAACGCCGGACCTTCCTCCCCGCGCTGACCTTCGCCCTGGTGGTCGGCGGCCTGCTGGTGACCGCGCTGTGGCACCAGCCGCAGTCCGTCGGTCTGGAGCCGGTGGTGGATGCGCACATGGACGTCTCCGGGGTCGATCATCCGATCACCGCGGTGCTGCTGAACTTCCGCGCGTACGACACCTTCCTGGAACTGGCGATCGTGCTGATCGCGCTGCTGGGCGCGTGGTCCCTGGGGCGGCACGACCTGATCCCGGCCCGCCCGGCCCCGGGCCCGATCCTGCCCGGCACCCTGCGGCTGCTGGTACCGGTCGCGATCGTCACCGGGGTGTACGTGCTGTGGGCCGGGAGCCACGCCCCCGGCGGGGCCTTCCAGGCCGGGGCGATCCTCGGGGCAGCCGGCATCCTGCTGGTGCTGGCCCGGCCGCGGCAACTGCCGATGGCCCCCGGGGCGCCGCTGCGTCTGGGGATCACCGCGGGTGTCGCGCTGTTCCTGCTGGTGGGGACCTATGGTCTCGTCGCCGGGCACGGCTTTCTCGGCTACGCCGACGCGTGGGCCTATCCGCTCATCATCCTGATCGAGGTGGCGGCGACGCTGTCCATTGCCCTGACCCTGGTGGCCCTGTTCGTGGCCGGCCGCCCGGCCGGAGACGACACATGAACGGGCTGGCGGAGACCGTCGCGCACACCCTGGCCCCGGGCCTGCTGTATCCCACCGGGGGTGCGATCCTGTTCGCCCTGGGCCTGTACGGGCTGATCCGCCGCCACCACCTGGTACTGCGCATCCTGGCCCTGAATATCATGGGCTCGGGCGTATTCATGGTGCTGCTGGGTGTCGCCGCCCGCGGCGAGGGCCCGCCGGACCCGGTGGCGCAGGCCCTGACGCTGACGGGCATCGTGGTGGCGGTCAGCGCAACCGCCTTCGCCCTGGCCCTGGTGGTGCACCTGACGCGGCTGACCGGCCACGCAGTGATGCTGCCCGGGCCGCCCGATGACGACGCCCCGGTGGAGGACATCTCGCGCGAGGAGCACCACGCGGATGGGGGTCCGGCCGAATCGTCCGCCGGCGAGGACCGGTCGGCGTGATCCCGGCAAACCCCGAATGGCTCCCGGCGGGGAGCGCCGGACTGGTCGCGCTGTCTCTGGGAGTGGCCGTGCTGGCAACGGCATGGCCGCGCCAGGCCCACCGGATCGGCCTGCTGGGCGCGCTCGCGGTGACGGCCTGGGTGCTGGGTCTGAGCGCGACCTTCCTGCACGCCGGGCCGGACCCGGAGACCGCCGCGACGCGGGTGGCCCTGGGCGGCTGGGAGGCCCCGCTGGGGCTCATGCTGCAGCTGGACGGATTGTCCATGACCCTGCTGGTGCTTACCGCCGTAGTGGCCCTGGCCACCAGCCTCTACAGCCTCGGCTACGTGCACGACCGCATCGAGCGTCGCCAGTTCTGGCCCCTGTGGCTGTGGCTATGGGCCGGGCTCAACATGCTGTTTCTCTCCGGCGATGCCTTCAACCTGTACATCACCCTGGAGGTGGTGTCGCTCGCGGCGGTCGCCCTGGTGGCCTTCACCGGCACGGCCGCCGCGGTGTCCGGCGCGGTGCGCTACCTGCTGGTCAACATCCTCGGCTCGCTCAGCTTCCTGATGGGCGTGGTTCTGCTGTTCGGGGAACACGGGGTACTCGATCTGGTGCTGCTGGAGGCCCGTACCGAAGCGGGCCCGACGGAACGCATGGCGGCGGTGCTGATGACCGCGGGCCTGATGCTCAAGGCCGCCCTGTTCCCGCTGCATGTCTGGCTGGCGCCGGCCCATGGGTCAGCCCCGGCACCGGTCAGTGCGGTCCTCTCCGGGCTGGTGGTCACGGGATCGTTCTACCTGATCCTGCGGCTGTGGATGGGGGTGTTTGCCCCGCTGGCGACCCCGGCCTTCGGCATCCTGGTCGGCCTTCTCGGGGTGGGGGCGCTGATCTGGGGCTCGCTGCAGGCGCTGCGCGCGGGGCGGCTCAAATCCATCGTGGCCTATTCCACGGTCGCCCAGTTCGGCTATCTGCTGGTCGCCTTCCCCTTGATGCTGGTGGACCCGGGCGCCTGGCGGGTGGTGGTGTTCTTCGCGGTGGTCCATGCCCTGGCCAAGGCCTCGGTGTTCCTGGCCGCGGGCACCCTGCAACACGCCGCCGGGCATGACCGCCTGGCCGAGCTGGGCGCGGTACTCCGGGCCCGGCCGCGCACGGTGTTCGCCCTGGGACTGGCCGGGGTCAGCCTGATGGGGCTGCCGTTCACCGGTGGCTTCATCGCCAAGTACCTGCTGCTGGAGGCCGGCCTGGGCACGGTCCTCGCCGGCAGCCTGATCGGCGTGCTGTGGGTGCTGGCGATCGCCGGCGGCGGGCTGCTGGCGGCGGCCTACGTGCTGCGCATGGTGGCCCCGGCGTTTCATCGCGGCCGCCGCGACGCCGGCGAGGCAGTGTCGCCGTGGATGGACTGGGTCCCGCTGGCTCTGGCCACGGTCGCGGCGCTGGCCGGGCTGGCCGGCGTGCTGACGCTGAACACCCTTGCCCTGACCCCGGGGGCCCCGTGATGGACGGTGGCTGGCTGCTGCTCGCGATCCTGTTCAGCTCGCTGGGACCGGGCATCGCGATCTTCTTCCTGCCGGAGCACCGACAGGGCCTGCGCACGGCGCTGAACCTGGGCGGCGCCGGCACCAAGCTGGCGCTGGTCGGGGTGCTGCTGGCGGGCGTACTGCGCGGTGACGAATACCGCTTCAGTCTGCCGCTGATGCCCGGCATCGACCTGGTGCTCGCGGCCGATGCGCTGTCGCTCCTGTTCGCCAGCCTTTCGGCCGTGCTGTGGTTCGTAACCACGGTCTACGCCATCGGCTACCTCGAGGGCTCACCGCGACGCAGCCGCTTCTTCGGCTTCTTCTCGCTGTGCGTCAGCGCGACGGTGGGGATTGCCCTGTCCGGGAACCTGATCACCTTCCTGATCTTCTACGAGATCCTGACCCTCGCGACCTGGCCCCTGGTGGTCCATCGCGGCACGCCGGCGGCCCTGCGGGCCGGACGCCTCTATCTCGGCTACACCCTGACCAGCGGACTGGTACTGTTCACGGCCATCGTCTGGCTCACGCTGCTGGCCGGGGCCGAGGGCTTCACCCCGGGCGGCTACCTTGAAGGCCTCGCGGAGACTCACGCGGTCACGCTGCAGGTCCTGTTCGTGCTGCTGATGGTCGGCTTCGGGGTCAAGGCCGCGCTGGTGCCGCTGCACTCCTGGCTGCCCATCGCCATGGTCGCGCCGGCGCCGGTCAGCGCGCTGCTGCACGCGGTGGCGGTAGTCAAGGCCGGGGCCTTCGGCATCATCCGCGTGGTCAACGATGTCTACGGGGCGGAACTGGCGATCGAGCTGGGCCTGACGGCCGGGCTGCTGGTGATCGCGGCGGTCACGATCATCTATGGCTCCATTCAGGCCCTGCGCACCGACGACCTGAAGCAGCGCCTGGCATTCTCCACCGTGAGTCAGGTCTCCTACATCATCCTGGGCGTCGCGCTGGCCGGGCCCCTGGGGGTCATCGGCGGGCTGGTACACCTGGTGCACCAGGGCATTACCAAGATCACACTGTTCTTCTGCGCCGGCAATTTCGCCGAGACCCTGGGCATCCATCGCATCAGCGAGCTCGACGGCGTGGGCCGGCGCATGCCGCTGACCATGCTGGCGTTTACCGCGGGCGCGCTGGGCATGATCGGCCTGCCGCCCCTGGCCGGTTTCGTGACCAAGTGGCACCTGGGGCTGGGGGCGCTGGAGGCCGGCATGCCCTGGATCCTCGGAGTGCTGGTCCTGTCGAGCCTGCTGAACGCGGCCTATTTCCTGCCCCCGGTGATCCGGGGCTGGCTGGGCGAGCGCCGCGAGCCGTGGCATGAACCCCTGCAGGCCCATGCCGGCCCGACCCGCTTCGAGACCCACTGGATGCTGCTGTTCCCGGTGGTCTTTACCGCCGCGCTGGGGCTCCTGGTCGGGCTGTTTGCCGGGCTGGGGCTGAGCCCGCTCGGCTGGGTCAGCCTGATCGTCCAGCGTGACTATGCGCTGCCGGAGTTCGGGCTGTGAGCGGGGCCGCGCTGCTGGCCGTCCCGCTCGTGCCGCTGCTGCTGGCGATGTTCATTGGCCTGCGTCCGGGGCGGGCGCGGCTGAACCGCCTGGTGCCCTGGGCGGCGCTCCCCGGCCTGGCGCTGGCCGCCCTGGCCCCGCCCGGGCTGGAGGCGACCCTCTCCGGCCTGCTGATGGGCACCCACCTGGCGGTCGACCCGACCGGCCGGGCCTTCCTGGGCCTGACCGCGGGCCTGTGGCTGGCCGCCGGGCTGTTCGCGCTCTCCGATCGGCGCGACGATCCCCGGCGGCATCGCTTCTATGTGTTCTGGTTGCTGGCCCTGGCCGGCAACCTGGGCCTGATCCTGGCGCAGGACGCGATCGCCTTCTACCTGTTCTTTTCGCTGATGAGCCTGTCGGCCTACGGACTGGTGATCCATTCCGGCAAGCCGGAGGCCTGGCGGGCCGGACGGGTGTATCTGATCCTCGCGGTACTGGGCGAGGTGTTGCTGTTCGCGGGTCTGGTACTGGCTGTCCATGCGGCGGGGCAGTCCAGCCTGGCGGCCGTGGCCGCGGCGCGCCCCGAGGGCTGGGCATTGGTCCTACTGGTCCTGGGGCTCGGCATCAAGGCCGGCATGCTGCCGCTGCATTTCTGGCTGCCGCTGGCCCACCCGGCCGCGCCGGTACCCGCGAGCGCCGTGCTGTCCGGGGCGATGATCAAGGCCGGCCTGCTGGGCTGGATGCGCCTGCTGCCAATCGACGCCGCCGGCCACGCCGTGCTGGGCGAGGCGCTGGTCCTGCTGGGCCTGGCGGCGGCCTTCCTCGGCGTACTGGTCGGGGTGCTGCAGGTACGGCCGAAGACCCTGCTCGCCTACTCCAGCATCTCGCAGATGGGGCTGATGACCACGGGTATCGGCCTGGCCCTGCTCCTGCCCGAGGCGCGCGGCTGGCTGCTGGCAGCGGTCACGCTGTACGCCGTGCATCATGGTCTGGCCAAGGGGGCGTTGTTCCTGACCGCCGGCATGCAGCGGCAGTGGCCGGTCACCCGCCCGGCGCGGACCGCCTTTGCACTGTTCACGCTGTTGCCGGCGCTGGCCCTGGCGGGCCTGCCCTTCACCAGTGGCGCGCTGGCCAAGAACGCGTTGAAGGAGCCGCTGGCGGCGGAGGCCCTGTCGGGCTGGCTGGCCCATACCGAGTGGCTGCTGACCCTCGCGGCGGCCGGCACCACGGTGCTGCTACTGCGCTTCCTGTGGCGCTGGCGGGCGGATCTCGAGACCGCGGCCGACGGCCTCGACCGACCGCGCTGGTGGGCCTGGGGCGGCCTTTCGCTGATGGCACTCCTGCTCCCGCTCGCAACCTTGCTGGCCGGCCCCACGGCCCTGCCCCTGAGCGTCCATGACCTGTACGGCTCGTCCCTGCTGTGGCCGGTCATGCTGGGGCTGGGCCTAGCCCTTCTGGCCTGGCGCGGGGTTCGCGACCGCGAGACCCCGCGCGTGCCGGAGGGGGATCTGGCCGTGCTGGCCGAGGCCGCCTGGGACGGCGCCCGCCGCACTCGACGCCGCCTGGCATTGCCGGGGCCCTGGCCACCCCGGATACCGGCCCGCATGCGTGCGCTGCGCCTGGGCGCGCGCCGTCGCCTGGAGGCCGCCGAGCGCATATTGACCCGCTGGGAGACCATCGGGCTGCTGTTTTCCGCAGCGATGCTCGGGCTCTACCTGACGCTGCTCGCCGGATAAGGCCGCCCTCGAGCGAGGCACGAAAAAGGCCGGCCCGGGACTGCCCCGGGCCGGCCTTCAGGCGCCGTTCCTATTGCGGGCTGGAGCTCAGTTCTGATCGATGAAGTCCGCGGTGAAGTCGGCCACGTCGTCCGCGAAGAAGTCACGGAAGAAGTGCCCCGCGCCGTCCACGGTCATCAGGGTGATGTCACCGCTGTCCTTCACCGCCTCGACCTTCTCCGGCAGGTCCGGCACCACGTCGTCCTCGGAACCCGTGATCACCAGCGTCGGGATCTGCATCCCGCGGATCACCGTCGGGGTGTCGTTCTGGCGGGTCGGCTCGTAGTAGCCGAGGAAAGCGCGCGGGGTCACGTCCAGCTCCTCGCAGTAGAGGAAACGCACATCCTCCATCAGGGTCTCTTCCTGGCCCATGCGCTGGAGCTCGCGGGCCTGATCCAGGAGCACCTGAAGCGGCATACCGCTTTGTTCCTCGTACTCGCTCGCAGCCTCGTCCTCGTCATAGGTGGACGCGGCCACCAGCACCAGGGCGCGGATGCCGTCCGGGTCATGCTCGGTCAGGTAGCGGGCCACCTGGTTGCCACCGCGCGAGTGGCCAAACAGGGTGACCGGACCATAGCCCTCGTCCTGCAGCCATTGATGCCACAGGCTCAACTCCTGCAGATGGTCATCGACGCCGTGACGCACCGGGGCATCGCATTCGAACATCCCCTCGCGCGCGTCGATGCCGTAGCTCAGATTGACGGACAGCGTATTCAGGCCATGGTCCGCCAGCAGATCCTGCACCGCGGCCATCACCTCCATGCGCCCGTGCGCCAGGGTCCCGTGCAGCATCAGGACTACCCCGTCGGAGGGGCTCGCCCCCATGCCCTCCTTCATATGACCGATCAGGGTTCGGTCATCGTGTTCCAGCGTAACCTTCTCCGCCGCCATCACGTTCGAGGCCGCGACCAATCCGGCCACTGTCAGGGCAGCCGTGGCAATCCAGCGAGACATGGGAACCTCCTGTTATTGAGTCGTCCGGAAATAGACCCGTTCGCGCCGGGAAAATTCCACCCCGGCTGCGCGCCATGGCCTGACAGCGCGGGCCGCGCCGGCGCATGATAAGCAGGTCCGGATCCACTGGGTGATACATCTCCGGGAGACCCATGAGCGATCGCGACCCGTCACGCGACTGGCATGCCCTGAAGACCGACGAAGTGCTCCGGCGTCTGGAGACAGACGAGCACGGGCTCGCCTCTTCCGTCGCGGAACAGCGGCTTCAGGATGTCGGCCCCAACCGCCTGCCGGAGGCCGCGCGCACCGGCCCCGTCCGGCGCTTCCTGCTGCAGTTCCACAACGTGCTGATCTACGTACTGATCGCCGCGGCGGTGGGGACCGCGTTCCTCGGTCACTGGCTGGATACCGGCGTCATCCTCGGGGTGGTGCTGATCAACGCCACCATTGGCTTCATCCAGGAAGGCAAGGCGGAGAAGGCCCTGGACGCGATCCGCCAGATGCTCTCGCCGCGTGCCCAGGTGCTGCGTGACGGCCAGCGCCACAGAGTCCCCGCGGAGACACTGGTCCCCGGCGATATCGTGTATCTGCAGGCCGGGGACCGCGTCCCGGCGGACCTGCGCCTGACCGGGGCGCACAACATGCGCATCGACGAGGCCGCGCTGACCGGCGAATCGGTCGCCAGCGACAAGCAGAGCGAGCCGGTGGAGGCCGCATCCGACCTCGGCGATCGTCGCTCGATGGCCTATTCCGGCACGCTGGTGGCCTTTGGCCAGGGGCGCGGGGTGGTAGTCGGCACCGGGGCCGATGCCGAAATCGGTCGCATCTCCACCCTGATCAGCGAGGTCGAGACCCTGACCACGCCGCTGCTGCGCCAGATCGCCCAGTTCGGCCGCTGGCTGTCGGTGGCCATCGGCATCCTGGCGGCGGCGACCTTCGCCTTCGGCTACTGGGTGCGCGACTACGATCTGGTAGAGACCTTCCTCGCCGCAGCCAGCCTGGCGGTGGCAGCGATCCCCGAGGGCCTGCCGGCGATCATGACCATCACCCTGGCGATCGGCGTGCAGCGCATGGCCGCCCGCCACGCCATCATCCGCCGTCTGCCGGCGGTGGAGACCCTGGGCTCGGTCACCACCATCTGTTCGGACAAGACCGGCACCCTGACCCGCAACGAGATGACGGTGAAGAGCATCATCACCACCGAGGCGGAATACGAGTTGGATGGCGTCGGCTACGAACCGCATGGCGGGATCACCCGCGACGGCCAGGAAGCCGACCCGGAGACCGATCCCCTGCTGGCCGAGGTGATGCACGGCATCCTCCTGTGCAACGACGCCGAGGTCTACCGGAAGGACGACACGTGGACCATAGAGGGCGACCCCACCGAGGGCGCCCTGATCGTCGCCGCGATGAAGGGCGGGCTGGAGCCGAAGCTCGTGAACAAGGAATTTGTGCGCGACGACGTGATCCCGTTCGAATCGTCCTACAAGTTCATGGCCACCCTTCACCACGATCATGAGGGTCACGCCTTCCTCTTCCTCAAGGGCGCGCCAGAACGCGTGCTGGCCCTGTGCAGCCACCAGCGCACTAACGATGAGGATGAACCGCTGGACACCGAACACTGGCAGCAGTGGATGGATGATGTCGCCGCCCGTGGTCAGCGCCTGCTCGCTCTCGCTACCCGGCGCATGGAAGGGCACCGTCGAGAGCTCGAGTTTGCCGACATCGAGGACGGGGGGCTTACCCTGGTCGCTGTCTGCGGAATCATCGACCCGCCGCGTGAAGAGGCGATCGAAGCGGTGGCTCACTGTCAGGGAGCCGGGATCCGCGTGAAGATGATCACCGGCGACCACGGCGTCACCGCACGGGCGATCGCCGACGAACTGGGCATCAACACCAAAGGCGGTGTCGTGGTCGGCCACGAACTGGACAACACCTCGGACGATGACCTCAAGGCGATAGTCCAGCGCGTCGACGTATTCGCCCGCACCACACCGGAGCACAAACTACGCCTCGTGCGCGCGATTCAGAGCCACGGCGACGTGGTGGCCATGACCGGTGACGGCGTAAACGACTCCCCTGCACTCAAACGCGCCGATGTCGGCGTGGCCATGGGCATGAAGGGCACCGAGGCCGCGCGCGAGGCCTCCGCAATGATCCTGGCGGACGACAACTTCGTGTCCATCGCCAACGCGGTAGAAGAAGGCCGAACGGTCTATGACAACCTGAAAAAGGCAATCATGTTCCTTCTGCCCAACAACGGAGGACTGGCCTTCACGATCGTCGCCGCGATTCTGCTGGGGCTGACCCTGCCGCTCACCCCGGTACAGGTCCTGTGGGTCAACATGGTCAGTGCCGTCACCCTCGGCCTGGCACTGGCCTTCGAACCCACCGAACCCGGCACCATGCAACGCCCGCCACGCCCGCCCAACACCCCGATCCTGTCCGGTTTCCTGCTCTGGCGGGTCGGTTTCGTGTCCACCCTGCTGGTCGCAGGGGCCTTTGGCCATTTCCTGTGGCTACAGCAGCAGGGGGTAGAGCTCGAATTCGCCCGCACCGTGGCCATCAACACCCTGGTCATGGGGCAGCTGTTCTTCATGCTGGCCAGCCGTTCCCTGCTGGCGCCTGCCCTCAGCCGTGCCAGCCTGGCCGCAAGTCGACCGGCCATAATCGCAATCGGGATCCTGGTCGTGCTGCAGGGCCTCTTCACCTACGCCCCACCGCTGCAGCTGCTGTTTGGCACCACCGCCATCGGGCTGGAGGAATGGCTGCGCATCCTCGCCTTCGGCCTGATCCTGTTCACCCTGGTCGAACTCGAAAAGACGCTGCTGCGCCGACGCGGTTTCAACCCCCACCAGTAGGGTATTCCCGGGAGGCTGCCCATGGCCGCGACAGACACGCCCGTAAATCGATACCCCGCCCCCAACGCCAGCGTTCATACGCCCCCTGCGCTGCACCCGACCGGGGCCTCGCTGGCCCCCCTGTGCGCGCTCGCCCTTGCCCTGTGGGGGCCAGCGGCCCTGGCGGGAGACGCACCCGAATCCCGGGTCGCCTGGGAGGAGCCGGTCGAGGTCGCGCGCGGCGAGGCCTTCCGCGGCCCCTGGCGCATGAACGCCTCGGATTTTCGCTATGTCGACGATGCCTCGGTGGCGATCAATGACCATGGCGACGCGCTGGTCGTCTGGGCCGACCAGGCGCAGCAGGCCCTGTTCCTGCAGCGCTACGACCGCGACGGCCGGGCGATCTTCGAGCGACCGACCCGGATCGGCGGCGTGCCGGGCACCTTTTCCTGGCTGCCGCGGGTCGCGGTCGAACCGGCGCCGGACGACGCCGACGCCTTCGACGTGCACCTGCTGTGGCAGGAGATCCTGTTTACCGGCGGCGACCACGGCGGCGAGATCCTGTACGCCCGCTCCCGCGACGGGGGGCGCTCGTTCGAGGGACACCAGAACCTGTCCCGTTCGCGCGACGGCGCCGGCAAGGGCCGCATCACCGCACAGCGCTGGGACAACGGCAGCCTGGACCTGCTGCTGACGACCGCCGGCGAGGTGGTCGCGGCCTGGACCGAGTACCAGGGTCCGCTGCGTGTCACCTATTCCGCGGATCATGGCGCCTCCTTCGCCGAACCCGTGACCGTCAACCCGGACCCCGCGGTGCCGGCCCGCGCCCCGAGCCTGGCACAGGCGCCATCCGGTCGCGTGCTGCTGGCCTGGTCGGAGGGTGACAGTCCGTACGCAGACATCCGGATCGCCCACTCGAACAACCTGGACGCCGGCTTTTCCGAACCGGCCACCGCGCTGGAGCACCCGGGCCATGCCGACGCCCCGACGCTGGTGGTGGACGCGAAGGGCGTTGTTCACCTGGCCTTCGGGGCGATCCCGGCCAACGATCTGGAGGATTACCGGCAGCCCCATTTCCGCCGCGTGCATGTCAGTCGCGCAGACGCCGACACCCTGAACTTTGCACCGCCGACCCGGATCGACGCGGATCAGTGGCCTGGCGGCTTCCCGACTCTGGCCCGGGACGACCGGTGTCTGTATCTGGTCTGGCAGCGCTATCCCCACCCGACCGATCGGCCCTGGGGCCTGGCATTCACCCACGCGCCGCTGAAGTCCGCGCGGTTCGGCCCCGTCGAGGCGGTCCGGGGCACGCTCGACACCCCCTACAGCGGGGGCCTGCAGGGGCAGTTGAAACGACGCATGGCGGTCAACCGCCACGGGGCTATCGCGATTGCTCAGAGCCGCTTCATCCCGGCAAGCCACAGCGACATCCTGCTGATCCGCGGCCAGATCGAGGAGGACAGATGCCATCCGAACCCTTCTCGCTGATGATCCACGGCGGCGCCGGGCAGATCCGCGAGGCCGGGGATCCACAGACCGCCGGCCGCTACCACGCCGCGCTGCACACGGTACTGGAGGCCGGTCGCGAGCGGCTGGCGGGGGGCGATACCGCCCTGGATACCGTGGAGTACTGCGCGGCGCGGCTCGAGGACAACCCGCTGTTCAATGCCGGCACCGGTGCCGCCCTGACCCGGGACGGGAGCGTGGAGCTGGATGCCGCGATCATGGATGGGGCCACTCTGGCCGCGGGTGCGGTCGCGGCGGTTCGCGGTATTGCCAACCCGATCCGCCTGGCGCGGGCGATCCTCGAAGACGGGGAACACGTGCTGCTGGTCGCGGACGGCGCCGCGGACTTCGCCCGGCAGGCCGGGATTGCGCTGGTCGACGAGCGCCTGCTGATCACCCCGCAGCGGCGGGAACAACTGCAACGCGCGCTGCAGCGGGACCGGATCACGCTGGACCATGACGACGCCCCGGGCACCATCGGCGCCATTGCGCGCGACCGGCACGGCCATCTGGCCGCGGCAACCTCCACCGGCGGGATGACCGGCCAGCGCCCCGGTCGTGTCGGGGACTCGCCGATCCCGGGTGCCGGCGTCTATGCGGACGATCACAGCGCCGCCATCTCCGCGACCGGGCATGGCGAGCATTTCCTGCGCAGTGTGTTTGCCCGGGAACTGGCCGACCGTGTCGAATATCTTGGACTGAGCGCCGCCGAGGCCCTGAACGCGAGCCTGCAGCGCCTGCGGGAGCGGCTCGCGGGCTACGGCGGGGCCATCGTGATCGACCGCAACGGGCGCTGCGCAGCCGGTACCACCACCCCGCGCATGCTCCACGGCTGGATCGAACGCGCGGGCCCGAGCCGGACGCGCATCGAACCGCTGGCCCGTTGACCGGGCCACGCCAGCGACCGCGGAATCACCCGACGCGCGGGTCGTGAAACGGCACTCAGTCTCACGCCCCGCGGGGTTCAACCCTGCGCCGCAGTGGCGTTCCAGCGCCGCCCCATGCGGCTGCCCAGCCACACCCCGGCGATCCACAGCACCAGGGACACGCCCACATAAAGCCCGGCGCGGCCCGCCGCACCCGACTGCATCAGCCACAGGCTTTCGAGACTGAACACCGAGAAGGTCGTGAAACCGCCGCAAACCCCCGCCAGCATGAAGTGACGAAACACCGGGTCGGCCGGGCGGCAACCGCCCAGCGCGCTGATCACCGCATACAGCCCGATCAGCCACGACCCGGCCACGTTCACGGCCAGCGTGTCCCAGGGAAAGCCGGTTCCGGCCAGGTGCAGCCCGGTCCAGGAGACGCCGTAGCGCGCCATGCTGCCGAGCGCGGCCCCCAGCGCGACGAACAGCGAGAGCCGCAGCGAAAACCCGGTCACGCCGCACCCCCTGCCAGACGGCCCAGCGCGTGCCCGATGGCCACCAGCGCCAGCCCCCCGCCCAGGGTCAGCACGACGTAGACCAGCGCCGGGCGCAGCCCGTCCTGCTCCGCGACCCCGACCACCTGCAGGCTGAACGAGGAGACCGTGGTAAAGCTGCCGAGCACACCCACCACCAGCAACAGCCAGAGCCAGGAGGTCCACGCCGGCCCCGAGGCCCAGCCCAGCGCCAGCCCGATCAGCAGCGCACCGGAGGCATTCACCGCCAGCGTCCCCCACGGGAAACGGCCGCCCCCGGTGCGGTTGTCGATCCACTGCGACAGCCAGAAGCGCGCCAGTCCCCCCAGCGCACCCCCGGCTCCCACCAGCAACAGGCCCTCCCACCACGCCATCATGGCGCCATTGTCAGCGGCACCGGCCAGGCTGTCGAGCGCCCTGGCCGGCCAGCGCGCGGGCGGGCGTCGAAATCCTCCGGCATTCGGGCTTCACCCTCGTCGGAATGGTAAAGTGCGGACCCAGCGCGGGTCGTCAGTGGCCCGCCCCTCATTCAAACCGCTTAGGTCGCAGGAGCATCATGGCGCAGTACATCTTTACGATGAACGGCGTGGGCAAGATCGTCCCGCCGAAGAAGTACATCCTCAAGGACATCAACCTGAACTTCTTCCCGGGCGCCAAGATCGGCGTGCTGGGCTACAACGGTGCGGGGAAATCCACCCTGTTGCGCATCATGGCGGGCGTGGACACCGAGATCGTCGGCGAGGCGCGGCCGCAGCCGGGCATCAACATCGGCTACCTGCCACAGGAGCCGCAGCTCGACGAGAGCAAGGACGTGCGCGGCAATGTCGAAGAGGCCGTGGCCCCGATCAAGGAGGCGCTGGCCGAGCTGGATCAGGTGTATGCGGCCTATGCCGAGGCGGATGCGGACTTCGATGCCCTGGCCGCCAAGCAGGGCGAGCTGGAGGCAAAGATCGAGGCCGCCGATGGCCACAACCTCGAGCGCAAGCTGGAGGTGGCCGCGGACGCCCTGCGCCTGCCGCCGTGGGATGCCGACGTGAAGACCCTGTCCGGGGGGGAACGCCGCCGCGTGGCGCTGTGCCGCCTGCTGCTGTCCAGCCCGGACATGCTGATCCTCGACGAGCCGACCAACCACCTGGACGCCGAGTCCGTGGCCTGGCTGGAGCGCTTCCTGCAGGAGTTCCAGGGCACCGTGGTCGCCGTCACCCATGACCGCTACTTCCTCGACAACGTGGCCGGCTGGATCCTCGAGCTGGACCGCGGCCAGGGCATCCCGTTCCAGGGCAACTACTCGCAGTGGCTGGAACAGAAGGAAAAGCGCCTGAAGCAGGAAGAAAAGGCCGAGGCCGCCCGCGTGAAGGCGATGGAATCCGAGCTCGAGTGGGTGCGCTCCAACCCGAAGGGCCGGGGTGCCAAGAGCAAGGCGCGGCTGAAGCGCTTCGAGGAGATCGCCTCCACCGACTACCAGAAGCGCTCCGAGACCAAGGAGATCTACATCCCGCCGGGCCCGCGCCTGGGCGACAAGGTGCTGGAGGTGGAGAACCTGTCCAAGCACTTTGGCGACCGTGTGCTCTACCAGGGCCTGTCGTTCTCCGTGCCGCGCGGCGCGCTGATCGGTGTAATCGGCCCGAACGGCGTCGGCAAGACCACCCTGTTCCGCATGATTGCCGGGCAGGACCAGCCGGACGACGGCTCGATCGAGCTGGGCGAGACCGTGCAGCTGGCCTACGTGGACCAAAGCCGCGACGCGCTACAGGACGAGAAGACCGTCTGGGAGGAAATCTCCAACGGCCAGGACATCATCCAGGTCGGCAACTTCCAGATGCCGTCACGCGCCTACGTCGGCCGCTTCAACTTCAAGGGCACCGACCAGCAGAAGCGCATGAAGGAACTGTCCGGGGGGGAACGCAACCGCGTGCATCTCGCCAAGCTGCTGCAAAGCGGCGGCAACTTCCTGCTGCTCGACGAACCGACCAACGACCTGGACGTGGAGACCCTGCGCGCGCTGGAAGAGGCCCTGCTGGACTTCCCCGGCTCCGCGATCGTGATCTCGCATGACCGCTGGTTCCTGGACCGCATCGCCACCCACATCCTCGCGTTCGAGGAGGACGGCAACGTGGTGTTCTTCGACGGCAACTACCAGGAATACGAGGAAGACCGCCACAAGCGCCTGGGCGCCGAGGCCGACCAGCCGCACCGGGTCAAATACAAGCGACTCGCCTCCTGACCTACCCCCCGAAGGCCCGGCACCCGCCGGGCCTTCGTCTTTCCGCCCCCGGAACATTGGCCATATGGTCATCGCCAATGCCTGCTGCATCGGGCCGGCCTGCGCCGAGGCTACGGGCGAATCGGCCGGGTCTGCTCCAGAAATGCCTCCGTAAAGCCTTCCAGCTCTGCATCTTCGATCAGCCCTTCGCGCCGCATACACAGGAACTGATCCAGCGCCTTCGAGCGGGCATGGCCATCGAAGATGAATGCAAGCCGCTCGTTCGCTTCGTTCAGCTGCTGATAGAGATCCAGAAAGCGTTCGTGATTCGAGCGGTCTTCCTGTTCCATTGCCGCCCGGCAATCGGCCAGGGCGCGCTCGCAGTAGCGATCCAGCGCGGTCTTCTTCAACTGGCTGAACCGTTTCCAGTCCGATTCCTTGATCATCCCGGAGGCCTCCTGAAATTCGACACGTCAGGGGGTCAGGCGGATGCACGCCCAACAGCTGGGAAATGATGCAGCGGCCGCAGCCGCTCCGCCAACCTTATCGGCGATCGCAGCTCGCGGTCAGGCGCCCGTCCACTGGCTCGGTGGTCATCCCGGTATCGACGAACCGGCCTTCGGCATGCAGTTCACCGCCATCAATCCGGATCAGCGGCTCCGACGCACCGCCGGCGGCGCTGATCCACTGCCCGCCCATGCGCGTCCGATTGGCCTCCAGCACCTCGCCCCCCGCACGAAAATCGCCAAACTGGGCCGAAATCGAATGCGTCAGCATCCCGGCGACCTCGTTGCGCGAGGCGAACACCCGCAGCGGACCGCGGTCAGTATCGGCGCGCGCCACCAGCGTCTGGTAGCGATCATCCGCATCACCGGAGAAATCGCAGACCTCCATCTCCAGCACGTATTCCTCGCCATCCAGGATCAGGGTCGCGGCCTCGGCCGCTTGCGCATTCACGGAAACCAGAGAAACGGCCAACACCGACAGCAAACCGCCAGGCAATACCAGCGCACGACGCATGCGGGAACTCCTTTGCAGGGATGGGTACGGAATGGAAGCTTACCCCATTCCACTGCGCACCCCCCGAGGCCCGGCAGGGGGTCGCTCTCAACCGCTGGCGCTGCGCCGATGGCTGCTTGCGGTCGGGCATGCATTCCCTTCCCCCGGAATCTGGTCCATATTTGCATGACGCAGTCGCTGAGCAGGGCCCCGTTCGCGGGCCGGTCGGGCGTCGGGGCGGAGGGCGATGCAGGAATCCTTCGGCAGCACAGCAAGCGCGGACGCCGCCGAGCGCCGCGAAGGGCAGCGCGTGCCGCCCGAACGCATCGCGACCTGCCGCCTGCAGCTGCACCCGGGCTTCACGCTGGACGACGCCGCCGAGGTCGTCCCCTATCTGGCGCGGCTGGGCATCTCGCACGTGTATCTCTCGCCGATCCTGCAGGCGGTGCGCGGCAGCACCCATGGCTACGATGTCGTCGACCCCTCCCGGGTCAACGACGAACTCGGCGGCGAGGCGGCGCGCCAGCGCCTGTGCGCGGCGCTGGAGGCCGCCGGGATGGGGCTGGTGCTGGACATCGTACCCAACCACATGGCGGTGGCCGGAGACCAGAACCCGTGGTGGTGGGATGTGCTGGAGAACGGGCCGTCCAGCCGGTTCGCGATGCATTTCGACGTGGACTGGGAGTCTTCGGAGGAGCGCTGGCCCAACAAGGTCCTGCTCCCGGTGCTGGGTGATCATTACGGCCGCGTCCTCGAGGCCGGCGAGATCCGTCTGCAATACGATGGTGGACTGTTCGATCTTGCCTATTACGAGCACCGCTTCCCGCTGGATCCATCCTCGCTCAATGACCTGCTCGACCGCGCCGGTCGCGCCACGGGCATCGAGTTTCTGGGCTTTCTCGCGGAATCCTGCGCACGCCTCCCGCAGCCCCAGCTCACCGGGCGCGACTCGGTAGCACGCCGGCACCGCGACCAGGGCGTCATTCGCCAGTTGCTGGACGAAATCACCCGCGACGACCCGGCGGCCGCCGAGGCCATCGCGGCCGAGGTGGCCCGGATCAACGCCGATCCCGATGCGCTGGATGCCCTGATCGAGAAGCAGAACTACCGCCTCGCCTGGTGGCGCACGGCCGGACGCGACCTCGGCTACCGGCGGTTCTTCGACATCAACGACCTGGCCGGACTGCGCCAGGAGCGGGAGGACGTGTTCCGGGCCGTGCATGCACTGCCGGTGCGCTGGGTGGCGGAAGGCGCGGTGCACGGCCTGCGAGTCGACCATCCGGATGGCCTGCGCGATCCCGGGCAGTACTTCAACCAGTTGCGCCGCGCCTGTCCGGGCACCTGGATCGTCGCCGAGAAGATCCTCGAGCCCAACGAGTCGTTGCCGCGCGACTGGCCAATCGCCGGCACCACCGGCTACGACTTCCTCAACCGCGTGCAGGGGCTGTTCGTGGACCCGGCCGGCGAGGCCCCGCTGACGCGGCTGTTCGAGGAGATCACGGGCGAAGACGCCGACTACCCGGGGCGGGTCTACGAATGCAAGCGCCTAGTGCTGAAGGACCTGCTCGGCAGCGAGCTGAACCGCCTGAGCTCGCTGTTCGTGGCGATCTGCGAGCAACACCGGCGCCACCGCGACTACACCCGCCACGAGCTGTACCTCGCCCTGCTGGAGGCGGCCGCCTGCTTCCCGGTCTACCGCACCTACCTCGCCCCGCGCGAAGGTGGCGTGACGGCGGCGGACATCGCCCGCGTCGAGACCGCGATCGAGCAGGCCGCCGCGCGCCGCCCGGAACTGGACAGCGAATTGCTGCAGTTCCTGCGTGACCTGCTCTTGCTGCGCATCCCCGACGAGCACGCGACCGAGCTGGCCCTGCGCTTCCAGCAGCTGACCGGCCCGGCGATGGCCAAGGGTGTGGAGGATACCGCTCTGTACCGCTTCCACCGCCTGACGGCCCTCAACGAGGTCGGCGGTGACCCCGGTCGCTTCGGGATAGCGGTGGACGAATTCCACGCGGCCAGCGCCCGCGCCCGGGCCCGACACCCCAAGGCCATGCTGACCACCTCGACCCATGACACCAAGCGCAGCGAGGACGTGCGCGCCCGGCTGCTACTGCTCTCGGAGATCCCGGAGGCATGGGCCACAGGCGTGCGCGGATGGATGCGCCAGAACGCTCGCCACCGCACCGGTGAATGGCCGGACCCGGCGATCGAGTATCTCTATTACCAGACTCTGGTGGGCGCCTGGCCGATCGACGTCGAACGCATGACCGCCTACATGGAAAAAGCCGCACGCGAGGCCAAGCGGCAAACCAGCTGGACCCAGCCCCAGGAGGACTACGACCAGGCCCTGCGCGCGTTCGTGGCAGGGACCCTCGGCGACCCCGGGTTTCGCGAGGCGCTGGAGTCATTCCTGCGGCCACTGGTCGCCCCCGGGCGCACCAACAGCCTGGCGCAGACGCTGATCAAGCTGACCGCGCCCGGGGTCCCGGACCTCTACCAGGGCAGCGAACTGTGGGACCTGAGCCTGGTCGATCCGGACAACCGCCGCCCGGTGGACTTTGCCACGCGTGCCCGGCTACTGGAGGAGCTTCAGCACCTGAGCGCGACACAGATCCAGGCGCGTGCCGACGAGGGCCTGCCCAAGCAGTGGGTGGTGCAGCAGGCCCTGGCCCTGCGCCGCCGTCACCCGGAATGGTTCGACCCGGATGCCGCGTACACCCCGCTGCGCGCCAGCGGCGAACGCGCCAGTCACGTGGTCGCCTACCTGCGCGGCGAAGGAGCGCTGGTGCTGGTCCCGCGTCTGGTGCTCGGACTCGCGGGCGACTGGCGCGATACCCGGCTGATGCTGCCGCCCGGCACCTGGCACAACCGGTTGTGCGGCGCGACGCTGCAAGGCGGCGAGCATCCGGTCGCGGAGATCCTGGCGGCGTTTCCGGTGGCCCTCCTCGAACGCGCGCAGGCCGCGCCATGACGACCGTGCGCGTGTGGGCCCCGGAGGCGAATCGGGTCGAGCTGGAGTGCGTTGACAATCGCATGCCGATGGACCACCAGGCAGACGGCTGGTGGTCGCTGGAGACAGAGCAAGTGGTGCACGGCAGCGACTACGCCTTCCGCGTCGACGGCAACGGCCCGTTCCCCGATCCGCGCTCCGCCTGGCAGCCCCAGGGCGTGCACGGCCCGTCGCGCTGGCTGGACCATGCCCGCTTCGACTGGCACGACGCCGGCTGGCAGGCGCCGCCGCTGGCCGCGGCGGTGATACAGGAAATCCACGTCGGCACCTTCACCCCGGCGGGCAGTTTCGACGGCGTGACCGAGCGCCTGGACCATCTGGCCGAGCTCGGCGTGACCCATCTGGAACTGATGCCGGTGGCGGAGTTCCCCGGCCCGCGCGGCTGGGGCTACGACGGGGTGAACCTGTATGCCCCGCATCACGCCTACGGGGGCCCCGAGGGTCTGAAACGCCTGGTCGATGCTTGCCACCGGCGCGGCATCGCGGTGCTGCTGGACGTGGTCTACAACCACCTCGGCCCGGACGGCAACTTCCTGGCGCAGTTCGGCCCGTATTTCACCGACCGCTACCAGACCCCCTGGGGCGAGGCGGTCAACCTCGACGGGCCCGACAGCGATGCCGTGCGCCGCTTCTTCATCGACAACGCCCGGATGTGGCTGCGTGACTATCACCTCGACGGCCTGCGCCTCGACGCGGTGCACGCGATCATCGATACCTCGGCCACCCATTTCCTCGAGCAGCTCGCCGCCGAGGTGCAGCGCCTGGGGCGCGCGCTCGGGCGGCATCTGGTGGTCATCGCGGAGAACGACCGCAACGACCCGCGCGTGACCCGGCCGGTCGAGGTCGGCGGCTACGGCCTGGACGCGCAGTGGAACGAGGACTTCCACCACGCCCTGCATGCCCTGCTGACCGGCGAGTCCGACGGCTACTACGCGGACTTCGGACAGCTCGCGGATCTCGCCCGGGTGCTGAACCGGGGCCTCGCCTACGACGGCCGCTACTCGCACTACCGTCGGCGTACCCACGGCCGCCCGGCATCCGACCTGCCCGGGCGGCGCTTCATCGGCTGCCTGCAAAACCATGACCAGATCGGCAACCGGGCGCGCGGCGACCGCATCGGTGCGCAACTCGCCCCCGGCCTGCTGGAGATCGGGGCCGCACTGGTGCTGACCAGCCCCTTCGTGCCCCTGCTGTTCCAGGGCGAGGAATGGGCGGCCACAGCGCCGTTTCTGTATTTCACCGATCATGTCGATGCCGAGCTCGGGCGGGCGATTCGCGAAGGCCGCCGGCGCGAGTTCGCGGCCTTCCTGCGCGATCCCCGCGACATCCCCGATCCACAATCCCGCGAGACCTTCGTACGCTCCCGGCTGAACTGGGACGAGCGGGAACGCGCACCCCATGCCCGGATCCTGCGCTGGTATCGCGCGCTGATCGCCCTGCGCCACACCCACTGGACCTTCGCCAATGACCGCCTGGAGTCGATCGAGGTGCGCTTCGACGAAGCGGCGCGCTGGCTGGAGATACAGCGGCCGGGGCTGCTGCTGGCCTGCAATCTGACCCCGGCCCCGCAGCGCCTGCACTGCCCGGGGGCCCGGGGGCTGCACAGCCTGTTGTGTTCCGATGCGGGTATCGTGGTGGACTCGGATCGCCTGACCCTGCCCGGCGAATCCGTGGTCATCCTGGGGACTGACCGATCCACTTGGGCCACCTTGCGTGGCGAGGGAGTGATGCAGTGACGCTGTCCGACCGTCCCGTACAACGCATCGACGGCTACCTGCCCATCGAAGACCACGGCCTGATCGGGAATTGCACCACCGCCGCGCTGGTCGGCCGCGACGGCGCCATCCCCTGGATGTGCGTGCCCCGCTTCGACTCCGAGCCCCTGTTCTGCGCCCTGCTGGACCAAAAGCGCGGTGGTGCCTTCCGCTTGGCCCCGGAACCGCTGATCGCCTCGCACCAGCGCTACATCCCGGACACCGCCGTACTGATTACCGAGATGACCGGCCCGGAGGGCCGGGTTCGCATCACCGACTGCCTGCCCCTGCGCGCGGGGGCGGACCTTTCCGAGGACGCCCCCGCCGGGCGCAACGAGCTGCTGCGCCGGATCGAGGTGCTGGAGGGCCGGGTACGTCTGCGAGTGCAGATCGCGCCCCGCGGTGGCGCGACCGTTGCGCCGCATGGCGCCGGCCTGCGCCTGGCCCTGCACCACCAGCCGGAGCTGGACCTGGCGCTGAACACCTCCCTGCCACTGGAGGCGCTGGACAGCCTGCATGAACTCGAGGCCGGCGAGCAGCATCACCTGCTGCTCGGTTGGGGGCCGCACACGCACCGGTTCCAGGCCCGCACCCCGCAGGAACTGCTCGAGGCCACGCTGCTGGTCTGGAGACGATGGATGCGGCATTTCGATTATGAAGGTCCCCGGGAAGAGCTCGTCCGCCGCTCGGCGGTCACCCTCAAGCTGATGGACTACACCGCCACCGGGGCGATGATCGCGGCCCCCACCTCCTCCCTGCCGGAGGCGATCGGCGGCCCCCGCAACTGGGACTATCGCTACGCGTGGATCCGCGATGCGGCGTTTTCGGTCTATGCGATGAGCGATATCGGCATGACCCACGAGGCCGCCGGTTTCATCGGCTGGGCCCTGGACGCGGTCGATCGCGCAGGCTGGCCACGGGTGCTGTACGACGTGGATGGCCACCTCCCGCAACCCGAGCGCAGCGACCCCAAACTGGAGGGATACCGCGGCTCGGGCCCCGTACGCTGGGGGAATGGCGCGGTCGAGCAGCGCCAGCACGACGTATTCGGCGAGATCCTCGACTGCGCCTGGCGCTGGGTCCGCTGGGGCGGCACGCTGGACAATCACCTGTGGGGGCGCCTGCGGCGCCTGGTCGAATCCGCCAACACGGAGTGGAAAAACCCCGACCACGGGATCTGGGAAGTGCGCACGGCCGGGCGCCCCTTCACCTACTCCGCCGCCCTCTGCGCGGTCGCGCTGGAGCGCGGTGCCGCGCTGGCCGAGACCAATGGCATGGAAGGCAACAGTGCCCTCTGGCGGGACGAGGCGCGGCAGATCCGCGAAGCGATCCTGGAGCAGGCCTGGGACCCCGAACTCCAGAGCCTCACCGAGCATCTGGGTGGCGGCGGCATCGACGCGAGCCTGCTGGCCCTGCCGGGACGCGGCGTCATCCCCGCGGATCACCCGAAGATGATCGCCACCACCAAGGCCGTCGTGCGACGCCTGGGTGCCGGAAACGGCCTGCTCTACCGCTATCTGCCGGAGGAATCCCCGGACGGGCTGCCCGGACACGAGGGCGCGTTCGTGCTGTGCAGCTTCTGGCTGGTGGACAACCTGCTGGGTCAGGGTCGCCTGGGCGAGGCCCAGGCACTCTACGACTCGCTGTGCGAACGCACCAACCACCTGGGCCTTCTGCCGGAACAAATCGACCCGGCCAGCGGGGCCTTCCTCGGCAACTTCCCGCAGGCCTTCAGCCACGTCGGCCTGATCGCGACCGGCATCCGGCTGGGCAGGGTCCAGAGGAAGAACTGACCCCGGGTGCACCCGCATGGGTCCAAGTCGCATCAGGGCGGCGTTGCATTCGACAACCTTGACGGCGCGAATGCCCGAAAAAATCGATGTTTCCCTAGAATTTGACCCGCAGAGGCAGGCGATCCACGCGCCATATCTCCGGCAATTCGGACACCGGCTCAACAATCACCGGGACCGCGCTCTCGCCTCCACCCAGCCCCGACCGGAAGGCCGCCGGAAGCCGATCGGCCGCCCCAACGGTAGCTGTCACAGCAGCCCTTCGCCGCTCGCCATCCGGAAGGATCAGGCTGACCTCACGCCCCGGTTCCAGCCGCCGCTCCAGGTGGCGGGGCTCCACATACGCCACCACACGAAGCCGCGTCCCGCTATACCGCAGCAGGGGCGTGCCGACGGCCACGAATTGCCCTGGCTCTACCAGGATCTCCGTCACCACGCCATCCAGATCGGCCGCCTTGACCAGTTGGCGGCTTTCCTGCCGCACCTCCGCTCGCTCTCCGAGGAGGTCGTCATGTCGTAACTGGAGACTGTCCGGCCAGGATTCCACCGCATCACCCCGCGGGACACGCGCCAGATTGCCTTCCAGCTCGGCGAGACGCTCCTCCACGCGTGCCCGCTCCGCGCGGACCGGAAGGAGTTCACCACGACCCGCCGCCCCCCTGTCGATCAGGCGCTCCAGACGGCGTTCCTGCGCACGGAATTCGTCCAGGCTTTGCTGGAGCAGTTCGATCCGGCGCTCGAGGTCCGCGCCCTGTTCCTGCCCGGAAAGCGCCACCCGCTCGCGCAGGCGCTCGAGGTCCTGTTCGATCTGCCGACCGCGCCGTTCCAACTGCGGACTGTGCTGTCGCACGACCTCTTCCCCCCGGGTCACACGGTCCCAGGGCTCGACGGCGATCGATTCCACAAAACCCGGAACCTCGGCCAGCAATTGATGCTGGGGGTACCAGACCAGAGCCGGGACCTCGGTCGATATGGCGTCGTTGACCAGCGTGTAAAGGAAGTACAGCACCGGGCTGGCCACCAGCAAAAGGATCAGATACCAGCGCAGCCGGAACGCGACCCGACGGGCGGGCCCATAGCGCACCTTCATGCCGCCATCCTGATCTGACCGCCGGCGGCCGGTGGCATCAAAGCGAATCTTCATGGGCCCACATTTCCCTCAGGTACGAGTAGCTCTGGATCGCCACCGGAAGACGGAGGTGGTCCAGCCGTTCGGTCGCAGTGTCGAGAGTGCTCAGCATCGCGTCCCAGCCGTGATGGAACCAGCTGTTTTGCGGCGAGAGGATCGATTCCACACTCTGAGCCAGGGTGATCGTGAGCCCGGGCTTCCGCGCGAGCACGGGCTCCAGGCGGTGGACCATCCCATCGGCATGCGTCACGTAGGTCATCAGGGCAAGCTCCGTTGCCCCCACCTCGGCGAAGTCGCAAGCCAGGCAACGATCCGGGCCACCAAAGTCGCGCGGATGGGCACTCAGCCCCACCGGCCACGGGGAGGCTTCGACTGCGGCAGCGACCGTCTCCAGCCACTCCTCAATGAGTTCGTCACGCTCGTAGCCATGGCTGTCCAGCTGGTCGATCTCGATGTCCAGGTGCAGATCGGCGAAGTCGACCCCCTTCAGACGCTGGATGATACGGACCAGGTCATCCCGCGCTTCGGGCAACACCCAGGTGGGCTCGCCGAGCAACAACCCCACATCCACCTGCCGCTGCCGCGCCTGATGCAGGAAATCCGCCAGCACACCGGGATGCTCGCTGTATCGATCGATCTGTTCGCCATCCAGCGACAGCCATACATGCTCCACGCCGGCGCGGCGCAGCAAGCCCCAGAACTCGGGATCCTCGCCCCGAATGACGGGTTCGCTATCCCACAGATAGATTCGCCCCGCGTAGGGCAAGCGGGCGTCCGTTACCGGATCGACGCCCAGCGTGGCTCGCGCCTGCCGGATGGGTTCCATTGGCCGGGGACGATCGCTGGCCAGGAGGTCGCAACCGATCTGCGCGCGCCAGACCTCCAGCGCGCTGTCGAGCCAGCCTCGCGCGGCCTGATAATACGCCTGCCGAGCGGGCAACACCTCTTCCCAGGGGACGCTCACACGGCTCTCCGCCCGTTCCTCCACCACCGCCAGCGCATGAGCCGCCGCTTCCATCTCCTGCAAACGGGAATCCAGTCGGCGCGAATGGACCTCCAGGCGCTGCCGCGCCAAATCCCTGCGCTGTTCTACGGCGTGGGTGGCCGATGTACGCTGGTGCCGGAGCTGCCGCTGTTCAGCCCTCAGTTCTCTCTGCAGGGCGTTGTCTCCACCCAGCGCGCGCAAGGGCACGGAGACGGACCAGACAACCTCCAACCCACTCCCCAGGCGACTAACATCGTCTTCGTAACTCGAGCTGTAACGCAGTTGGAGGTTCGACCGCACCGCGTGGAACCGGGTCAGGGACTCACGCTCCTCGACTGCGCGCAACTCTTCCTCCACCGCCAGGACTTCCGGTGCGGGGTCCATCCCGGGAGTACCGCAAGTCGCCTGGTGTGGATCAAACCATGCTGAGGTTGATTCCAGAGTAACCGGCCGGCCCAGGAGATTTTCCAGCTCCACCCGGGCCTCGTGCTCGTCCACCCGAGCCTCGTCCACGTCCAGGCGCGCGGCATCCAGGCTGCGCCGCAAACTCGCCGCCTCATCCGCGCGAATCAGCCGTTCGTCCCCGCGTTCCGCAAGGGTCCGTTCGAGATCCGGCTCGACGCTCAGCAGCGCCTGGCCCAGGGACTGGAGCTGGCGAGCATGCCAGACCCGCGCGTAGGACTCGGCCACGTCACGGCTCAGGGTCTGCAATGCTTCCTGATACCGGTACCAGGCGGCACCGGCCTCCCCACGGGCCTGCCATTCCGCCCTTCGCTGCTGTTCGTCGGTGCCCAGCAGCGGACGCTGTATCCCGATCGAACCGCTGGTGCCGCGATATCGCCGATTGAGCCCTTCGACCACCGGTTCGCGGTAAACCCCAGCGCCAGCGCTTCCGAAGAGCTCCCAGCCACCCTCCTGATGCCGGCGCTCCCGCAAGGCGTCCGCCTGCTCGAACGCGGCTTGCTCGGCCAGCAACGAGGGTGCCTCTTCGACCGCATCCAGCAGCCGGGGCAGGCTCTCCGCGCTGGCCATGACCGGCAGCCCCGCCATCAGCATGCACCCGAGCAGTATCCCGCCTCGCATCGCCATTACCGCTTGCTCTTGCGTAGTACCCACCAGGGGGCCATGGACGACTCCTGGCTCGAATGACGCCACCACTCGTTAATGATGGCGACCAACGACCACACCCGCATGCCCAATGCGAAAAAGGGAAACACGGGAATCAGCCAGGCCAGGCGGAGATCACGCCCGCGGCGTTCCGAAATGAACACCAGCGCGGTGATGTACATCAGGGCCGTCAGGATCGCGTAGAGCCCCATGATCAGTATGAACGTGGCCAGCACGACACCCGGATCGGCCATCACCACCAGCCACAGGGTGTACAGCACGATCAGCACCGGCATCACCATCTGGAACAGCATCCCGTACCAGACGCCTATGATTACATTCCACCAGCCCATCTGGCGCGGCGAAAAGGCGTTGCGATGCTTTCGCACATACATGAAGAACAGGTCCCCGTCCCAGCGCAGACGCTGCTTCAGGAATCCCACCAGGGTATCCGGGACATCTGTGTGCCCCATCGCCTGGGGTTCGAAGGGGATGTAGAACCCCGGGTGACGGCCAAAATACTGCTTCAGCCGCAAGGTCAGGTCGAGATCCTCCGCCGACCCCGTTGTCCACCCGCCCACTTTACGGACAAACTCGGTCCGGAAAACCCCGAAGGCACCCGAAATATTGTTGATGCCGCGGAACTCACCCAGGCCAACCTTGGCCAGGTGAATGGTGATCATATACTCCAGCGCCTGAAGGCGGGTCATCAGGTTTTGATTCCAGTTGCGAACGCGCAACGAGCCGGCCATGGCGATCACATTAGGATCGCGGAAATGGCCCGCTGCATGCAGGGCCATGCTGTTGTCGAACGAGGTATCGCCATCCACTGCCATCACGATTTCCCCGCGCGCCAACTGAAGCCCGGCGTTCAGCGACGAGACCCGACCACCCCGGGGTACCTTTGGCAGGATGATCAGCCGGCGACTGGCGTAATGCTCTGCCTCGGGCTGGATGTCGCGAAGCGCCTGCATGGTGGCCAGATTCTGATCAGCGCCATCCACCACCGCGATGATCTCGATCTGCCCCGGGTACACCTGCTCCAGCAGCGTGCGAATCGTCCCCTGTACCGACCGGCCTTCGGCATAGCACGTCACAATGCAGGTGATCCGCGGTGTGTACGGGTACTGGGTAGGAATCGCATAGATACGTCGAGTGTAGTGGCGCAGCACACCCAGCCAAATCATCAGGTTCAGCGGCAATTCCAGAAACACCACGAACGGGATGAACATGTACGCCAGCGTGAGGGCGTCCGACTCCAGGAACAACGTAGCCAGCAAGGCCCCGGCCTCGGTCGGAAGCGAAAGCATTTCGTTCATTGCGACCGCGAGACCAGTCGCGCCATGACCGCAGCCGCATCCTCGGCTTCCGCCATGCCCATAGAAGATTCGTGATACACGTTTCCGAGACGCCCCACATCCACCTGGGACACGACATCTTCCAGCAGCTCTCCGAGCCTTTTGGCCAGCACGTCGACGCCGCTCGCGGTCGTTTGTGGCAGAAACAGCCAGATGCGGTCGTCACCGGTACGGGTCATCAAATCCGTGGACCGAACCAGGGCCTTGACGCGTTCGGCGAAGGTGTCCACCAGTGCCACACCGCGCCCATGACCCAGCGCATCGATGACCCGGGCCATGCCGTTCAAATGCAGCAGGATCAGGCCAAATCCGATCTCGTCATGACGCTGCCGCAGCTTCAGCGACCAGTCCACGAAGAACTCGAAGTGTTCCGGCGCCACATGGTTGATCTCGTCGAAGGCTCCGTAGAGATCCCGCAGCTCCCCTGTCCGGGCCAGTAACCGCCCAGCCTCCGATAACCGGTAGCGGTAAATTCCCATGGGCTCAAGTTCATCGGGGTCATGGGCCTGGCCACACCCCATGCAGCGCGCCAGTACGCGGCCCTCCATGAACATATGCTGGCAACTGCCGCAGACGTGATTCTCCAGTGGTCGGTCATAGTCCTCGCCAATATGACGCAGGACCGCCGAACAGTTCGGGCACCGCAGCATGCCGCCATCCTGGAATAGACGCTGCGGCCCCACATGCCCACAGGCGAAGCAATGCAGTCCGGGCTCGGTGCGTATGTCGAGCGAGTCGCATTCCGGGCACACATCAACAAAACTCAGATGCCCTTGCCGGCATCCCGGGCAAAGGCGCACGCGGTCGACCAGCTCCACACCTTCGAGAAGGCGGCGTTGGCGCACCCCCCGCAACCAGAACTCGGGCGTATCTTCTTCGAGCAAAGCATCTAGGAGCGGATAGCGATACAGCTGCTGGGCATGCCAGTCCCGCACCGGCACCAGATGCAGGCCCGGGTGACTCCACAGCAAAGCCAGAAGCACTTCATCCTGACTACGGGGGGCCCGCCCGCCATTGGCGGTTTCCAGGCGTGCTGCACAATCCACGATACGCTGGGAGGGCTCATCTACGGAGTGAAAGGGACCGTCGGACAGGGCCCGCGTCTCGGCATCGGCGTCGCCATGCAGCCAGAGCAACCGCATTCGGTCCTGTGGATGACACCGTAAGGCCCGCGCCACAGCTGCGGTGTCGGGCAGCGCATCCGCATCGATCACGAAGGCCAGCATGCCGGCTCCATCGATCCGGCTGGCCTCGTAATCGGCTACGGTTTCGAAGGCGGTACATGCAAGCCCCGTTGCCAGTCGCTCCGCCAGCCCCGACTGCCGAGTAAAAACCACCAAATGGGGTGAAGTGCTTTCCCGTTGTGCCGACCCGTTTGTCATCCGTCCCGCCAGTCATGGCCCGATTGGGCGCCGTCCCCTGCCGTACGTTCAAGCGCCACGCCGGAAACGGGGCCACCCGACCGCGCGGTGTTTGCGCAGAAACGTGACGAGTATCACACACTGGTCATGCCGGAATACAGCCAACCCTCACAGAAAGCCACTAATCGAGAGGGAGACCGCCTACTCTTGCGAGCCCCAAAAGGCCGGGCACGGTCGCCCCGTGAAGACTAGTCGGTCGGCATCATCGAGGAGTGGTGGTGGACGATCTTCCACTCGCCGTCGCGGTTCTCGTAGACGAAGGTGTAGCGCGCGGGGACATCCTTGGTCTCGCCGCCGTCGGTGACGCGGAAGGTATAGGTGCCGGCGTCGGTCAGCTTGTTGCAGCCGAGCTTCACGTTGCGGGTGTTGATCGTCCCGAAGGGCTTCTTCTCGAGGAAGTGCTCGAAGTAGTCCTGGATCTCGGCGTGCGTGGTTCGCGGGACGTTGGAGACCGTCGGCAGCAGGACCGCATCCTCGGCATAGCGTTCGGTGACCTTGCGCGCATCCCCGGTCTGCAGGGCGTCGTTCCAGCCCTCGAACAGTTCCTCGGCCAGGCGACGGGTCGCCGGGGCGCAGACCACGCAGCTCTCGTTCGGCGGGGTGTCGATGGCACCGAACGCCGGATCGCCACCCGTCCCGGTCACCGGGTGGTGCTGGTCGCGATGCGAGGCGCTGAGGCTCAGGCGCGCACGGGGCGACTCGTCGGCATTGATGAACTGGGTGCCGCTGATACGCGGCCGGCTGCTCTTGGTCACTGACTGATCTCCGCATACGGCCATTGCCGGCCGGATAAAACGTGAATTATAAGGGACCCTGGAGGGGCTGTCAGGGCGCCGGTCGCGGGCCGCCTGGTCAGCTCGCCTGCGCCTTGAACGCGGCCAGCAGGTCCTCGACCTGACCGCGCACCCGCGCCTCGTCCTGGATGGCAAAATCCAGGAAGGTCTGGGCGACCACCGACAGGACCTTCTGCCTGGGGTGGACGATGTGCCACTGGCGGTGGATCGGGAAGTGCTCCACATCCAGCAGCGCGACCGGCCCCCCGGCCCCTTCCGCGCTGAGGGTATGCAGCGACAGCACGGCAATCCCCAGGCCACCGATGACCGCCTGCTTGATTGCCTCGTTGGAGCCGAGCTCCATGCGCACGGTGGGGTTGATGCCGTGCTCCTGGAACAGCTTCAGGGTCGCCTCGCGGATGCCGGAACCCGGCTCGCGCATCAGGAAGGTCTCCTGCTCCAGGCGTTCGATCGGGATGTTGCGCTGCCCCGCCAGCGGGTGGTCGCGGCTGGCCATCACCACCAGCGGGTTCGGCGCGAACGGGTAGACGGCGATATCGGTCAGCCGCTCGGGTACGTGCCCGATGATGTACAGGTCATCGTCGTTGCTGGCCAGGCGATCCAGCACCCGGTCGAAGTTGCTGACCTCCAGCGACAGCTCGATATCCGGATAGCGCTTGGCGAACTGCCCGAGGATCGTGGGCGCGAAGTACTGCGCCGTGGTGATGACCGCCAGGCGCAGGCGCCCGCGCTTCAGTCCGTGCATCTCCGCGAGCTTCATCTCGAGATTGGTCAGCGCCCCCAGCATCTCGCGGCAGGTGTCGTACAGCAGCAGCCCGACCTCGGTCGGGAAGGCCTTGCGTCCGACGTATTCGAACAGCGGCAGGCCGAGCGCACCGGAGAGCTTCTTGATCTGGATGGAGACGGTCGGCTGGGTCAGATAGAGCTCTTCCGCCGCCCGGGTGAAACTGCCCAGGCGCACGATCGCCTCGAACACCTGCAACTGGCGCAGGGTCGCATGCCGGATCAGATGCGCGGGCAGCTCGGACTTCAACATCACCTGCGGAAGGCTGGACTCCTTCGGCGGTGTCGAGCTGCCCCCCGTCTTGGCCATGCGAGTACCGTGTGCGCCCTAACGGGTCAGGCCGGCGTACAGCATCGGCAGCTTTTCCGGGAGCCGCTCGATGTGGTCCAGCACCATGAAGTGCTGCGCACCGAAGATGCGTTCCACGTACTCGTCGGCCTGCGGATCCAGGCTGATGCAGAAGCTGTAGACGCCGTTCTTGCCCACCTCTTCCACCGCACGCTTGGCATCCTGGCGCAGGTACTGCGGATCGCGCACATCGGTATCCGCCGGCTCGCCGTCGGTGACGATCAGCAGCAGCTTTTTCTGCGTGCCCTGCTGGTGCAGCAGGTGGCCGGCGTGCCGGATCGCCGCGCCCATGCGCGTGGACAACTGCCCCTTCATCCCGGCCAGCCGCGCCCGGGCGTGATCATCGTAGGGGGCATCGAAATCCTTGAAGCGGTAATACTCGACATCGTGGCGGCCATCGGAGGCGAAGCCGTGGATCGCGAAAGGGTCGCCGATCTTGGAGATGGCCCCGCCCAGCAGCGCGGTGGCCTCGCGCGCCAGCTGGACCACGGTTGTCTCGCCATCGGCGAGGGGCTCGTTGGTGGACTCGGACAGATCCAGTAGCACCAGCACGGACAGGTCGCGCACCTGACGGATATTGCGGACGTAGATCCGCTCGTCCGGCTGGCGGCGCATACGCAGATCGATCTGTGCCTCGACCAGGGCGTTCACGTCCAGTTCGTCGCCCTCGGCCTGCTTGCGCATGCGCTGCACGCCTTGCGGCTGCATTGCCTCGATCAGGAACTTCAGACGCGAGATCAGCGGCTTGTGCTTTTCGTTGATGGCATCGATCTCTTCCACGTCGCCCTTCTTCGGACGCCGCTCCAGCAGAGTGACCCAGTGCGGCCGTTCCAGCTGCATCTGGTAGTCCCACTCGTGGTAGTGGTAGGGCAGCGAGATCGGCTCCTTGCCCTCCTGCTGGTTGATGCTTTCGTCTTCACCGTCGCGGAACCACTCGGTCGCCAGCACCATGATCATCTGGGCATCATCCCCGGCCCCGGGGACATCCAGGGTGTTGATCATCTCCATGGGTGTGACGTAGACGCGCTCCTGGTTCGAGCCACTGGCCATCAGCGTCTCGAAGTCGTCTTCCTCGCGGCCGAAGGCCCAGATATAGCGGTTGTCATCGCGGTAGAGGACATCCGGGGCCACCTGCCGCGGATTCATGTAACCCTTTTCCGGGAACTCCGACGCCAGGGCTTCGGCCAGCTCGCGCGCCAGACCCGCAGCCTCGAGGCCCTCCGCCCGCTCCGCCAGCGCCGCGCGCGCCTTGCCTACAAACGGGTGATCGTCGCGGTAGTCGGGGTCCAGCAGGGCCCGCGCGGTGCGGGCCAGCAGCGCCTGCGGGGCCTCACCGTCATCCGGCGTCGCGGTGTGCAGGGGGATCCAAAGGTTGCGCAGTCCGGGGAAGCCTCGCGTCGCCAGGGCCTCGACGCGCGCATCCTCGAACAATTCGGTCAGCACCCCGATGACGCCGCGCGGGGCCTCCTCCGGCTGCATCTCGCGGGTAAAGACCACGTGCGCCGCCGCATGCGCCGCCGCAGCACGATAGAGATCCAGACCGGTCAGACCCTCCCAGTCGTCGAAGGCGTCCGGCAGGAAGATCGTGAAGCCCTCGATGTAGGGCTTGTAGCCCTCGCGCGACTCGAAGTCGCCACTGGTGGGGCGCATGAAGAAGTCGCGCGCCCACAGCGAGCGCAGATAGAGGTTGATGCGGCGCTGGACATCCACGAACAGTGTCCCGCGGCGTTCCTTCTGGAACACCGAACGGGACTCCGGCGACTCCAGGCCGAAATAGGCGATCTGAGCCTCCAGGTCCGTGCGGTGGGCCTGCGCCCCCCAGCTCGCCCAGCGACGCAGCCCCCCCAGCGTGAGGTGGGTGAGGAGTTCGTCGAGGTGTTCCAGCATCGGGCGTACGCCGCGCGGCGCCTGCCCCAGCAGGTTATCCACCAGGCGCAGATAGCCCGAGAACAGACCCTGGTCCCCCAGTCGCCGCGCGGCGATGGGGCTGGTGGAGATCAGCAGGGTGATTACCGCGGCACTGGTTTTGGAGTACATCTTGATCGCCGAGCTGACCAGCTCGCCGACCGCGTCCTCGCCCAGTTCCTGCGCCACATCCGGCGTCTCCTGGACGAAGGCGATCACCATCTCGGAGCCGCGCCCGAGCGAGTGCAGGCTGCGCGCCCCTTCCAGGTAGTAGCGCTTGAGGCCCGCGGCACTGAACGCACGCGAAGCCTCCTGCCACGAGGCCTCGAGCACCTCGGCCGCCTGTCCCCCGAGGTCTTCGAGGAGGTCCTGGTAGTCCTCCAGATGGATGCTCATCGTATCCCGCGCGGGCGTCTAGAAGAACGTCGTGACGGCGGAGTCGAGGGCGTCGCGCATGTCCGGGTCATCCGTGATCGGGCGCACCAGCGCCATGCGGCAGGCGGCCAGCGGGGCCACGCCGTTGGCAATCAGCGATGCGGCATACACCAGCATGCGGGTGGAGATCCCCTCGTCCAGACCATGTCCCTTCAGGTTGCGGGCCCGTTCGGCCACGCTGACCAATTTCCCGGCCATTTCCTCGTTGATCCCGCCCTCGTGCGCCACGATGCGCGCCTCGGTCTCGTGATCGGGGTAGTTGAAGTCCAGCGCGCCGAAGCGCTGCTTGGTGGACTCCTTCAGATCCTTCATCAGGCTCTGGTACCCGGGGTTGTAGGAGATCACCACCTGGAAGTCCGGGTGCGCCTCCACCATCTCGCCCTTCTTCTCCAGGGGCAGGACGCGGCGGTTGTCCGTCAGGGGGTGGATGACCACGGTCGTGTCCTGACGCGCCTCGACGATCTCATCGAGATAACAGATCGCACCATGCCGTGCCGCCTGGGTCAGCGGCCCGTCCTGCCAGCGCGTTCCGTCGGCGTCCAGCAGGTAGCGCCCCACCAGATCCGACGCGGTCATGTCCTCGTTGCAGGCCACGGTGATCAGGGGCTTGCCCAGCTTCCATGCCATGTGCTCGACAAAGCGCGTCTTGCCGCAGCCAGTCGGTCCCTTGAGCATCATGGGCATGCGCACCGAATAGGCCGCCTCGTACAGCTCCACCTCGTCCGCGGTCGGCTGGTAGTACGGCTCTTCGGTGATCAGGTGATCGCGTAGTTCGTCCTGCATCTTTTCGACTCCTCAATCAGAAAGGCCGGGGCAAGCCCCGGCCGCCGGAACCCTGCCCCTCAGTCGGGCCAGATCCGCTCGGGATGCAGGTCGGTTCCGGTATTGTCCGCCTTGGGCGCCTTCTTCGCCGCCGGCTTTTTCGCGGGGGTCGACTTCCGGCTGGCGGATGTGGACTGCGCCGATGCGCCGGACTTGCGCGTCGCGGCCGGCTTCTTCCGCGTGGTCGTGCGCTTGCGTGCCGGTGCCTTGCCGGTCGTGGTGGCCGCCTTCTTGGTGGCGGCGGCCTTGGTGCTGGCGGCGGCCCGCGGCTGGCTGCTCGCCGGCTCCTGACTGGTGTCCTTCTGGCCCGAGGCTTCGGGCTTGGCGCCCGCGTCCTGGCTCTTGTCCTTGTCCTGATCCTCGCGTGCACTGCGCACGCCGGCTGCCAGCTTGTCTTGCAGATTGCTCATTGCGACACCTCCTCGATGATGGCTTCGATCTCCGACGCCGCGGCCTCGCCGGGCTTGCCCAGATCAAAGACGGAACAGCCCTCGAGCGCCGAGCGCCGATAGATGGCCCGCCGGCGCAGCGTCTGCTCCAGGGCGGGGATGTCAATCTCCATCAGTGCATGCTTCATCGCGCGCGACAGCGCACTGCGGACCTCGAGCTGATTGACCACGATAAACGGGCGCAGGCTAGGGTTCTTGAGGCGCGCCTCTTCCAGCCCCCGGCCCATTCGGACACTGCCCCACAGATCGACCGGAGACGGCAGCACGGGGATCAGCACCTCGTCGGAGGCCGCAAGCGCGCCGTTGACCGCACCGCCCTCCAGGGTCGGCGGGCAGTCCACCACGATGTGCTCGTAATCCTTGCGCAGCGCTTTCAGCTCCCGATCCAGGGGACCCGCTACCGCGAAGACCGATGCGGGGAACGGCCGCTCATCCGAGGCCATGCGGGCCCACTGGGCGGCCGAGCCCTGCGGGTCGGCATCGACCACCAGGGTTCGACCCCGGCGCGCCAGCCCGGCGGCCAGATTCATGGTCAGGGTGGTCTTGCCGGTACCGCCCTTCTGATTGACTACCGCGATTACCCTCGAACCCACGCAACAGCCTCCTGCGGAAGGGGCCGGGACGGACCCGGCCCGTCAAGTATGCCCCCGGCTCAGCCGGTGGTGGCAGCGGCCAGGCGATCGACCTCCAGGGCAAAGGCCTTGTCGCCCTCTCCCAGTTGTTCGCCGTCTCGGGCGTCAATCGTGATGTTCACGTACGTGGTTCCGAAGCTGATGTTCGGATGATACCCGTCCTGTTCGGACAGCTCGGCCACGCGGTCGAGAAACTCCCGGGTGATGCCGTAGCGCTCGAACGTGAACTGCTTGCTCATGGACGCCGAGGTCCCCTTGCCGGGCTCCCACCCGGCCGGAACCACCAGATCGGTATCCGCCATTGCCTACTCCGCTCGTCTTGCCGCGTCCGCGTGCATCACGCGGGACTGCCCTGGGCGTCGATCTCGCGCACGTGTTCCAGCTCATCCTCAAGGATGCTCTCGAACAACGCGGCATCGTCCACCGCGCCTACGCGCCGGCAGTAGACAGCCGCCTCGTCATACAGACGGACTGCCTCCATCTCCAGCTCGCGGTTGCGGGCCATCAGCTCGGCCATGGAGCGGCCAAGCCGGACCGGCGCCAGCTGGCTGCCGTTCGGGGCGACCCCGTAGTGAAACATGCGGGTCATGAAGCGATCCGCATGATCCAGCTCTTCCTGGGCATCCCGACGCAGGCAGTCGCTCACGTCATTCATACCCCACATCGCGGTCAGCCGCGCCTGGGCCAGGTACTGCTGAACCGCCGACAGCTCGTGCGCGACCGCGCGGTTCAGGTATCCCACGATCCGTGGATCGGACATGGATGTCGCCTCAGCTGGCCGAACCGCTGGCGGTCGGGGCCGTCGGCAGGATGCCTTCCACTTCGGAATGCACACGCGCAATGATGTGCGCGGCCACCAGGCCGTCACCCACGCGTTCGCAGGAATCCGCACCGGCACGCACGGCGGCGTTCACGGCACCGGTTTCGCCACGGACCAGCACGGTCACGTAGCCACCACCGACGAACTGACGACCGATCAGGCGCACTTCGGAGGCCTTGGTCATCGCATCCGCGGCCTCGATCGCCGGGACCAGACCGCGGGTCTCGATCATGCCAAGGGCCACACCAGAAATTTCGCTAGCCATCATCTACCTCTTCTTGAAAAAAGCCGCCGGGACCCACCGGGGCCCGACGGCGTTCGACTACCGCGAGTTACGGCTTTTCCGGGAGGATGTTTTCCACCTCGGAATGGACGCGAGCAATGATGTGCGCGGCCACCAGGCCGTCACCCACCCGTTCGCAGGAATCCGCACCGGCACGCACCGCGGCGTTCACGGCACCGGTTTCGCCACGGACCAGCACGGTCACGTAGCCGCCACCCACGAACTGACGACCAATCAGGCGCACCTCGGAGGCCTTGGTCATCGCGTCGGCGGCTTCGATCGCCGGCACCAGACCACGGGTCTCGATCATGCCGAGGGCCACACCAAAGTTTTCGCTAGCCATTACTCAACTCCTATCAAGCGTTACAGATGAATTACTTTTCAACCTGCTCGGGCAGGATGCTTTCCACTTCGGAATGCACGCGGGCGATGATGTGCGCGGCCACCAGGCCGTCACCCACACGCTCGCAGGAATCCGCACCGGCGCGCACGGCAGCGTTCACGGCACCGGTTTCGCCACGGACCAGCACGGTCACGTAGCCACCGCCCACGAACTGACGACCGATCAGGCGCACTTCGGAGGCCTTGGTCATCGCATCCGCGGCTTCAATCGCCGGCACCAGACCACGGGTCTCGATCATGCCCAGCGCCACACCAAAACGTTCAGTTGCCATTGTCTTCTCTCCTGGAGTTACAGTTTTTCAAAAAATGACGCTCACGCCGCCTTGCGGGAACCAGCAGAGCGCTGTGCATCGGTCTGGTCTCGTCCTGCCTCGTCCTTCGACCCTTCCGTCTTCTTTCCACCATCGTCCCAGTGGTCGATGATGCCGCCGATCGTCAGATCGGTCTGAATACTGTTGTCGTCCAGCGCGTAGCGCGCGGCCGAGCCACTGATGGTGAACACCCAGTTGCCCGGATGCGCCCCGACCGTGTCCACCGCCACGTTCAGGGCCCCTTTCTGGTCCACCAGCACGCGCAGCGACATGGTCTTGAGCCCGTCCACGCGACGGGTCACCACCAGTTCGTCCTGCACCTGCATGATTTCCATGGAGCTACTGCTCCTCCCAGTAATCGATGATCCCGACGATCGTCGCGTCACTGGGATAGGACTTGTCACCGGCCGCCTCACGTGCCGCCGAGCTACCGACTACGATCACCCAGTCACCCGGTACGCAGCCGACCGCGTCCACCGCGACGGTGCGCGGACCACCGGCCTTCTCCTGGACCACCAGCAACGGCCGGTGCCCCAGATCGCGGATGCGGTTGGTCGAAACCAGCGTCTTCTCAACCTTGCAGATCTTCATTCCCGTTCCCGTGTGCGTCAGGCGGCCAGCGGTTCCAGACGGCTTCCGCTACGCTTGTCGCGGATCACCATGTGGCAGCCAATCAGGCCCTTCTCTGCCAGGTCGCGATAGCGATCCATGATCTGGTCGCGGATGCGACGGCAGCGTGCCTCCACCCGTTCCCGCGATCCCGGCACCTTGCGGTCATAGCGGTAATGAATCACCACCGGCACCGGCAGGCCGCGCTCGACATTCAACTTCCGAAAAATCTTGTTCACCCCGACGTCCGTACCTTCGGAGCCCTCTTCCATCGTCTCCAGGTGCGCGAAGTATGCGAAGTTCCGCACCTGCATCTCTTCGATCTCCTGGCCGACGATGATCACCCGTTCCCGGTGGCCCACGTCGGCGTAGTGCCCCCCGTGGTAACGCGCCACATAGTCGAGCTGCGAAATATTGTTCAGCAGCAGCCGCGAGATCAGCCGCAGCATGCCCTCGTGCGGGGCGCCGTTCCCGCGTCCCCAGCCCTGCTGGTGGATCGCGTCCTGGATCGCCTGGTACACCCGCAGCGACGCCGTCTGTTCGTCCAGCCCCTGCGTCGCGCGGTACAGCTCGGCGCTGTCCACGAAGCGGTAGAGGCTCATGCGCGTATCGGCATCTGGGATATGGATCTTCACTGCATCCGTATCCGTATCCACGCCAATCAGCAGCGTGTCCACCGAGGCCCCACAGCAGTAGGTGTTCTCGATCGCCTGGCGAAACGCGCGCAACTGGTGCAGCGCGCCATCCGCCGCGTCGCGTTCGCTGTTCCCGTGCGCCGCGCAACCCTGATGCAGCGGATCCGCGCCACTGTAGTGGTAGGCCGCGATCTTCAGATAGCGGCTGGGGACATCGGCCGTCGTCGGCCGCCCCTCGCGGAAGCGCAGCAACTCGCGCTTGGTCCAGTGGCGCACATCCTCCTCGATGTCGAACTGCGCGCCGGCATAGCTCTTCACCCGTACCGCCAGGTCCGGCAGGCGCAGGATGAAGCGCCGCAGACCCAGCAGACGGCCATCGGAACAGGGCGAGATGTCCACCTCGTGGAAGTCGCAGTCGAGGAAATACGCAATCGCGCTTTCCGCCTCCGCGACCAGGTCATCCCGACCCGCCCAGTACTCGTTCACCACCTGGTCAAACAGCTCGAACGTCCCGTGCAGGTACAGCTCGCGGGTGTCCAGGTCGTTGATCCACGCATCTTCCAGCGCCTTCTCCGGAAGGCGGTAACCCAGCTGCTCCTGCACAATCGCCTGGGCCCGTTCCTCGAAGTCACGCTCGTGTTGCAGCGCGTGCACCTCCTTGAGAACCGGCACCAGCTGCGCGAAGCGCTCGCGGAACCCCCGTTCGAAGGCATGCAGCCGCTCGTTCATCGCCACATCCGCCAGCGGATGGCCCGGCTGCAGCTCCCGGGTCGCCTCCATACCGGCCGAGCCGGTCGGCGCCGCCGGTGGCACGGCGGAAACGGGCGCCGCCGGGGACGGGGACGCCGCGCGCGCAGCCACCGCCCGGGACTTCGCGAACCGCGAACCCGGGGTGCTGTTCTTGCGACGACCTCGCACCATGGCGTCCTGTGCCCTCGCCCGGCCTTAGCCCCGCGCCCCGCCGGACAGCGTCACCAGGGAACCGGCGTCGCTGTTCCCGGAGGAACCCGTGATCTTGCTCGGCGGCACGTCCTTGCGTTCGAGTTCGCGATTCACGTAGGCACTGCGGCCTTCGCCGCGCGGATTGCCCTTCTGGGTCGCGTTACGGCGCGTGGAAAAGCCCTCGGTGCCGGTGACCCGGTCGCCGCGCTGCCAGTCATCGCCGGTAATGGAGACGCCATTGCTGCTGCCGTTCACGGTCACACGATCGGCGCCGATCTTCTGGCCTTCCTCGACCGGGGCCGCCGCGACGGCCTGCTGGCCGCCGTTGTAGCGGAACTCCTCGGTACCGGACACCAGCCCCATGGCCTTGTTGATCGAACCGGTCAGGCGCCCGCTCGTGCCATAGGCAGTGCCGGTAACGCGCTCGCGGCGTTCCGCTGCCGACCGGGCGGGCGTCGCCACGCTGAACCCGGCGTTCGGCATCGGACGCTCCGCCGCCTGCGGTGCCGGCTGAGCCGGAGCCGCAGCCTGCATCCCTTCCGGGCGCAGACGTGGATGCAGACTGCCGGGCGCGCTGGCGCAGGTCTGGGCAAACTCGTTGGCACCCACATACGGGGCCCCCGAGACATCCTGACAGGCACCGCGCTCGGTACCGGTCACGCGTTCGTCGTAACCCGGCTGGCTGCCGGAGACCGGATGGGCCGGCGTCGAATGACGCTCCGCCACGCGGGTCTCGGCGACCCGTGCATCCTGCGTCTCGCAGAACTGGTCGTACTGGTCGGGCCCGATGTACGCCGTGCCGCTCACCGGCTTGCAAGCACCGTATTCGTCACCCGTCACCCGGGCGGAACGACCCACCGCCGTCCCGGACACCGACTGCTGGTTCCAGGTACGGCCGACCGTCACCTTTTCCGGCGCCGCATCCGGACGCTGGCCGCCGCAGAAGGCGTCATAATGTTCGGAGCCGGCGTACTCGGTGCCGGTGATCGGCTTGCAGCCGCCGTACTCGTCACCGGTGACGTGGATGGAATGATCCACCTGGGTACCGGACACCTCGCGACCGCGCAGGGTATGCATCACGCCGACCTTGGGCACGCCTCCGGCTGCCGGACGATCACAAAGATCCCCGAAGTCGGACTTGTTGTAGTACGGCGTACCGGTCAACGAGGCACAGGAACCGCTCTCGTCGCCGGTGACCTTGGGGCTGCGGCCCACGGCCACGCCGGTCACGCTCTGGTCTTCCATGGTATGCGACTCCTGCACCTTCGCCGGCGTCGGCTCCGGGCGGGTGCCGCAAAAGCCCTGGAACTGCTCGGTGCCAAGATATTCGGTTCCGGTGACCGGCTTGCAGCTGCCGTACTCATCACCCGTGACGTGGACGGAGCGCCCGACTTCGGTACCGGTCAGTTCACGACCGCGAAGGGTATGCATCACGCCGACCTTCATCGGCGCTCCGTTCGGCTTTCCCGTGCTGCAGGGGACCTCGCTGGCGGCGGTGTTCAGGTACTCCGTACCGGTCACGTCGCGGCAGGACCCGGATTCGTCACCGGTCACCTTGGGGCTGCGCCCGACGGACGTCCCCGACACGCCTTCACCATGCCGCGTCACCATCACGCTGGTGCGCGCCGGACCCGCCTGCGGGCGGGTGCCGCAGAAGCCTTCGTACTGCTCGGTACTGAGGTATTCGGTACCGGTGATCGTCTCGCAGGAACCCCGCTCGTCACCCGTCACGCGGGTCGAACGTCCCACCTCGGTACCGCTCACGGACTGGCCATGCGAGGTATGCGAGGTGCCGACCTTGGGCGGGTTGCCCGTCGGGCGCACGCCGCAGTAGCGCTCGTAGTGCTCCAGGCCCAGGTACTCGGTGCCGGTGATCGACGAGCAGCTGCCCGCCTCGGTCCCGGTCACGCTGGAGGTACGCTCCACCTGGGTGCCGCTAACATGGCTGCCCGCCAGCGTCGTGCCTTCCTCGACCTTCGGCGGGGCTTCGCCCTCGGCCGGACGCGGACGTCCGCAGGGGCGGCCCGGCTCGGAGGAGCCGCGCCCCAGCTTGCAGAGTTCCTCGCGCCGCTGGCGCGCCACTTCGCGCGTGGACATGCCCTTGCGCTTGGCGGCCTTCCAGGCACCTTCCTGCGGCAGCGTGCCCCGGGCCTGTCCGCTCTTGAAGCGGCGGCGCAGGGCCTGCTTACCGTTTTGCGCCATCGCATCACGGCGGGCCATGCAGATCGCACGGACCTCGGAGATCATCGGGTGCGGACCGGCGGCCTCGCCTCCGGACTCGACCTTGTCGCACAGCTGATCGAGACCGCTCTCGACCACGGCATTCTCTTGCGACGGGGCCGTGTCGCGGGCCTCTTCCCGCCCGGACTTGTCACCCTTGCAACCGCAGCCGCAGTCTTTCTTCGCCTCGCTGCGATCAGACGCGGTCGGCTCGGTGCCCTTGATGCGGTCTTCCCGCCGGGGCTCCGGCGCCACGGCCTTCTTGCCGTCGGTCGACAGGGCCTGGCGGCGCAGGCGGCAAATCTCGCGACCGCTCATGTTCGAGCAGTCGACCTCGACGTTCTGCGACTGGGCCAGTGCGTCGAGCTGGCGCGAACGCTCGGCGCCGGCGCGGGCCATGCCGCCGGATACCTGCGCTCGCGTGTTGGTGCGGCCTACGGCCTTCTTGCCCTGGCGCGCCATCTTCTGGCGGCGCTCGAGGGCGGCCTGGCGGCCGTTGGAGGCACCCGCGTGCGCGCCCGGCTCGGGACGGCGCTCGGGGGTGGTGTCGCGGGTCTCGAAGGAGACCGGCGACGACGATTCGCTGGAGTGCGTCTCCGGCTCCCGCGCCTGGGGTGCCGGGGCGGGTTCCGCTTTCGCCTGGCGCGCCTGTTGCGCAGCCGCGGCGGAACGGCTGTTCCCCTTGTTTTGGCCGGTCGACTTCACGGCAGCCTTGCCATTACGAGACATGGCCTTGCGCCGTTCCAGGGCACGTTCGCGCCCCGAGAGACCTTCAGACGCAGATGTCGGATTACTCATGGCACTTCCTTACAGTTGGCGGCAGCAACGGTAAATAACGCTGAACTGAACTGCCGGGCCCGCAACCGGGCCCGGCAGGCACCGGGGCCTCTCTTAACGACCGCGATCGACCACGAAGGCCATGCCCTGGCTCTGGGCGTAGTTATCGTAGGCGATGAAGCGAACCATCATGCCCGGATTGGAGCGGCGGCATTCTTCGATTTCCTGAAGGACCGCTTCCACGGACTGTTCGCCGAAAAACGGCAGTTTCCACATGTACCAGTAATGGGACATGGCGTTTTCCTTCTCGGAATATTCCACCGCCGGGTTCCAGCCCTGGGCGAGGCAGTATTCAATCTGCTTGCGCACCTGATCGGCGTTCATCTCGGGCAGGTAGGAGAAGGTCTCGTACTTCTGTACCGGCTTGAAGTTCTGAATATCGGACATGTCGGTAATCCTATGCTCTTGTTCTGTCAGGGTGCGGGCGACCCGTCAGGCCGCCCGCACTCGGGCGATCACTTGTGCTGGGTATCCAGCTTGTCGACGGTATCGAACTCGAACTTGATCTCCTTCCAGGTTTCCATCGCCACCTTCAGCTCGGGGCTGTGCTGGGCGGCCTGGGTGAGGATCTCCTTGCCTTCCTTTTCGATCTCGCGACCTTCGTTACGCGCCTGCACACAGGCTTCCAGCGCAACGCGGTTGGCCGTCGCACCCGGGGCGTTGCCCCACGGGTGACCCAGCGTACCGCCACCGAACTGCAGCACGGAGTCGTCGCCGAAGATGGAGACCAGGGCCGGCATGTGCCAGACGTGGATACCACCGGAGGCCACGGCGAACACGCCCGGCATGGAGCCCCAGTCCTGATCGAAGAAGATGCCGCGCGAGCGGTCTTCCGGCACGAAGGATTCGCGCAGCAGGTCGATCCAGCCCAGAGTCGCGGCGCGGTCACCTTCCAGCTTGCCGACCACGGTACCGGTGTGCAGGTGGTCACCACCGGACAGACGCAGGATCTTGGCCAGCACACGGAAGTGGATACCGTGCTTGGGATGGCGGTCGAGCACCGCGTGCATGGCACGGTGGATGTGCAGCAGCATGCCGTTGTCGCGGCACCAGTTGGCCAGGCCGGTGTTGGCGCAGAAGCCGCCGGTGATGTAGTCGTGCATGATGATCGGCGCGCCAATCTCCTTGGCGAACTCGGCACGCTTGTACATCTCTTCCGGGGTCGGCGCGGTGACGTTCAGGTAGTGACCCTTGCGCTCGCCGGTTTCGGCTTCGGCCTTTTCGGTCGCTTCCTGCACGAACTCGAAACGATCACGCCAGCGCATGAACGGCTGCGAGTTGATGTTCTCGTCATCCTTGGTGAAGTCGAGGCCGCCACGCAGGCACTCGTACACGGCACGGCCGTAGTTCTTCGCGGACAGACCCAGCTTCGGCTTGATGGTGCAGCCCAGCAGCGGACGACCGTACTTGTTCATCTTGTCGCGCTCGACCTGGATACCGGAAGGCGGACCACCACAGGTCTTCACGTAGGCCATCGGGAAGCGCACGTCTTCCAGGCGCAGGGCACGAATGGCCTTGAAGCCGAACACGTTGCCGACCAGCGAGGTGAACACGTTCACCATCGAGCCTTCTTCGAAGAGGTCGATCGGGTAGGCGATGAACGCGTAGAAGGACTCGTCGTCACCCGGGACGTCCTCGATCATGTACGCCCGACCCTTGTAGTAATCCATGTCGGTCAGGAGGTCGGTCCACACCGTGGTCCAGGTACCGGTGGACGACTCGGCCGCCACAGCGGCTGCCGCTTCTTCGCGGTCGATGCCCGGCTGCGGGGTGATCTTGAAACATGCCAGCAGATCGGTATCCAGCGGCATGTATTCCGGCATCCAGTATGTTTCGCGGTAATCCTTGACACCCGCGGAGTACTTCTTGGCGGCCATGTGGCTTTCTCCTACGCGTTGGTTAATCGTGACGGTCGACTAGATTAGGGAGGGCAATCACTAATAACAAATAAATAATCTAGATACGACCAATAGACTATCGTTTATATAAAAGCCGGGCAGCGGGAGGGCCGCTGACCGGCAGGGGTTCGGTTCGCAGCGGCGCGGCCAGACCTCAATCCGTCGCTCGCGCCGCAATGCGGTTTGCGATTGTAGTCCAAGACCGTAGTCCGTGCATGCCTTTGTCGCGACGGATTGCACAGACGGCTTCACCGACCGCCCGGACCCCGACGCCCGGGTCGGGGCGGACGGCTTCAGGAAGCGGCGTCCGCAGCGGGCTCGGCGCCGCTGGCCGCCTGGTGATCACGGGCCAGGTAGAGGTAGATGGCCGGCACCACAAACAGGGTGAACAGCGTGCCAATCGCCATGCCGCTGGCGATCACCAGCCCCATGGCGAAACGCGAGCCGGCGCCAGCCCCGGCGGCCATCAGCAGCGGCACCATAGCTACCACCGTCGCCGTGGTGGTCATCAGGATTGGGCGCAGACGCAGGGACGCGGCCTCCTCGATGGCCTCGCGCAGGCTGCGCCCCTGACGCTGCAGCTGGTTGGCGAACTCCACGATCAGGATGCCGTGCTTGGCGATCAGTCCGATCAGCGTCAGCAGGCCGACCTGGGTGTAGATGTTCAGCGAGGTCACGCCGAGGCTGATGAAGATCAATGCCCCGGCGATCGACATCGGCACCGTGGTCAGGATGATCAGCGGGTCGCGGAACGACTCGAACTGCGCCGCCAGGACCAGGAAGATGACCAGCAGGGCAAAGAAGAAGGTGACCACGAGGTCCCCGCCCTCGGCCTTCAGCTGCCGCGACTGGCCGGCGTAGTCGACACTGACGTCCGGCGGCAGGACCTCCGCGGCGATCTCGTCGATGATGTCCAGCGCCTCACCCAGGGTCACCCCCGGGCGCGGGACGCCGGACAGCGTCACGGCGTTGAGCTGCTGGAAGCGCTTCAGCGAGCGCGGGGTCACCGTCTCCTCCAGCGTCACGATGCTGGACAGCGGGATCGGCTCGCCATCGCGGGTGCGGGTGAACAACTCCTCCAGCTGCTCCGGGTTCAGGCGCTCGCTGCGCTGCACCTGCGGGATCACGCGGTAACTGCGGTTCTCCATCGCGAAACGCCCGGCAAAGCCGCCGGACAGCATGGTCGCGAGATCGGCATTCAGCGTGGCCATGTCGATGCCCAGCTGGGCGGCGCGCTCGCGGTCGATCTTCAGGTCGACCTGGGGCTGGTCGAAGTCGAGATCGGTATCCATGAAGATGAAGCGCCCGGTCTCCATCGCCCGACCCACGATCTCGTCGGCAAACTGCTCCAGTTCCTCGAACGAACCGGTCGACCCGAGGACCACGCTGACCGGCGCGCCATCGCCCGGGGTGGGCAGCTGCGGCGGCTGGATGGCGAACACCTCCAGCGCCGGGATCCGGTCCAGACGCGGCTGCAGCTCTTGCTCGAGGATGGTCTCGGTATCCCGCTCGCGCTGATCCCAGGGCGCGAGCACGAAACCACCCAGGGCCTGGTTGCTGGCACCGGCGATGCCCGGGCCCCCACCGAAGCCGTTCACGATGAAGATGTTCTCGAGTTCGGGGATCTCGTCGAAGAAGCGATCGGTCAGCGCGGTGTTGCGCTCCAGCCAGTCCAGGCCCATGTAGGCATCGCCCTCCATGATGGAGAACGCGAAGCCCTGGTCCTCCGGCGGCTCCAGCTCGCTCTGCGAGGTCACGAACAGGAAGTAGCAGGACACCAGCACGATGGCCCCGAACACCGCAATGGTGAAGCGGTCGTTCAGCACCCCATGCAGGCGCCGGCGATAGCGGCCCTGCAGGGACTCGAAGCGCGCATCCAGCCAGCTTTCGATGCGCCCGCGCCTCTCCACGGCCCCATCGCGCAGGATCTTGGAGCACATCATGGGCGACAGCGTGATCGCGACGATCCCGGAGATGACCACGGTCGCCGCCAGGGTGAAGGCGAACTCGATGAACAGGGTCCCGGTCAGCCCGCCAATGAAGCCCAGGGGCAGGAACACGGCCACCAGCGTGGTCGACATCGCGACAATCGGCCAGGCCAGCTCGCGCGCGCCCTGGATCGCCGCATCCATGCGCGACATCCCCTCCTCGATATGCCGCGAGATGTTCTCCAGCATGATGATCGCGTCATCCACCACGATGCCGATCGCCAGCACCATCGCCAGCAGCGTCAGCAGGTTCAGCGAGAACCCCATCAGCAGCATCAGCATGAAGGTGCCCACCAGGGACAGCGGCACCGCCACCGCGGGAATCAGCACACTGCGCAGCGAGCCGAGGAACAGGTAAATCACCACCAGGACGATGGCCAGGGCGAGCCCGATGGTGAGCAGCACCTCGTCGATCGCGCTCTGGATATAGTCGGTGGAGTCATAGACGATCTCGCCTTCCAGCCCCGACGGCAGCCGCGGCAGGATGCGCTCGTCGAAGACGTCACGCACCTCGGCGATCACGTCCAGCGCGTTCGCGTCCGGCGCCAGCTCGATGCCCACGAAGGTCGCCGCCTGGCCATTGAAACGCACCGAGGTGTCGTAGCTCTCCGAGCCCAGCTCGACCTCGGCGACATCGCCCAGACGGACCAGGTCGCCGTCGGTCTCGAACAGGATCAGCTGCTCGAACTCCTCCGGGCGCTGCAGGTCGGTGTCCGCGGTCAGGTCCAGCCCGACCATCGAGCCGCGGGTCTGCCCCACGGCGGAGAGTACGTTGTTGCGCTCCAGGGCCTCGCGCACGTCGCGCCCGGTTACGCCGAACGAGGCCATACGGTCGGCATCCAGCCAGGCACGCATGGCGAAGCTCTGGGCGCCCAGGATCTCGGCGCGCTGCACCCCGTTGACCGTGGCCAGCTCCGGCTGCACCTCGCGGATCAGGTAGTCCGTGGTCTGGTTGTTCGATAGCCGTTCGGAGTAGAACGACATGTACATCGCCGCCACGTCCTGCCCGACCGAGAGATCCACGACAGGGTCCTCGGCCTCGGCCGGCAAATCGCTGCGGATCTTGTCGACCTGCGCCGAGATCTGGGTGAGCGCCTCGTTGGGGTCGTAGTCCAGCTCCAGGTGGGCCTCGACGATACTGATGCCGGCACGGCTGGTGGAGACCAGATAGTCGATCCCCTCGGCCTCGGCCACCTCGCGCTCCATCGGCGTGGTGATGAACCCCTGCACCAGATCGGCATCGGCGCCGATGTACGCGGTGCTGATGGTCACCACCGCGTTCTGCACCTCGGGAAACTGGCGCACGTTCAGATCGAACACCGCGCGCACCCCGAACAGCAGGATGAACAGGCTGACCACCGTGGCCAGCACCGGCTTCTGGATAAAGATGTCGGTAAAGCGCATGGCCGGGCCCCGCTCAGCGATTCGCCGGACGCGGATCGCGCTCGGCGTCGGGCTGGGCGTCCTCGGTGATCTCCACCGGCGTGTCGTTCTGCAGTTTCAGCAGCCCGCTGGCGGCAATGCGTTCGCCCGGCTCCAGTCCGTCCAGCACGCGCACCAGGTCACCCCGGCGCTCGCCGGTCTCGATCAGACGCTGCTCCACCCGCAGCTGGCCCTCGTCATCCTCCTCGATCACGAACACCGACTGTCCCCAGGGGGCGAAGCGGATCGCGGTCTGCGGCGCCACCACGGCCTCCTCCGCCTCGCCGCGATCCAGCGTGACGCGGGCGAACTGGCCGGAACGCAGACGCCCCTCCTCGTTCGCGAGTACGGCCTGCACGCGGAACATGCGCGAGGCCGCGCGAACCCGCGGCTCGATGGCCGTCACCTCGCCGGTGAAGGCATCACCGAAGGCATCCACCTCCACCTCGACCTGCTGCCCCAGGGCGACCTCGCCCAGACGCCGCTCGGGCAGGGTGAAATTCACGTACAGCGGCTGCAGGGCCTCCAGGACCACGATCGGTTCGCCGGGACCCACGAACTGGCCGACGTTCACCTCGCGTATGCCCAGCTCCCCGGCAAAGGGCGCGCGCAGGCTCTTCTGGCGAATGCGGGCCTCCTGAGCCTTCACCGAGGCGGCGGCCTGCTCGGCCTCCGCCACGCGCCGCTGGAACTCGGAGTCCGAGATGTCGTTGCGCTCGATCAATCCGCGCGCTCGCTGCAGCTCGCGCTGCGCCAGGCGCTCGGCCGCGCGCAGATTCTCCAGCTCGGCCTCGTCCAGGGTGGTGTCGAGATCCACCAGGGGATCGCCAGCCTCGACGCGGGCACCGTTCTCGAAATGAATGGCCTGCACGATGCCCTGCGCCTCGAAGCTCAGGGTCGCGCCCTGGACCGCCTCCAGGCTGCCGATCGCGCGCACCCGCGGGGTCCAGGTATCGGTCGCGACCTCGGCGGCATTAATGGTGACCACCGGCTCCGGCATGTCCTCGAAGTACTCCGCGATCTGCTGATCCACGAAGGTCTTGAAGCCGAAGATACCGCCCAGCACGATGGCGACCGCCACCAGCATCAGGATGAAACGCTTCATCGAAGTCTCCCGGGCCGGCGGGGCGACCCCCGTCGGCATCATGAATATACGCGGTCGGGTCAGTCCGCCGCGCTCAAGCCGTCCTCGGCGATCTGCTCGCCGATCCCGGCCGCGCGCAGCGACGCCCGCACACGGTCGGTCTCGGCGCGCACCACCGCGGGCTCGTCCGGATCCAGTCGCGGCTCCCAGCGCCAGCCGGTCATCAGGGCGTGGAAATGGCGGATCAGGTGGTCATAAGGCCGATGGATGTCATAGGCATCCAGCAGGCCCCGGGCATTGGCCAGGCTTTGCATCCCCACGTTCAGCGCCCAGGGCCCCAGCCCCATCTCCTCCTCGGAGATCTCCCGCGCCGGCGGCAGGTCGCCACGCTCGCGGGCCTCGGCCACTACCGCGTGGACCGCCTCGCTGATCGGACGCCCCGCCTCCAGCAACGCCTCGCGCCGGGCCACCGAGACATTCGCCCACACCACCTCGGTCACCAGGTACTGGGTAAGCCGGTAGTAGTCCGGATTCTGCGCGGCGAAATCGATATCGGTCAGAACGATCGCCAGCATCCGCGACCGCGTGCCCAGCGTCAGCCCCGGGATGACCCGGAATCGCCCGGCCCGCTCCCGGGTCGTGCGCGCCGCCACCGCCGCCAGCAGGTCCTCGCGGGACTCGAAGTGCTGGTACAGGGTCCCGGTGGCGTACTCGCAATCCGCCGCCAGCTTCGACATCTGCAGGCCCAGCAGCCCGTCCTCGCGGATCCGTTCATGGGCCCGTTCGATAAACAGCGCCTCGCGCGCCTCGCGCTCGCGCCTTCTGCGATCCTCGGTGCTCATGGCAGGCAGCATATCGAACCCAAGCCGATTTTTGAACCGGATTCACAAATCGGCACAATAAAGGCCGGGGACCTGGCCCCGGCCCCATTGGCGGAGGGTCAGCCCGCCTCGCGCAGCAGGCGTACGATCGCGTCGGCCACACTCTTGCTGGACTGCGGGTTCTGGCCCGTCACCAGCTTCCCGTCAACCACCACGTGATCCGCCCAGTCATCGGCGGTCTCGACCTCGCCACCCAGCTCCTGGAGCTTGTCCTGCAGCAGGAACGGCATCGCGCTGTCCAGCTGCACCGCCTTCTCCTCGCTGTTGGTAAAGGCAGCCACCTTGCGCCCCTTCACCGCCGAACTCCCGTCGGCCAGCATCGCGCCGACCAGGCAGGCCGGGCCGTGGCAGACCGCACCCACGACCTTGTCGTTCTCCAGGAACTCCGCGACCAGGCGCTGCACATGCGGGTTGTCCGGCAGATCGAACATGGTCCCGTGCCCGCCGGGGAAGAAGATCGCGGCATAGGCCCCGTGATGCATATCCTCATCAAGCGCGATCGTATCGTCCAGGGCCTCCTGGGCGGCCACGGCGGCCGCCCCCGGATGGCTGGCCTCCAGGCTCTTCGGATCCAGCGGCACCGGCCCGCCCTTCGGGCTCGCCACCTTGACCTCGAAACCGGCCTTGCGAAAGCGATCATAGGGCTCGGCGAACTCGTCGAACCACACGCCGGTCGCCTGGCCCGGGCCGATCTCGCCGTGGCTGGTGACGACCATCAGTATTGTCTGGCTCATCCCGATACCTCCTTTGCGTCCATGTCTGTGGTGGACTCACCGGAAGGTCACAGGTTCCTGGCACCCACCCGCTGCATGGCTGCGCGAAGGCAAGGAAAGGTCCGGCGCAGGAAGGCCCTGGCGGGGCTCGCCATCCGGCAGGCCCCGCCCGGGAATCAGACCCGGTAGTACTCGCGATACCAGTCCACGAACCGGGCGATGCCGTCTTCCACGCGGGTGGCCGGGGCATAGCCCACATCCTCGCGCAGGGCCTCGACATCGGCATAGGTGTCCGGCACATCCCCCGGCTGCAGCGGCAGGAGGTTCTTCTCGGCCTTCCGGCCCAGGCAGTCCTCCAGCACCTCGATGTAGCGCATCAGCTCCACCGGCTCGTGGTTGCCGATGTTGTAGAGCCGATAGGGCGCGGCACTGGTGGCGGAATCCGGCTCGGCCCCGCTCCATTCGGGGTTGCGCGGCGCCACGTGATCCAGGGTGCGGATCACGCCCTCGACGATGTCGTCGATATAGGTGAAGTCGCGCCGGTGGTGCCCGTAGTTGAAGACGTCGATCGGCTCGCCCGCCAGGATCTTCTTCGTGAACAGGAACAGCGCCATGTCCGGGCGGCCCCAGGGGCCGTAGACGGTGAAGAAGCGCAGCCCCGTCACCGGCAGGTCGTAGAGGTGGCTGTAGGTGTGCGCCATCAGCTCGTTGGCCTTCTTGCTCGCGGCGTAGAGCGACAGCGGGTGGTCGACGTTGTCGTGCACCGAGAACGGCATGGTGGTGTTGGCGCCGTAGACCGAGCTGGAGCTGGCGTAGACCAGGTGCTCCACGCCGTTGTGGCGGCAGCCCTCCAGGATGTTGCCGAAGCCGACCAGGTTGGTGTCGACATAGGCCGCCGGGTTCTCCAGCGAGTAGCGCACCCCGGCCTGGGCCGCCAGGTTCACCACCCGCTGCGGACGGTGCTCGCGGAATACCCGCTCCATCGCGGCACGGTCGGCGATGTCCTCGCGCACCTCGGTATAGTTCGGGTGGTCCTGGGTGCGCGCCAGGCGCGCCTCCTTGAGCGAGACGTCGTAGTAGTCGTTCAGGTTGTCGACGCCGATCACCTCGTCGCCGCGCTCCAGCAGGCGCAGGCTCAGCGCGCTGCCGATGAATCCGGCCGAGCCGGTGATGAGCACTTTCATCGTGCTATTCCTTGTCGTCCGGCAGGGTGATGTTCAGCTCGAGGACCTCGCAGTCCCCCTCGCGATCCACGTTCATCTGCACCGCGTCGTCGTCGACCTGCACATACTTGCGGATCACCTGGAGCAGTTCCTGCTGCATCGCCGGGAGGTAATCGGGCCCGGAACGCGCCGCGCGCTCGCGCGCCACGATGATCTGCAGGCGTTCCTTGGCGACACTCGCGCTCTTCTGCCGCGGCTGGCGGAAGTAATCGAAGATCCCCATGATCACCCCTTGAACAGGCGCCCGAAGAAGCCCTTCTTCGGTACGTCGACAAAGCGCAGCGGACGTTCCTCGCCCAGGAACCGATCCACGGCGTCCTGGTAGGCCTGCCCGGCATCGGATTCCTCGTCCAGCACCACCGGCTGCCCGGCGTTGGAGGCATTCAGCACCGCCTGGGATTCCGGGATCACGCCGAGCAGTTCGATCGCGAGGATCTCGCCGACGTCCTCGATGCTCAGCATCTCGCCGCGCTCGGCACGCTCGGCCGAATAGCGCGTCAGCAGCAGCTTGCCCTCGATCGGTTCGCCGCCCTGCTCCACCCGGCGCGTCTTGCTCGCCAGGATCCCCAGGATGCGGTCGGAGTCGCGCACCGAGGAGACCTCGGGGTTGGTCACCACGATCGCCTCGTCGGCGAAGTACGCAGCCATCAGGGCGCCACGCTCGATGCCGGCCGGGCTGTCACAGACGATGTACTCGAAATCCTCGGACAATTCGTTCAGCACCCGCTCCACGCCGTCCTGGGTCAGGGCGTCCTTGTCGCGGGTCTGGGAGGCCGGGAGGATGTACAGGTTGTCCACCCGCTTGTCGCGGATGAGGGCCTGCTTCAGGTTCGCATCGCCGTTGATCACGTTGACGAAGTCGTACACCACGCGCCGCTCGCACCCCATGATCAGGTCGAGGTTGCGCAGACCCACGTCAAAGTCGATCACGGCGGTCTTGTGGCCGCGCAGGGCCAGGCCGGTGGCAATCGCGGCCGAGGTGGTGGTCTTGCCCACCCCGCCCTTGCCCGAGGTAATCACTACGATACGTGCCATGTTGGCTGCAGCTCCTTGTCGTCTTGCCGGTACCCGGCGGTGCCGGGGACAGACGGACGGGTTCCTGTCATGTCGTGGCCGGCCGCCCTTCGGGCCGCCGTTCAGATCTCCGCGATCTTGAGGCTTTCGCCGTCCAGTGTCACCAGCCGATTCTCGCCACGCTCGGCTTCCGTGATGTCCTCGGCGATCCGGTAATGCCCGGCGATGGACAGCAGCTCGGCATCCAGACGCCGGCAGAAGATACGCGCCGTCACCAGGCCACGCACCCCGGCCAGCGCACGCCCTCTTAACGGCCCCAGCACATGGATGTGCCCGTCGGCCAGCAACTCGGCCCCCGGCGAGACCGCGCCGGTAACAATCAGGTCGCCGCCACGGGCATAGATCTGCTGCCCGGAGCGCACCGGCTGATCGACGATACGGGTCGCGCTGTGGACGGCCGCGACCTCGGCCGGCGCGCTCTTCTCCTGCGCCTCGTCGGCCCGCTCGGGCGCCGGGGTCTCGTCCTCCAGCGACACCTCGCCGGTGGGCGCACCGCCGCGCCCGCCCAGCTGCAGTACCGGCAGGACATCGAACAGTTCGGCGTAGCTCTGCAGCCGCTCGGCGACCTCGCCGGCCTGCAGCCCGATCAGCTTGAAGCCCTCGGCGCGCACGCGCTCGATGGTCGCCTGCAGATCCGACTCCGGGCTCTCGGCCACCGCCTCCAGATCGAGCACGATCGGCATGTCGCGCATCAACTCCGGGGCCTGCTCGCGCCGCGCCGCCAGTACCTCGCCCAGGACCTGCGGATCGGTCTGGTACACGCGCAGCACGGAGACCAGCATCATGCGCCCTTTCAGCTCAATGGCCTGGACGGAACTCGGGGTCGCACTCATTGGATCGATCGACTCGCTCGCGGTTGGCTGCATCAATGAAGGCTGCGCCCGGCGGCGAAACCGCCCGGCGGGACGTGCGCTTTATAGCGCGGAGGGGGAAAGCACGGCAAGGGATCCGGGCCCGTTGCCACCCGCAGTTCAGGGGCGTGGCGGACCCGGGATCAGCGTGTTGGTGCGCCGCACGTAGTCCGCGTACCCGGGACGCGATTTGTGCAGGCGTCGTTCCAGCAACGTGACGCCGGACACACGCAGGATCAGCAGGATCATCACCACCGCCGACGGGACGGCCCACCAGCCCCCGGCGGCCAGGGCCAGCAGGCCGAACCCGACCCAGACCACGATCTCGCCGAAGTAGTTGGGATGGCGGCTGTAGCGCCAAAGCCCGCGATCCATCACCTGCCCACGGTTACCCGGATCGCGGCGAAAGCGCGCCATCTGGGCATCGGCCACCGCCTCGAACCACAACCCGACGGCCCAGGCCAGAAGCCCGGCGACAGCCAGCGGCCACCACAGGCCATCGGCCTGTATCACCGCCAGCATCGGCAGGCCGATCACGGCCACCAGGGCCCCCTGCAGCCAGAAGATCGTCACCAGGCTGCGGGCGGCGAAGGCCGTGTCGCTGCGACCGGCGCGCATGTCGGTGTAGCGCCCGTCCTCGCCATGACCCCAGTTGCGCCAGGTGATGAAGGCGGACAGACGCACACCCCACAGCAGCACCGGGATCACGATCCACAGCCCCTGCGGCGGCCAGCCGGACAGCCCCCACCACACCAGCGTCACCAGCACGAAGCCCAGCCCCCAGTAGCGATCCACCAGGCTGGCATCGCGGCGGGCAACACTGGCCGCCCAGACCCCCGTCATCAGGAGCAGCGCCGCGGCCAGCCCGGCGACGAACAGCATCCAGCCCCCCACGGGTCAGGCCTCGGGCCGCCGGAAGAGGACGTGCGACACGAACCACTCGTTGCCACCGCGATAATCGAACAATTCGGCGCAGGCCATGTAGAACATGCGCCAGCGCTGGAACCACAGCGCCGCGTCCTGCTTCCCGTAGGTCTGCTCGAACAGCGGCATCAGCGCGTCCCGCGCGGCGTCCTGGCGGCTCAGCCAGGCGTTCAGGGTGCGCGCGTAGTGCTGGCCGTTCACCCGCCACTGGCGGACCACCCGCAGGTCGTCCTGGAAGTGCCGCGCCAGGTCGTCCGCCGGCATCAGCCCGTCGCGGAAGAAGTACTGACCCATCCAGTCGTGGGCGCCCTCGCTCTCGAAGAGGTAGGCAAACTCGCGATGGGCGAATACATGCATGAAGAACTGTCCGCCCGGTCGCAGCCAGGTCGAAATGCGCCGCAGCAGCTCCGGCCAGTTGCGCATGTGCTCGAACATCTCCACCGAGACCACCCGGTCGAACCCCGTCTGCTCCGGGGCAAAGTCATTCATGTCGGCGGTCACGATCGTCAGGTTGTCCAGTCCGCGTGCATCCCGGCGCGCCTCGATGGAGGCCCGCTGGGTCGCGGAATTGGACACCGACACAATGCGGGACTGCGGATACTGCTCCGCCATCCACAGGGACAGCGACCCCCAGCCACAACCAAGCTCCAGCACCTGCTGACCGTTCTCCAGACCGGCCCGCTCGCAGGTCAGTTGCAGCATGCCCGCCTCGGCCGCACGCAGGTCATTCACACCGTCGGGCCACCAGGCACAGGAGTATTTCAGCCACGGCCCCAGACAGCGCTCGAAATACTCGGTGGGCACCTCGTAGTGCTGCTCGTTCGCCACCTCGGTCGACAACGCCACGGGCGCCTTGCGCATCGCCTCGATCAGCGCATAGCGCCGTTCCATCGCCTCCTCGGCCGGCGCACCGCTTTCGCGCAAGCGTTCGGCCAGCAGGCGACGAATGCCCGCGCGCACAAACGTATCCGGCAGTCGTCCCTGCTCCGCCCACTCGATCATCTGCTGCATGAATGAAGGTCCCCCGCGTCGATGCAAGGTTGACCCGGGTATCCGCGGGCGGTTCCACGACCGACACACATCGAGACACCAAGGACGGTCACACCCGAAGCCGCAGGGGTGCTAGATTGGGGCCTGGACCAGATACACAGCGATCATGGCGCAACGTCACCGGATTCCGGCCCGAACCCTGCATCGCGTCTGGGGCCCCTTCTCCAAGGGCGTCCAGACGCGCCTCGAGACCTTTCTGGGCGAACTCGACGACCGCCTGATGGAGGCCTCCGAGCGCGCGATCGACTCCCAGCGCGCGGCCCAGAACCTCGCCCTGTCGCGCCAGATCCGCATGGCCAGCGCCGCCATCCTCCAGCATTTTCGTGACCGACTTCACAATGCAGTCACACCCGAGGATGCCGACAACACCGAGGCGGCGGGCGAGCACGAACTGAGCCTGATGGACGCCGCCGATACCGAGCGCGAGGTGGCCCTGCGCAAGCTGGTCACCGGCGCGCGCTCGGTGATGGCGGCGGAGATCGATGCCCTGGAGACCGTCACTCGGGATTACCACCTGGCGCCCGCGCCCGAGGACGCCCCGTGGCACCCGCATGCCCTGGGCGAGGCCTTCCTGGAAGCGCTCGAGGCCGTGCCCCTGCCGCCGGAAGACTGCCTGCTCCTGCTGCACTGGTTCGACCGCGACGTGGTCCGGGAACTGCAGCCGGAAATGCAGGCGCTGCTGCAGGCCTTCCGCGATGCGGGTTTCACGGTGCCCGAGGCACGGGCCGGCACCCGCCCCCATCCGGGCGCGGCCACGGCGACGGGTCCCGTGCCGCAGGGTGCTCCCGGCGGTGGCGGACCACCACCTGCGGGTGCGGGTGCGACTGCGCCCGCCGCCGGCGCCGCGGGCAACTGGGCGCAGTTCGGCTACCAGGTCCCGGTCGCCGGCCAGGTCGTCGCGGCCGCCGGAGGGGCGCCAGCGGCCGGGGCTGGTTACGGCTCGCCGGCGGATGCGGTTACCACCGTGCTGAACAGTGCCTCGCCCAGCACCCTGGAACCCTTCGTGATGGACCTGCTTCAGGGCCTGTTCGACATGATCCTGAAGCGCGACGACCTCAATCCCGCGTTGCGCGAACCGCTGTCGGATCTCCAGCTCCCGCTGGTACGGATCGCCATGCGCGAGACGCACTTTTTCCGTGACCGCGGCCACCCCGCGCGGCAAATGACCGGGCTGCTGCTGAACATCGCCCTGCGCATCGACCCCGACCTGCCGCTGGACGAGGCTCGCCAGCTGCCGCTTAGCCGTCTGGTCTTCGAGAACGTGGAACGCGTGCGCAACGAGGGCCTTGGCGACAGCGATGCCTACGACCAGGCGCTGGCCCGACTGCAGGACGATCTGGCCGAAGTCGAGGAACAGATCGCCCATCAGGCGGCCAGCGAACAGGCCGAGGCGCAACAGGAAGAACGCACGCTGGAGATCACCTACAGCGTGGAATCCACGGTCGAGCGCACCGTGATCTCCATGGGGCAGGACATCCCGGACGAGGCCCGCGAGCAGCTGATGGATGCCTGGGTCCCGCTGATGACCGCGCAAAAGACGGCGGAGGCAGATGCCGGGGTTGGGAGCGAAAACACCGGAGCCGAAGCCGCGGGCGACACGGAGGCCGACAACGACGGCATGGCCCTGCTGCACGAACTCCTGGCCCTGATGCAGGCCGAGCCGGATTTTCAGGCCTCGGCCCCCCTCCTGGCCCGCATCCGGGCCTTCCTCGACAAGGCTCCTCTGTCCAAGGAGGAACGGGCCCGCATCAAGCAGGACCTGGTCAGTGCCCACCTGGTGGCCGCCGGAAAACGCCGCTCCACGCCCGCCGAGTCGACCAAGCCCGACACCAGTCCCGCGACCGGGTCGCCCGATGAAACGGCGGCCGCAGACGAGCGCATGGAACAGGCCCGCAAACGGGCCGGCAGCCGGTCGAGCTCGGTGTTCGGCACCTCGCCGCGTCATGCCGACGACGACCCGTCCCTGATGCGCGATCACGACGACGAGCACGTCGAATACGCCGACAACCTGGTTTCCGGCACCTGGATCCAGTTCACCTCGCCTGCGGGCACCAAGGTCACCCGGATGAAGCTGGTCTGGCGCGGCAGTCACGCCGGTCGGTTGCTGTTCACCGACGCCGCCGGCCGCGCCAAGCGCCAGCACAGCATCCAGGGCCTGGCCCACGAGTTCCGCAGCGGGCGCGCGCAGATCATCCCCGAAGAATCCCTGTTCGACCACCTGATGGACCAGCGCCTCGGCCAGACCGCCTAAGGGCCGGCCCTCCGGGGAATCCGAACCCCAGCCGGACCTTTTTCACGCCCCCGCGGTCCATTTCCCGACGCCACCCGGGAAAATTTTGATGACACGCTCACTGGCGGCCCTTTGCGCGGGCCTGGTACTGGGGATCCTGATGACCGGATGCAGCACCCCGCAGAAGATGCCCACCGTGGATTACGTGGACCTCGATCGCTACATGGGCGACTGGTACGTGATCGCCAACATCCCGACCTTCCTCGAGCGCGACGCCTATAACGCCCTGGAGCAGTACGCCCTCAACGAGGACGGCACCATTGCCACCACCTTCTCGTTCAACAAGGGCGGCTTCGACGGCCCGCGCCGCGAATACAACCCCACCGGCTTCGTGAAGAGCGAGGACAACGCCGAATGGGGCATGCGCTTTCTGTGGCCATTCAAGGCCGAGTTCCTGATCGTCTACCTCGACGAGGATTACAGCCAGACCGTGATCGGCCGCAGCAAGCGCGACTACGTCTGGATCATGGCACGCGAACCGGAGATGGCCGAGGAGGACTACCAGGCCATCCTCGCCCGCCTCGACGAACTGGGCTACGACACCGACGAGATCCAGCGCGTACCCCAGCGCTGGGATTGAACGTGCGCTGACGCCGGGCGAGAAACGGGAGATTGCCACGGCGCCTGCGGCGCCTCAATGGGATGGACGCCCCCGCCCTATTACGGCATCGCGATGTGCCAGAGTGGGGGTGATCACTCTCACTCGAAGAAGACGGAGGCGTCCACATGCAGGTTACAACACTCGGTATTGATCTCGCGAAGAACGTGTTCCAGGTCCACGGTGTGGATGCGCAGGGCCGGCAGGTGTTTTCGAAGGCGCTGCGGCGCAGCCAGTTGCGCAACTTCGTCGCCCAGCTGCCGGCCTGCCGGATCGGCATGGAGGCCTGCGGGAGTGCCCATTACTGGGCGCGTGAGTTGCAGGCGCTGGGGCACGAGGTGCGGCTGATG
>NZ_AUDT01000008.1:0-165984 GCF_000425605.1 Thioalkalivibrio sp. ALE17
GGGCTTCACGAACTGCGGCGCCATCAGCCGCACCTCGTGCCCCAGCGCCTGCAACTCACGCGCCCAGTAATGGGCACTCCCGCAGGCCTCCATGCCGATCCGGCAGGCCGGCAGCTGGGCGACGAAGTTGCGCAACTGGCTGCGCCGCAGCGCCTTCGAAAACACCTGCCGGCCCTGCGCATCCACACCGTGGACCTGGAACACGTTCTTCGCGAGATCAATACCGAGTGTTGTAACCTGCATGTGGACGCCTCCGTCTTCTTCGAGTGAGAGTGATCACCCCCACTCTGGCACATCGCGATGCCGTAATAGGGCGGGGGCGTCCATCCCATTGAGGAGGCGAAGCCGACGTGGCACAAAGGCGCGAAGCGCGTTGAACGGCCGCAGGCCGGCCCGAAGGGCGAGCGCAGCGAGTAATCTCCGAACTCTGGCAACGCGGTGTATTCGGAGAGAGATTGCTTCGTCGGCTTCGCCTCCTCGCAATGACGGCTCAGGGTCCGGCATGGTGGCGCGCGTTAGCGCCCGAAGGTCATGCGCATCCCCGCCATCAGGGTCAGGCCCGGGGCCGGCTCGTAGTAGCGTCCCTGGTTGGCATTAATGCGGATGTTGTCGACGCTGTCCGCGTCCAGCAGGTTGTTCGCGGCCACGAAGGCCTCGACATGGGCGTTGCCATCCTGCCAGTGGCGGCCCGCGCGCAGGTTCAGCGTGGTCTGTCCGCCCACGCGTTCGTCATTGGCGTCGTTCACATAGCGCGCGCCCGTGTACAGCGCATCGACGGTAAAAAAGAAGGGCCCCTGGCGCCAGTCGGCCTCCAGGAACAGCTGCTCGCGCGGCAGCCCGGGCAGGCGGTTGCCATCGTGACGCACCCCTTCCACATCCTCGAACTCGCGAAATCGGAAATCGCTCAGGGAATATGCCCCGCTGAGGGTCCACTGAGGCGCCGCATGCCACTCCACCGCAAGTTCCAGCCCATCGCGGGCAGTGCGCCCCGCGTTGGTATAGAACGTACGGTCGCCTTGCCCCTCTATCTGATAAGGGGAAAGCTCGTCACGCACCCGAGTCGCGTAGGCCGATGCCTCCCACGAAAGATGCTGGCTCTCGCGGCGGATTCCGACCTCGATGCTGCGCGCCCGCTGCGGCTCTACGTCGGGATCAAAGCCACCGCCATCGGGGTTGGCGAATTCGGTGAAGGTCGGCGTCTCGAAGTTGGTGGCCACATTCACGAAGGCCCGGTACTCCGGCTGGAAGTGCCAGATCAACCCCGCCATCCCGCTCGTTTCCCGGAAGCTGCGGCGCCCGGAGTCGTCTGTAGCGCTGTCCGGGTCGTCGAGTTGGTCGAAGAAGTCGTCCCGGATCGACATCCTGATACGGTCATGACGGGCGCCGACCACCATGTTCCAGTTGGACCCCAGCGCGGTGTCGGTTTGTATAAACACTCCTCGCGAGCGGGCGCGCTCTAGCTGGTCCAGGGCCAGATCTCCAACGACCTCGTCTTCGTCACAGTCCAGCCCCGGTGCGAAAGTCCCCGACGTACAGCGCCGGGTGCGGTCGTCACGCTGCTCTTCCAGGTCGATCCCGGTCAGCACCCGGGTCGGCCCGATGTCCTGTTCGTACTGGGCGTTGAGGCCGTAGAAGTCACGTTCGTAGGCCACCCGCGAGTCACCGGGGAATGGCAGTTGCTGCGCGTAGTCGCGCTGGGTCCAGAACCCCCCGAGGCGCAGCTCGCCGGGTCCGAGGGACTGTTCCCACTGCAACCCCGTCGTGAGCTGCTCGGCCGCCTGGGTACTGTCAAGGGCCGTGGCCAGCGGGGCGGCCGCGCGCCGGTTCTGACGCATCTCCTCGCGGGTGAGCCCGCCGGGGTCGTCGGTGCGGGGAGCATCGAGGTAGCGCAGGTGGAAGTTCAGCGTGCCGGCCTCCAGCTCCGAGGCGGTGTGCAGGCGCAGGTAGCGCTTCTCGGCGGTGGACTGGTCGCGGTAGCCGTCGATCGCGAAGTCGTGGGCGGTCAGGGAATAGCGATGGGTGCCGTGGTCCTGTTCGGCGATGGCCTCGGCGCGGCGATAACCGTAGCTGCCCAGCAGCACCCCGCCACCAAAGCCACGCGGGTCGCGGCCGTCGCGGGTGCGCGCCGAGATCACGCCTCCGGAGGCATTGCCGTACAGCGCGGCGCTGGGTCCGCGCAGCACCTCGATGTCGCGCAGGTTCAGCAGGTCGATCGCGTCCACCTGTGACTGGCCGTCGGGGGTGGTCTCGGGGATGCCGTCCTGCAGGATGCGTAGCCCGCGCACCCCGAACGGCGCCCGCGAGCCGAAGCCGCGGATGGAGATGCGCGCGTCCTGCGCAAAGTTGTAGCGGTTCTGGGCGAACAGCCCCGGCACACGATTGAGCGCCTCGTCCAGCTGCAGGCCCTGCCGCCCCTCGGTCGCCTGGCGCTCGTCCACGCGCGATACCGCGGCCGGCAGGTCCGCCAGCGGCGTGGCCAGCCTGGGTGCGGTGACGGTGACTTCGACGGGATCCAGGACCAGTGCTTCGTCGTCGGCCTGTGCCGTGGCCGCCACCAGAAGACCGGCGAATAGCGGCCAGCGTACGCGTCCAGAGAACGTCGGATCCGGCCGTCGCACCACCTCGGTCCCTCCCATTCGGTACTGCATCATGGCGGGCGTCGAGCCTGCCCGCTCTTCAGAGGACTCGCCCCTCGCTGGCAGGTTCCCGGCCCAGGTGTTTCATTTGCGCAACAGTGTCGCGTTTTAACGCGATCTTCACCGCCCCGTAACGGACACGTCACTCGCCCTCCCCATGCTTGCGCCCTGTCGGGACGGCTTCGCGTCTCGCCAACCTGCACATTCCAATAGGGGAGAAACCCATGAATCGCAAGCAACTGCTGACCAGCCTGATTGCGGCCGGTCTGGTCGTACCGGCCCTGGCCACTGCCGACTGGACGCTGTACGGCCGCGCCCACCTGTCCGCCGATGTCCTCGACGACGGCGCCGACTACAACGAGTTCAATGTCTCGAGCAATTCCAGCCGTCTGGGCTTCAAGGGCGAGCGCGAGTTCCGCGAGCAGCTGGTCGGGATGTTCCAGATCGAACAACAGATCGACTTCGACACCAACGGCACAAACTTCGCGACCCGCGACACCTTTGTGGGCCTGAAGGGCTCCGAGTGGGGCATGCTGCGTATCGGCAAGTTCGACACCCCGTTCAAGCGCGCCCGCGGCCCGGCCAACTTCTTTGGCGACCAGATCGGCGACATGCGCAACCTGACCCGTTCCGCCGCGCAGACCGGCCGCTTCGACGAGCGTTTCAACAACAGCATCCACTACCAGACCCCGAGCTTCGGCGGCCTAACCTGGAACATCCAGTACTCGAACGAGACGGACGGCGCCACCACCGCCGACGGGGCCCCGAACAAGGCCTACTCCACATCTCTGAACCTGAGTATGGGCGACCTGACCGGCGCTCTGGCCTACGAGAAGCAGGAAGATGGCGATGTGAACCCGGATGCCTGGCGCCTGGCCGTCGGCTATCGCATCACCCCGGCCTTTCGCATGGGCGCCTTCTACCAGAACTCGGAAACCACCAGTGGTGACGATGCGGATATCTACGGCCTCGGCGGCCAGTTCCGCCTGACCCCGAGCATGTACCTGAACGGTCACGTCTTCCAGCTGGATTCCGATCTGGCGGATGCTGACGCAACGATGTACGCCCTGGGCCTGGAATACCGCCTCGACAGCGACCTGCGCTTCTACGGCAACATCGCAATGGTCGACAACGACGACAACTCGGCCCTGGCGCCGTGGAATGCCGCCAAGAGCGTCAGCCAGCCGGGTGTGGGTGGCGAGACCGCTACCGCCCTCTCGATCGGGATGCGTTACGACTTCTGACCGGGCAACACCGGGGCCGGCGGCCAGGACCGCCGTCCCCGTTTTACGAGCCCCGCCGGACTACGCCCCGGCGGGGCTTTTAGTTTTGTGGGAGGCCTTTCGTCGGGCGCGCTTAGAAGGCGGGTTCCCAGCCACTGGAACCCTCGACCAGCCGAAGGCGATCGGTGAGATCCTCCGAGTACCCGCCAGCGGACACCGTGGCATCCACCTGACAGTCAAAGACGCCCCCGTCCACCTCGCTGCAGTCGCTGCTGTGGATATCGACCGAGACGCCCTGTGCGCCGAGGCCGCTGGCCGCGACCATCTGGGCCATCACCGCCTCGATGTCGGCGGTCGACGGGCCACCACCAGAACACCCCGCCAGTACAAACGCGACGCCCGCCGCAGCCAGTCCTTTCTTGATCATCATTGCACTCCTCCTGAGTTATTGCAGGTAACAGGTCGTGCCCGAGTCTGGACCCGGGGAAACGCGGATTCACCGACACGAAGCTAGCGGGTCAGCTCGCGCGCCAGGGCCAGATAGACGCGCCGGTTTGCCTCGTCCCGGGTCGCCTCGCCGCGGAAGCGGGCAAAGGCCATGTTGTCGCGCTCGCCGTGTATCGGCACACGGTCATAGTCGGCATAGGTATCGTCGAGCTCCAGCCGGAACAGCGTGAGGACCGTATCCATGCCCCTGCGCAGGCCGCGCTCGCGGGTCTGGATGACGAGGATGGCGGTACTATCGCGCGACCCGAGCGGAAATACGTGATCGGCGGTCATGTCGCCCACCGGCTGCACATGCGCCGCCACCGTCTGCGCCAGCAACGCCTGACCGTAGGCCTGTTCGGCGGACCGCAGCGCCGAGCGCTCGTCCGAATACTCGAAGCTGCGCACGCTCTGGTTTTCCAGTTGCTGCTGCTGACGATCCAGCGACGTGGCGCGGCGGTTCAGGAGGGTCTCCTCGCGGCCGAGGTCGCGCCGGGTACCAAAGCGGTTTTCCGCCACGATCAAACGATCGTCCAGGACCTTGCGGGCATCGGCCAGGTCGGCCCGCAGGGTGCCCTCGGGTGCGCGCCGCCGGAACCCGCCCGTCACGCCAATCGTTTCGTCCAGTTCGTAGTAGTCGAGCAGACCGGAGGCCAGGATCGGGTCCAGTTGCGCGTTCACGGCTTCGCCGCCGCGATACGGGCGGCCGGACACCATCACGCACACCCCGTGGGTAGCACGCGCATCGATCTGTAAAGGGCTGTCGGCACTGGGGCAGGAGCGACTGGCGTCCACCTCCCAGGAGCGCCACGAATAGCCGTCGAACCGCGCCACCGGGCGCACCGGCAGCTCGTGCTCCATGATGGCCTCGTTCAGTGCGGCGAGGACGGAGTCGGCAATCTCGGCCTGCTTCGCTTCCAGGGCCTCGATCTCGGCCTCGACCGCTTCCACCGCCTCGCGCTCCTCTTCGACGAAGGCGTCGATGGCCGCGAGGTTCTCCTCCAGCTCGCTGCGTTCGGCCGCCAGCTCCTCGCGCGCCTGTTCCAGTTCCGCGCGCGCTTCTGCCTGCTCGCGCTCGAAGTTGTCATGGACGGCGCGGCGCTTGTCGGTGAAGGTGGCATAGGCCGCCTGCAACTGGTCGGCCGGCTCGCCTTCCACCATCAGGGTCAGATCGGAGACCGTCTCTGCGGCCAGCTGTTCGGAGAGCGCCTCAAGGTGGACCGCGGCCGGCTCCAGGTCGGCTACGGCGGCCTCGACGGATACGGTCAGCGACCAGCCGGCCTCGACCTCCTCGAGAAGCCCGCGCGCCTGGGCCTGATCGGCGATGGGCAGCTCGCCAAAGTCGAACTCGGCCTGATCGGGATAGGAAGAACTGCAGCCCGTGGCAAGCGCCAGGGCGAAGGCAGGCAGGACGCCCGCGAGAGATGCACGCTTCATGAACGCATTCCTTTGCTGAGACCTCGGCTTCCGTGCCGCAGGATTGATAGAAGGCTAGCCGCGAGCCCGGTCAATCAACTTTCGTGATCCGGCGAACGCCCGTTGACCGGCCGATCACCATCGCCCCATCACCATCGGCGAGGTGCCGCCCTGTGGACCGGCTGGATAAAAACAGCCGCCAAATCCGGGGGGTTCGGCGGCTGGCCGCGTCACGGACGTTTGGGGGTCTGGTACTCGGCTTCCTTCTGGAAGGGTTCCCAGATGGTCTCGTAGCCGACGAAGCCCTTTTCGTTGGGCTTCATCTGCCGGGTTACCAGAAAGCGTGACTTGCCGTCCGGCACTTCCGGGTGCTTCTTGTCGGATTGCTGACTCATGGTGCATTCACCTCGCTTCGATGAAAAAAGAGGGGCGGAGAACTGGCGTCGCCCTGCCCCGACATACTCACGCGCCGAACGCCTGCTCCATCACTCGATAGGGACCGCGCGCCCGCTGTCGATCTCCGGGCCCGACTCCACCTTGCCACCGTGTGCGATTTCCTCGTCGGTGGCATCGCGTACCAGCAGGATGTTCAGCTTGAAGATCACCTGACGGCCGCACAGTGGATTGTTGCCGTCGATGGTGATGGTCTTGTCGTCGAGCCGTGTCACCAAGAAGCTCTTGGTCTGGCCGCGATCGTTCTCCATCAGGATGGCGGTCCCCACCTCGCGGTACTCCTCCGGCACGTTTTCGATCGCGTCCGTGATCACGAGCGACTCGTCGCGCGGGCCATAGAGGGCGTTGCAGTCGATCGGCACTTCGATGGTTTCGCCCTGGGCACGGCCTTCCAGCTCGCCCATGACCTGGGGCGACAGGACCTCGTTGACGCCGTGGACATAGCCCAGCGGGAACTCGACCTCGGTCAGCACCTGGCCGGTTTTCTGGTCGATCACCTGGTAGTTCAGCTCGACGTACTTGTTGTCCTTGATTACTTCGGTCATGAACAGTCCCGCATTGTCAGAAAATGGACGCACCGAAGATGCGTACCTCGCCTTCCTCGTAGCCGAGGACCATCCGGCCCAGCCACTCGCCCTCCTTCTTCGTGCTGCGCACGCGATACAGGACGGTGACATGCTCGCCACGGCGAATAATGCCCAGGAAATCCCAGTCCTCGCTGAGATTGCGGGTCAACTCGCTCTGGGCGAACTGCTTGCCCACCTCGACCTCGTTGAGGCCAAACAGCAGGTGGTAGGAGAACCGGCGGACGAACTTGCCGTACTGCCCCTTGTTGGAGTGCTTGATCAGGTCGCTCCAGATGGGGTGGGCAATCTCGAGGATCTCCTGGTCGGAGTGGTCGATGATGTTCATCGAGGTCTCCGGCAACGTCTGTGCTTCAGCTGCACTGGTCATATTGAAAACCCTCAGGTGTGGCGGTTGAAAGGGATGACCGACGCGCGAACGCGTGGGTCATCGCGGCTGCCGAGCATGGTGGCGAGGCCGGCTGCGGCCCCGCCACCGCCACCGCAGCACCCTAGGCTTCCTCCTTCTCGGCCTCCTTGGCCGGCGCCTCGTCCTTGTCGACCAGGTGGTAGCAGGGCGCCTTCTCCATGGTGTACTCGCCCGTCTTCGGGTCACGACGCGAAACCGTCAGGTGGTGCCAGTTCTTGTCATCGAGCTTCATGTAGTCGCCGCGGTAGTAGTAGCCCGGCCAGCGGGTTTCCTTGCGGAACAGGGTGTGGTGGAAGACGCTCTCGGCGGTGCGCACGCGGTGCTTCAGCTCCCAGGCACGCAGCAGCTCGTGGATGTCCTCCGCCGCCAGCTTCTCGAGGTCCTCTTCGAGGATGTGCATCTTCTTCAGGCCGATATTGAGCAGCTTCTCGTTGGTCATGTAGCTGACCGTTACGCCGCCACAGTATTCATCCATCAGCTTCTGCAGGCGGTCAAGACCCTGGCGCGGGTTGATGAAGTTCGGATTGACCGAACCGGCCACGACCTCGTTGCTGTAGACCTTGTAGTGCTCCAGCGGCTTATAGATCTCCTCTTTCAGCTTGTTGATCTGCGAATCGGAGACACGGATGCCGTCGGCCTTGCCATCGTCGATGTACTTGCAGGCGGCCTTCGCGGCCAGACGGCCCTCGGTGAAGGAACCGGAGGAGAACGCGTGCGGCGTACCGCCCACGGCATCGCCGGCACCGAACAGGCCCTCGACACTGGTCATGCGGTTGTAGCCCCAGAAGTACTCGGGCGGGGAAACATCCTCCGGACCAGAGCACCAGGCGCCACAACCCGTGGCGTGCGAGCCCATCACGTAGGGCTCCGAGGTGGTCAGCTCGGGGTTCTCGTTCTTGGGGTCCACGTCGGTGGCGGCCCACAGGACGGCCTGGCCGACGGTCATGCCCAGGAAGTTTTCCCAGCCCACCTCTTCAAGGTGCGGGTCCTGGAAGGCCTCCATGGTGACCATGTGGATCGGGCCACGGCCCGCGTTCACCTCGTTCAGGAACGCATGGTTGCGCAGGCAGGTCGGGATCGGGCGATGCGTCCGGTGAGAGACCTCCGGATCCAGGTATTCCTTGCCGACCATCTCCTGCAGCTGCGGCCACCACTTGGATTCGTACTCTTCCCCGTTGCAGTTCTGCGTACGGGTCTTCAGATGCAGGAAGTACGCACCCACCGGACCGTAGCCATCCTTGAAGCGGGCCAGCACGATGCGGTTCTCCATCTGGGTCATCTTGGCACCGGCGTTGATCAGCAGGCCATAGGCCGAGCCGGAAGACCACGGGGCATACCAGACGCGACCCGCACCTTCACCGACCGAACGCGGCTTGAAGATCATCGAGGCGCCACCGGCGGCCACGATCACCGACTTCGACTTGAAGACGTGGTAGTTGCCGGTGCGCACATTGAAGCCCACGGCGCCGGCGACCCGGTTCTCCTTGGACTCGTCCATCAGCAGATGGGTCACGCAGATCCGGTTGTAGATCGTGTCCGCGGACTTCTTGGCGGCCTCGGCCACGATCGGCTTGTAGGACTCGCCGTGGATCATGATCTGCCAGCGACCTTCTCGCTGATAGGCGCCCGTCTTCGGGTCGCGCATCAGGGGCAGGCCCCACTCCTCGAACTGGTGCACGGTGGAGTCCACGTGGCGCGCCATGTCGAACAGCAGGTCCTCGCGCACCATGCCCATCAGGTCGATACGGGCGTAGCGCACATGGTCCTCGGGGTTGTTCTCGCCCCAGCGGGTGCCCATGTAGCAGTTGATCGCGTACAGGCCCTGGGCCACCGCGCCGGAACGGTCGATGTTGGCCTTTTCGGCAATCACGACCTTCTTGTCCTGACCCCAGAAGCGAGCCTCCCAGGCGGCACCCGTGCCGCCGAGCCCGGCGCCACAGACCAGGATGTCGATGTTGTCTTCGACGATTGTCTTGTAGGCCATCAGTAGTACACCCCTTCTTTCAGTTTGAGACCGGCGGCCTCAAGCGTGTGCAGATCCCCCTCATCCATCCGGATGTACTTGGGCTCGTTGAACAACAGCTGGCTGTCGCGCATGGACTTGTCGGGTGCGGGGACGTCCGCCAGCTGCGGGATGTGCTTGCCCCAGGGCTTGGTGGTAATCGGCGACAGGAAGTCCTTCTCCCGACCGTCGCGGAACTTGATCTTCCAGGCAATGGTGCCGCGCTCTTCGTCGCGATCGACGCGCACGCTGTGCCCCAGTGGCGCGAAGTCCGCGTAGCCGCGCACGTCAATCGCATGGTGCGGGCAGGCCTTCACGCAGGAAAAGCATTCCCAGCACATGTTGGGCTCGATGTTGTAGGCGCGACGGGTGGTTTCGTCGATATGCATGATGTCTGACGGGCAGATGTCCACGCAGTACCCACAGCCATCGCAACGGGTCATGTATACGAAAGTTGGCATGGTTGTCCTCGATCGATGCTGGTGTTCGGGTTAATGGCTAGTAGTGGTGCGGCGCTTCACGCTGGATACCCTTCCCCATCTCCATCGGCGCATCGCGCAGCAGTTCCATGGAATGGCGCTGCTGCTGCTCGGGATCGTCGCGCGTGAGGGTCGGGAGGTTCTCGGCGGAGCCATCGGCACGGGTAATGCGCTTCTGGTAGGCCGCGGCAGGCTTGAAGAACATGTGCGCGAACTTGGACCAGTAGACGGTCGCGAACAGGGTCGTGGTCGCCGCGAGGAAGAGCGCGAAGAACAGCCACCCGAGGGCGCCGGTGCCCTGGGTCAGCGACCACAGGATGGCGAAGGTCGACATCGCCAGCAGCGACACGATGAACAGATCGGCCCGGACCAGCTGGTACCAGCGACGACCCTCGGAGTAGACGTCGACGCGAATGAAGAACCAGAACCAGTAGCCGCCGAAGGCCAGCGACAGGGCGCCCAGATGCCACAGGACCGGCCACACGCCCGCGGCGGGCTCGCTGGCGTAGCCAAAGATCAGGACCGCGGAGGAGACCACGAACAGGACAAAGCCCCACATGGTGAACAGATGGGACGCGCGTCGCTTCGGGTTCTTGAATTCACCGGAGGTGATGACCTCTTTCCCCAGGGTCTGCATGGCCTGGGAGAATTTCTCGCCGCCGCTCACGCTGCGGGTCGCGTTCTTCTCGGCTTTCTTGGCGTTCTCGAAGAAGTACTGGGCACTCCTCTTGTGCATCATGTCGAGGATCGTGCCGGCGGCCACCAGAATGACCATGAGCACGACATACGCCTGCATTGCGGCTGGTGGAATAAACGCAGCCAGTTCGGCAAAGGGATTGCTAGTGATCACGGCGTCAGGCCTCCTCAGAGTGTCCAATGGGCACACCGAGTCTGTGCCAACTCGATCTTTTGCTTCAAATCAAACTTGCTTCCCCGCGCATAAGCCTGATGAATGAGGTCATATGCTTATTTATGGAAACGCTTATCTAGCGGCCCGGGCAGACGCCATCGCAAGCCGCCAGGCTGGCCAGGGGCCGCGCACCGCCCGCTGCCCGCAGCACGCGGGTCCGGGGCGCCAGCGATGGCACCGGAGCGAACGCCCGGGCCGGGTGAGACAAAGGGATAACGGCCGCTGATCGAGGCGCTCCCCGGGCAGGGGTGACGGCCTTGACGGGCGGACAGATCCGGATGTGCGGCTGCGGGGGCGGTCAAGAAACCCGAACCTTTATGGACTATCTTGTGCTACGTTCGGGGTCGACCAGCAGCGCGCCCGACCCGTCAACCGGGTGGGCGCATGCGCCCCGAACACGACTTACGTGTGGCACAGACCACCCCATCCATGCAGTTCACATCCAGCGTCGGCAGGAGAGAAAGCCCCATGATCAAACCGCACGGTGCAGACACCCTGAAGCCCCTGTTCGTCTACGACCCCGATCAACACCACGCCCTGCTGCAGGAGGCCGAGACCCTGCCCTCCGTGGTCATCAGCTCCGGCGCCGCCGGCAACGCCGTCATGATGGGCGGCGGCTATTTCACGCCGCTGACCGGGTTCATGAATGTCGCCGACGCCATGAGCTGCGCGGAGAACATGCGAACCACCAGCGGCCTGTTTTTCCCGGTGCCCATGGTCAACCTGCTGGAGGATGCGGACGCCATTCGCGGGGCCAAGCGGATTGCCCTGCGTGACCCGAACATGGAGGGGAACCCGGTCCTCGCCATCCAGGAGGTCGAGGCGATCGAGGAATTCACGCCCGAGCAGATGGCGACCATGACCGAAAAGGTCTACGGCACGACCGACATGGAACACCCCGGGGTCGCCGCCTTCAACAGCGTGGGCCGCGTCTGCGTATCGGGGCCCATCCAGGTGCTCCACTTCTCGTACTTCCAGGACGATTTCCCCGACACCTTCCGCACCGCCGTCGAGATCCGCAACGAGATCTCGGAACGCGGCTGGAACCGGGTGGTCGCGTTTCAGACCCGCAACCCGATGCACCGCGCCCACGAAGAGCTGTGCCGCATGGCCATGGAGCAACTCGATGCGGACGGCGTGGTGATCCACATGCTGCTGGGCAAGCTCAAGCCCGGCGACATCCCGGCCCCGGTGCGCGACGCCGCCATTCGCAAGATGGCCGAGCTCTACTTCCCGCCGAACACGGTGATGATTACCGGATACGGCTTCGACATGCTCTATGCCGGTCCGCGCGAGGCCGTGCTCCATGCGCTATTCCGCCAGAACATGGGCGCGACCCACTTCATCATCGGGCGTGATCACGCCGGGGTGGGGGACTACTACGGGCCGTTCGATGCCCAGACGATCTTCGACACCGAGGTACCCGCGGGCGCGCTGGAGATCGAGATCTTCCGGGCCGACCACACGGCCTACTCGAAGAAGCTCGACCGGGTGGTGATGATGTGCGATGCACCCGACCACACGAAGGAGGATTTCGTGCTCCTGTCCGGCACCAAGGTTCGCGAGATGCTGGGCCGAGGCGAGGCACCGCCGGTCGAGTTCTCCCGCCCGGAAGTGGCCAAGATCCTGATGGAGTACTACCAGGGGCTGAACCGGTAGCAGAAACGCGGTTCAGGCATCCGGCCACCCGCACACTCGCGCGGGTGGCCGGATGTCGGCTCCGGCTAATAGGTCTTGGACAAGGTCGCCTGGATCTGCGCGAAGGTGCGGGCGACGTCGAAGGTCTGCACCTGAATCCCCAGCTGACGCCCGATCTGGGTCGCCGAGAATATCCCCCGGATGCGGGTCTCACCCGTCTGGGGATCCCGCTGACCGACCAGCGCATGCTGGCGTCCCCAGTCCTTCAGCGTCGCGACGATATCCGCCACGTCCGCCTGCATCACGCGCTGCATGTCCAGCAGGTCCACGTCATCCAGCGGCACCATCAGGTCGCGCACCCGGAGGTCGTCGTACCGCATGCCGCGCTCGTTCACCATCTGGACCGGGCGCTCCCCCTGAGTGTCGCGGGCCGTGATCAGACCCAGCACGCGCTCCGAGTCCACCACGATCAGCAGCCGGACACCCCGGGAGATCATCTGCTCGGTCGCCTGGTTGAGCGTCGCCTCGGGACCGATCGTCGCAACCGGCACCCGGCGGAAATCGGTCATTACGCACAGCGCCGAGGAAGCCAGGGTGACCTGGGGATCTTCCTCCGACACCTGCTGGAGCCCGATTCCGGGGGCCGCCTTTTGCGACGGAAGGGGCTTGTGCGGGAATTCTGCGGTCATCGCGTTTCTCCATCCACGGTGGAATCCAGAGGGACACGAATGACGCGCCCTCTCCTAGACGATGCCCTGAGACGAAGGCGCTGACAAGCGGGTCGATCATCCCGCGCCGAAACGCCACCCCGCTGCCGAATGCGGGCCGTATGACCGAGTCGGATCAGGCCGCGCTCTCCTCGGGTGTCGCCCGGATCGCGAAGTCCATGGTCTCGAGATCGCCCAGCGCCCAGGTCGCCCGCGGCGCCCCAAGCCCGGCCACGGTGCCCGGATTCACGAGCCAGGTGGCGCCATCCTTCACGTGCGGCTGCTGGCGGATCTCGGTCTCGTGGCTGTGGCCGCAGCAGACGAGGTCATAGTCCCCGGTGCAGGCCATCGCATGGGCGTAATGGGGGTAGTGCGTGACGAAGATGCGCCGGCCACCGAGGGTGATGGTGGCGTCCAGCCCGTAGTAGTGCAGGAGGCCATCGGACTGGTGCGCGATACGCGAGATCGCGACCGGGTCCCCCAGGTTGTTGCCGTGCACCGCGTGGATCGGCACACCCAGCTTCAGTGACGCCCGCAGCGTGTTGCCGCCAATCACGTCACCACAGTGGATGACCGCCTCGGCGCCTTCGGCAATGCCGGCCTCGATCGCGCGGGCCAGCATCGGGCCGCGGTCGTGACTGTCGGAAACAATGCATACCTTCATGGGTGGGCAGGCCTCTGTTGTGAAATTCCGGTGCCGGAACGATAACACTGCCGCGACCCGCCCTGCGCCCGGGCCCGATTCGGGGCATCCGAACGGGCGCGAAGAATCCATCTTTGACGCCCTTGTGGTGGATACCCCGGAACTGCATAGTGGGGGTAACCCCGATCGAAGTAAGGGGTATTGCAGTATATCGCGATTGTCTAACTTACAAGGCGTTGACGATTTATGGCACAGACCCCGTCGCAGGAAATCAAGAACACCACCTGTTACATGTGCGCCTGCCGCTGCGGCATCCGGGTGCACCTGCGCGACGGGGAGGTGCGCTACATCGATGGCAACCCGGAGCACCCGATCAATGAAGGCGTGATCTGCGCCAAGGGCGCCTCCGGGATCATGAAACAGCACTCGCCCGCGCGGCTGACCCAGCCCCTGCGGCGCAAGGCCGGCGCCGAACGCGGGGATGGCGAGTTCGAGCCGATCTCCTGGGAAGAGACCTTCGAGATCCTCGCCGAACGCCTCGGGCACATCCGCGAGACCGACCCGAAACGCTTTGCCCTGTTTACCGGGCGCGACCAGATGCAGGCCCTGACCGGGCTGTTCGCCAAGCAGTTCGGCACCCCCAACTACGCGGCCCACGGCGGCTTCTGCTCGGTGAACATGGCCGCCGGCATGATCTACACCATCGGCGGCTCGTTCTGGGAGTTTGGCGGCCCCGACCTGGAACGCTCGAAGCTGTTCGTGATGATCGGCACCGCGGAGGACCACCACTCCAACCCGCTGAAGGTGGCGATCTCCAAGTTCAAGCGCCAGGGCGGGCGCTTCATCTCCATCAACCCGGTGCGCACCGGCTACTCGGCCATCGCCGACGAATGGGTGCCGATCCGCCCCGGGACCGACGGTGCCCTGCTGCTGGCACTGATCCACGAGATCATCAACAAGGGCCTGTACGACCGCGACTTCCTGGTCCGCTACAGCAATGCCGGCCAGCTGGTGAACATGAACGAGGAGCAAGACGACTTCGGCATGTTCCTGCGCACCGAGGATCCGCCCGAGGAGGGCTGCTACGACGCGCAGAACCAACTGTGGTGGGACCGCAAGACCGGACGCGCGGTGCCGACCCACACGCCGGATGCCGATCCCTTCCTGCTCGGCGAGTTCACCCTGGATGACGGCACCCCGGCCAAGCCCGCCTTCCAGCTGCTGCAGGACCGGGTCGCCGAATACACGCCGGAATGGGCCGCCCGGATCACCGGGATCGATGCCGAGGACATTCGCCGGCTGGCCCACGAAATGGGCGTTACCGCGCGCGACCAGCGCATCGAACTCCCCATTGCCTGGACCGACTCCTGGGGCGTGGAACACGAATCCGTCACCGGGAACCCGGTGTCGTTCCATGCGATGCGCGGGCTGGCCGCGCACTCCAACGGCTTCCACACCATCCGTTCGCTGTCGATTCTGATGTCGCTGCTGGGCACCATCGACCGCCCCGGCGGCTTCCGCCACAAGGCGCCGTTCCCGCGTCCGATTCCACCCTGCGCCCGCACGCCCAAGGGGCCGGAGGGCGTGCAGCCGGGCAAGCCGCTGGACGGCATGGTGCTCGGCTGGCCCGCGGACCCGGACGACCTGTTCGTGGACGACAAGGGCGAGCCGGTACGCCTCGACAAGGCCTTCTCCTGGGAATACCCGCTGGCCGTGCACGGCATGATGCACAACGCCATCACCAACGCCTGGCGCGGGGACCCCTACCCGATCGACACCTTGCTGATCTTCATGGCCAACATGGCGTGGAACTCGACCATGAACACGGAAGAGGTCCGCAAGATGCTGAACGACAAGGATGACAACGGGGACTACAAGATCCCGTTCCTGGTCGTCGCGGACGCGTTCCAGTCCGAGATGACCGCGTTCGCGGATCTGATCCTTCCGGATACCACCTATCTGGAACGCCACGACGTGATGTCCATGCTGGACCGCCCGATCTCCGAGTTCGACGGCCCGGTGGACTCGGTGCGCATCCCGGTGGTGCCGCCCAAGGGCGAGTGCAAGCCGTTCCAGGAAGTCCTGATCGAGCTCGGCTCGCGCCTGAAACTGCCGGCGTTCGTGAACGAGAACGGGGAGCGCAAATTCCGCGACTACCCCGACTTCGTCGTCAACTACGAGACCGAACCGGGCTCCGGTATCGGCTTCCTGGCCGGCTGGCGCGGCAAGGGCGGGGAGAAATCCCTGCGCGGCGAACCCAACCCCAACCAGTGGGAGATGTACGCCCAGAACAACTGCGTATTCCAGTACGAGCTGCCGCGCAGCTACCAGTACATGCGCAACTGGAACAAGGGTTATCTCGAGTGGTCGCAGCGCAACCGCATCACGCGCTTTGGCGAGCCGATCCTGATCCACCTCTATTCCGAGGTGCTGATGAAGTTCCGCGCCGCCGCTCAGGGTAAGGGCCCGTCGCGCAAGGCGCCGGCGCATCTGGCCAAGCGCGTGGAGACCTTCTTCGACCCGCTGCCGTTCTACTACGACCCGCTGGAATACCAGACCACCAACAAGCACACCTATCCGTTGGCGGCGATCACCCAGCGCCCGATGGCGATGTACCACTCCTGGGACTCCCAGAACGCCTGGCTGCGACAGATCCACGCGCACAACCTGCTCTACGTGAATTCGCGCACCGCGCGGGCCGCCGGGATCAACGACGAGGACTGGATCTGGGTGGAAAGCCAGTGGGGCCGGGTACGCTGCATGGCCAAGTACTCCGAGGCGGTCGAACCCGGAACGGTCTGGACCTGGAACGCGATCGGCAAGGCCGCGGGGGCCTGGAACCTGACACCCGAGGCCAACGAGTCGCGCAAGGGTTTCCTGCTGAATCACCTGATCTCCGAGGAGCTCCCGGGCGATGAAGGCCCGATCTCCAACTCCGACCCCGTCACCGGGCAAGCCGCCTGGTACGACGTGCGCGTGCGCATCTACAAGGCCGAAGAAGGGGCGCCGCAGGAGACATCGCCCCAGTTCAAGGCCCTGCACCCCTACCCCGGCCAGTCCAAGCGGGCCCGTGTGGTGAACTTCTTTGCGGGCCTGGGGAAACGCTGAACAATGTACACACTCGCGTTGGTACCCCAGGTTTTCCGAGACAAGGCGCGGTGCGCAGCCGGTAGTGGCTCTACCGGCAAGCGGCGCAACGCAGGATCGGGGAACCTGGGGTGCCAACCCCACAAACTATTGAAAAGCAGGGGCTCGGCCGCTTTTGCATGCGCACGGCGTTGCGGCTCCCTTGTGCAGAGTGACTGCACGGCAGTCGCCGCGCCTTGTTCGCACGCAAAAGCGACTCGAGCGCGAGTGCGCACATTGTGCAGCGTTTCCCCAGGAGGCAAGAAATGACCCAACTCGCCCTTGTCATCGATCTCAACGTCTGCGTGGGCTGCCACGCCTGCGTCACCAGCTGCAAGGAATGGAACACCTCGGGCGATGCCGGCCCGCTGGTCGACCAGAACCCCTACGACGCGGACCCCACCGGTACCTTCTTCAACCGCGTGCAGAGTTTCGAGGTCGGTGAATACCCGAATACCGAGACGGTCCACTTTCCCAAGTCCTGCCTGCACTGCGAAGAGCCTCCCTGCGTGCCGGTCTGCCCGACCGGGGCCTCCTACAAGCGCGAGTCGGACGGCATCGTGCTGGTCGACTACGACAAGTGCATCGGCTGCAAGTACTGCTCCTGGGCCTGCCCCTACGGGGTGCGCGAGGTAGACACCGAAAGCAAGGTGATGACCAAGTGCACCCTGTGCGTGGACCGCATCTACAACGAGGAGCTGCCGGAGTGGGATCGCAAGCCGGCCTGCGTACGGGCCTGCCCGACCAACGCACGACTCTACGGGGACATTCATGATCCCGAATCGGTCGTCTCGAAGGCGATCCGCGAAGCGGGCGGCTATCAGCTGATGCCGGAATGGGGCACCAAACCGGCCAATCACTACCTGCCACGACGCAAGACTCAGCTGACCATCCGCGAGGACGAGGTGGAGCGCGCCGACAACCCGCTGAAGATCGACAGTCAGCTGCCGAAGCCCGGGCAGGAAGAACCCTCGCTCGACGACGTCACCAGCTGGTAAACAGGGACGAAGACACTATGCATCCAGCCTTCTCGGTTATCTTTCTCACCACCCTGATCGGCGCCGGCCAGGGCCTGTTTCTCGGTCTGTTCGGTGCCGAGTCTCTCAGTCTTCTGGGCGTGCTGCCGCCGCCCGGTTCGGACTTCCTGGCGCTGGGCTCCGCACTCGCCCTGGTCTTCCTGGTCCTCGGGCTGGTCGCCTCGTTCTTCCACCTGGGGCGCCCGGAACGCGCCTGGCGCACCGCCACCAAGTGGCGCACCTCGTGGCTGTCGCGCGAGGTGATCGTGCTCCCGGCGTTCATGGGCGTGGTCTTCCTGTACGGCGCGGCCCACGCGTTCGGGTTCAACCCGCCTCTGGGCACGCTGGCCGGGGACGTCCCCATCCTGCCGACCGTCGTGCTCGGTGCCATCGGCGCGCTGCTGGCGATCGTTCTGTATGTCACGACCGCGATGATCTACGCCTGCATCAAGTTCCTGCAGGAATGGCACTCCCCGCTGACCGTGGTGAACTACACCGTGCTGGGCGCTGCCAACGGCTTCACGCTGGCGGCTGCCTATGCGGCCTGGGCCGGTGTCCCGCTGGTCGCGTTCCTGGCGACGGTGGCGATCGTGCTGACGCTGCTGGGCCTGGCCACCCGCATCGCATCGCTGGTGCGCAACGCCCGTATCAAGTCGAAATCCACGGTGCAGACCGCGATCGGCGTGAAGCACCCGAAGATCCAGCAGAAGTCCCAGGGCTTCATGGGCGGTTCGTTCAACACCCGGGAGTTCTTTCACCACATGTCCGCGACGTTCCTGCGCGGGATGAAGTGGATCTTCCTGCTGGGGGCGTTCGCGATCCCAGCGCTCCTGCTCCTGATCGCCCTGGTCACCCGGGTCGACCCGGTCAATGTGCTGATCGCCGCGTTTGTCATCCAGTACCTGGGACTGGTGGCCGAGCGCTGGTTCTTCTTCGCCCAGGCCAACCACCCGCAGAACATCTACTACCAGTCGGTCGCCTGACCCCGGTCGGGGGGCGGCCTGGCCGCCCCCCGTCCACCCCCACTACGGGCCCTGTTTCAAACAGACCGCTCAGGTGGCAGGCCAGCCCTCCGTCGCGATGCCTTCCCCCAGATCGACCTCTACCAGGCGGCGACGCACCTCCAGCAGCTTCTCGACCAGGGCCGGTTCGACGCGCTCGTAGGCCTCCGCGTCCGGCACCCGGTTAACCACCACCCCCAGCAGTTCGGTGATCGCGTTACCGATCGAGTTCTGGCTGATCGTCACGATCAGCCGGCCCTCGTCATTGCGGTAGATCAGCTGCTTGAAGGCCGGCTGCCAGCGAATGGCATGCGCGTACTTGGCATCGGTAAAGCAACGGTCGCGTACCTTCTTGGCGGTCTTCAGGAAGTCATTGTTGAACAGCAGGACCTCCTCCACCGCATCGGGAAAGTGCACGCCCTCGGGAATCGGGGCATTGCGGGTGGAGACCTGCGAGAAAAAGGTGCGGTAGAAGTCCAGAAAGCCCTGCAGGACGGCGTCGTATTCGCGCCAGAAGCGGATGTCCTTCAGCGCCTCGACCCCGCCCTGGATCTCCCAGCTCGGCAGCCCATGCGGGTAGCCGGTCAACCCGAGGCGCGCCTCGTGATCGGACGCCGGGCGCAGGATCTGCAGGTCCAGGGCCCGGGTAAAGAACGCCCGGTAGACATCGCGCATATAGGCCTGGAACAGGCTGTGCTGACCGCCATCAGTCAGATTGGGGTTGCCCGGATCCGCCAGCGGCGCATCGGCCAGTTCCGACTTCGGAAAGACGATGAAATGGTTGTGCAGCATGCGGATGCTGGGCACCCCCGGCGCGGTCAGCGGCCACGTCGCGTCCAGGCTGGCCTCGCCCGCCAGCACCAGGGCCTCGGCCGGGTCCGGGTACTGCTCCAGCATGTACTCGATGATCACCCCGTTCATCCGGTTCCAGACATGCCGCACCGGCTCCGGCACCTGGGTGCGCCGCACCGGGCGACCCATCGGGTCGAGGATGGTCTGCGAGGTGTTGTAGATGATGGAACAGTCGAACTCGTTGCTGTGCCCCAGCGCCTTGCGATAGAGCAGCAGGTTTTCCGGATTCACCAGCAGCCCGTTGTTGTGGACCAGGTCCGCCAGGTTTTCGGTGCTGTTGAAGAATTCGTTGGGTTTCATGCCCTCCGGGATGTCCAGGGGGATGGGCCGAAACGGCGTGGTGATCTCGCGGGGGCCGGCTTGCATGACGGTCAGTGACTCCTTGCAGGGGGCGATGCCAGGGCGGCGCGGGCGGACTTGTACCTACAACCACAATGCCTGTACTGTAACTTGCGCGGCTCGGGAGTGTCTGCCGCGACCATAGCACAACCACCCACTCCTCAGAGGAGCGAGAGCATGCGACTGATTCTGTTGGGGGCGCCCGGCGCCGGCAAGGGCACGCAAGCCCAGTACATCTGCGAGAAGTACAACATCCCGCAGATCTCTACCGGCGACATGCTGCGCGCGGCGGTGAACGCAGGCACCCCACTGGGCATGAAGGCCAAGGAGGTCATGGATGCAGGCGGCCTGGTCTCCGACGACATCATCCTGGGTCTGGTGAAGGAACGCGTGGAGCAGCCCGATTGCTGCGACACCGGCTTCCTGTTCGACGGCTTTCCGCGCACCATCCCGCAGGCCGAGGCCCTGAAGGAACAGAACGTGCCGCTCGACTTTGTCGTGGAGGTGGATGTCCCGGACGAAGAGGTGATCCGGCGCATGAGCGGGCGGCGGGTGCACCCGGGCTCCGGTCGCACCTACCACGTCGAGTTCAACCCGCCGAAGGTCGAGGGCAAGGACGACGTCACCGGCGAGGACCTGATCCAGCGCGAGGACGACAACGAAGAGACGGTGCGCAAGCGCCTGGAGGCCTATCACAGCCAGACCCAGCCGCTGGTCGAGTTCTACTCGAAGTGGGCGGACAGTGATGACCCGTCGGCGCCGCAGTACGTCCACATCAAGGGAACGGGGTCAGTGGAAGACATCCGCGACCAGATCTTCAAGGCTCTGGGCTGACGATCTCGCGGAAGGCCCGGAAAGTGCCTCCCACGAGGTAAAAAGGCCCGCCCGGAGCACCGGGCGGGCCTTTTCGATTCGGGGACCAGCCAACCGGCCAGCCCCTTCTCCTGCCGAGCGGGCCGCGACTAGCGCCCCAGGACTTTGGTCACCTTGTTCTGCCGCAGCCGGTAGGCATCCGGCATGCCCGAGCCCAACAGGGGCCGCAGGTACATACGGAAGGCATCGGTGACATCGGTGCCCGAGGCATCGATGAACTCGTCCGGCATCACCTTGGTCTTGCCGGCGACCGCCTCCAGCGGCACATACTCGTAGTCCACCGAATAAAAGCCGGTGCGCTTGATCGCCACCGAACCGTCGCGACCTTCCCACATCGCGAACTGCACAGCCTTCTCGCCCACCTCGCGGGCTTCGCGCTGGTCGACATCCGAAACACAGCCAATAAAGGCCCGCTGCAGATAGCCGAAGGTGTCGCCACGCACCCGCTTCACCCCCAGCTTGTCGCGGATCTCGCCACACAGCATGTCCGCCAGCGCCCCGGTACCGGAGAGCTGGACGTTACCGTGGGCATCCTTCTCGACATCCTTCGCCAGCTTGGTCGCGATGGGTTCATCGTTGGCATCGTGGATGCCTTCGCTGACCGCGATCACGCAGCGGCCGTGGCGATCCATGGTGGCCTTCACGTCCTTCAGGAACTGGTCGACCTCGAACACCCGCTCCGGCACGTAGATCAGGTGCGGCCCGTCATCCGGGAATTTCTTGCCGAGCGCGGAGGCCGCGGTGAGAAAACCGGCATGACGCCCCATGACCACCGCCAGATAGATCCCCGGCAGGGCGTAGTTGTCGAGGTTGGCACCAATAAAGGCCTGCGCCACAAACCGTGCCGCCGACGGGAAACCCGGCGTGTGGTCGTTCTCCACCAGGTCGTTGTCGATCGTCTTCGGGATGTGCACGCAGCGCATCGGATAGTTGGCCTTGCGCGCCTCCTCGCTGACGATGCGGACCGTGTCGGAGGAGTCGTTGCCGCCGATATAGAAGAAGTAGGTGATCTCGTGGGCCTTCAGGACCTTGAAGATCTCCTTGCAGTAGTCAAGGTCCGGCTTGTCGCGCGTGGACCCCAGAGCGGACGAGGGCGTCTGCGCGACCATCTCCAGGTTATGGGTGGTCTCCTGGGTCAGGTCCAGGAATTCCTCGTCGATGATCCCGCGGACCCCGTGGAAGGCCCCGTAGACCAGTTCGACGTCGGTGAATTTCCGGGCCTCGAGGACCGCACCCACCATGGATTGATTGATTACCGCCGTCGGGCCTCCACCCTGGGCGATCAGAACCTTGGCCATCTTCGTCCTCCTTTTGCGACTTGCGTGCGAACCATCGGTGAACCGGCCGCATAGCGACCGGGGCATCTCGATGCAACAAAGCCCGAAGATAGCAAATTCCGCACCCTGTGTACGGAATTGTTTAATTGTATTATCAGAAACTTATTTAATGGCGCACAGCCCGGCGGGCCTACCTGCATAAGCGTCAGTTGTGCCCCCGGCAGGGGGCAAGGCAGAACTCAGTCGCGCAGGTGCTGATTGACGAAGTGCGTGACCCGAATCATCGCGTCGCGCGAGGCGAGGTCATCGGCGAAGGTGCGGTTATTGCCGTTGCGGAAGTCGAAGCCGCGACCCACACCGGGATATTCGATCCAGGTGACATCACCGCCGCGGCTCTCCAGTCCATCCGCGGCCATGCGCGCGGTACGGTGGCGCTGGTACTGCTCCTCGTCGCCGATCAGGATCATCATCGGGATCTCGAGCTGATTGACCTCGTTGGCGTAGCGGTACACCTGGTGCGGCTCGCCCAGATTCGGGTCCTGCAGGTGCGGGTAGTAGCCGGCCCAGCAGGCGACATCCTCGACCTGGCGCTCGAAGGTGACGGCGACCTTCAGGGTCTTGTAGCCGCCACGAGTGATGGAGACCAGGCAGGCACGGTCGCCCGCGATGTCGTCACGCGCCAGCAGGACATCCAGCCCGCTGTTCAGATCGCCTTCCAGCTCGTAGTCATGATCCAGCGGGTGGCTCTCCATGAAGCGGCCGGTGTACAGGTCCGGCGCCAGCACCACGAAGCCGCGGGCGGCCAGGCGCTTCACGTGCAGTTCGGCCAGGTCGTCCAGGCCGCGCCGGCCGTGGGTCCAGAGGATCGCCGGATAGGCCTCGCCATCGGCCGGTCGTGCCACCATCGCCGGGATGTCGATGCCGTCGCGCTGGTATTCGATGCGTTCAATGGTGACCTCGTGGTTCTCCAGATCGGCATACATCACGCCGTCTTCCCACCAGTCGTCATCCCACCACCAGTTGTCGGAACCGGTGGGTTCATCGGCCGCCAGCGGCGCTACGAACAGACTGGCGGCCGCCAGGAACAGGAGAGGACGCAGTACAGAAACCATCGGGAACCTCGTGCGGATCAATGTGGACAGGGCCGTCACAGGGAGACGGGCCGCTCGCGGGCTTTCTTCCGAGGGTAGTGCAAATGGCGAGGCCCTGCCGGGGGGCGCAGCAGATCGCCCAGATCCGACAGACTCCTAGTCTCCGCCGGAAAACCCGAGCTGGCGCCAAGCCTCGTAGACGACCACGGCGACTGCGTTGGAGAGATTCAGGCTGCGGCTGCCGGGCTGCATGGGCAGGCGCAAGCGCTGCCCGGGAGGCAGGGCTTCGAGCACCGAGTGGGGAAGACCGCGGGTCTCGGGGCCAAACAACAGGGCATCGCCAGCGCGGAAGGCCGGCGCATCATAGCGGGCGTGGCCGCGCGTGGTGATGGCGAAGACCCGGTCGGGCCGCACCGATTCCCGCCACTGTTCGAGGCTGTCATACTCTTGCACCCGGGCCAGCTCGTGATAATCGAGCCCGGCGCGGCGCGCCCGCGCACTGTCCAGCTCGAAGCCGAGCGGATGGATCAGGTGCAGCGCAGCGCCGGTATTGGCTGCCAGACGAATGATGTTGCCGGTGTTCGGCGGGATCTCCGGTTGAAAGAGGACGATGTGAAGCATGAGTGATTCGCGCACCGATCCGCGGCTGGCCCTGGAGTTCTGCGGGCTGCATTTGAACACGCCGCTGGTGCTGCTGTCCGGCTGCGTCGGCTTCGGCGAGGAGTACACCCGGGTGGCCGGCTTCTCCAATCGCGATGCCGGGGCAATCTGCCTGAAAGGCACCACCGGCCAGGCCCGTCTGGGCAACGCGCCGCACCGGGTCTACGAGACCCCGGACGGCATGCTCAACGCCATCGGCCTGCAGAACCCGGGCGTGGACCACGTGGTGGACCACACCCTGCCGCAGCTGGACTTCGAGGAGACCCGCTTCTTTGCCAATGTCTCCGGCTCCACCATCGAGGAGTACATCGAGGTCACCCGCCGCTTCGACGACTCGCCCATCGACGCCATCGAGATCAACATCTCCTGCCCCAATGTAAAGGAAGGCGGCGTCGCCTTCGGCAACGACCCGGACATGTCCGCGCGCGTGGTCGAGGCCTGCCGCAAGGTCACCTCCAAGCCGCTGATCACCAAGCTTTCGCCCAACCAGACCGACATCGCCGAAAACGCCCGCCGCTGCATCGAGGCCGGCACCGATGCTTTTGCGGTGATCAACACGCTGATGGGCATGGCGGTGGACGTCGAGAACCGGCGCGCAGTGATTGGCAACAACCAGGGCGGACTCTCGGGGCCCGCGATCAAGCCGATCGCGCTGTTGAAGGTCCAGCAGGTCTATCAGGTGGCCGCGCCCCACAACGTGCCGATCATCGGACAGGGCGGCGTGATGAACGCCACCGACGCGCTGGAATTCCTGATCGCCGGGGCCAGCACCGTCGGCGTGGGCACCGGGCTGTTCTACGACCCGCTGTGCCTGCCCAGGATCCTCCACGGCATCAGCGACTACATGGACCGCCATGGCTACACCCACGTACGCGACCTGACCGGCACCCTGCAACTCAACGGCGCCGTCTCCGCCTGCGCCCCGCCCGCCCCGCAGGACCCCACCACCTGAAGGCCTGTTTCACCACGAAGCACACGAAGGCACGAAGAACGGCCAGGTCAAAAGCGATAGAGCATTAACAGGAAGATGGGAAGGACGGAAGAATGCGGGAATGGTGCCCCGGGACTGATCAACCCGCCGGGCAGGCCCCAGGACACGGGCCAGCGGCCTTTACCCAAAAACGCTTCCCATCTTCCCTTCTTCCTGTGAACCGCTTTTGACCTGGCCGTTCTTCGTGCCTTCGTGTGCTTCGTGGTGAAATCAGCCTAGTCGTCGTCGAGGCCGAGTTCGTGGATCTTGCGGGTGAGGGTGTTGCGCCCCCAGCCGAGCAGGGCCGCCGCCTGCTGGCGGTGGCCGCCGGTGGCGTTCAGGGCCTCGCGGATCACCGTGCGCTCCAGTTGCGGCAGCACCGAACCCAGCAGGTCCTGGTCTCCACGCTGCCAGTGCTGGCGGGCCACCTGGGCCAGTTCGGCCGTCCAGTCCCGCGGGCCGGCGACCACGCCGGCCGGACCACCGTCCGGCTCGGCCCGGGTCTCGGCGGGCTGGTGCAACTCGGCCGGGAGGTCGTCCAGGTGGACCTCGCGGCCCGACGCCATCACGGTCAGCCAGCGGCAGGTGTTCTCCAGCTGACGCACGTTGCCCGGCCAGGGCAGGCGCTGCAGCTCCGCCACCACCTCGGGGCGCATGGTCTTGGCTTCGACCCCCAGTTCCTGCGCCACCTCGGCCATGAAATGCTGCACCAGCAGCGGGATGTCCTCCGGGCGCTCGCGCAGGGACGGCACATGGATCCGGATCACGTTCAGACGGTGGAACAGATCCTCGCGGAACAGCCCCGCGCGCACGCGTTCCTCCAGATCCTGGTGGGTCGCGGCGATGATGCGCACGTCCACCCGGATCGGCGTATGGCCACCCACGCGGTAGAAGGTGCCATCGGACAGCACGCGCAGCAGCCGGGTCTGCAGGTCGAACGGCATGTCGCCGATCTCGTCGAGAAACAACGTGCCACCATCGGCCTGTTCGAAACGGCCCTTGCGGCTCTGGTTGGCGCCGGTAAACGCACCACGTTCGTGGCCGAACAGTTCACTCTCCAGCAAATCCTTGGGGATGGCCGCGGTATTCAGGGCAATCAGCGGCTGATCGGCGCGCGGGCTGTGCTGGTGCAGGGCACGGGCGACCAGTTCCTTGCCGGTGCCAGACTCCCCGTTGATCAGCACGGTGATGTTGCTGCGCGACAGGCGGCCGATGGCGCGGAACATCTCCTGCATCGCCGGGGCCTCGCCGATGATCGGGGTTTCCTCGATCTCGGGGCCAGCGGTGCCATTGTCCTGCCCGGCGCGCCGCGCCTCCAGTGCCCGCTGCACCAGGGCCACGGCCTCGTCCACATCGAACGGCTTGGGCAGGTATTCGAAGGCCCCGGTCTGGTAGGCGCCCACGGCGCTCTCCAGATCGGAGAAGGCCGTCATGATGATCACCGGCGGCGGATCCGGGCGCGTCTGCATGCGCGCGAGGAAGTCCAGGCCATTCAGTCCCGGCATGCGGATATCGGCGACGATGGTGTCCGGCACCGGGTCCCGGTCGAGCGCCGCCCAGGCGGCGTCCGCGGTCTCGAAGCCGCGCACCGCGATCGCGTGACGCTGGAGGGCACGCTCCAGCACCCAGCGAATCGAGTCGTCGTCGTCAATGATCCAGACAGTGGGCTCCATCACTTCCTGGCCTCCCGGGCCTTCGGGGGTTCAAGGGGCAGCAGGATGTCGAACGTGGTCGCCCCCGGGCGCGAATGGCATTCGATCAGACCGTCGTGCAGCTGGATCAGGCTCTGGGCAATGGGCAACCCGAGCCCGGTCCCGGCGGCGCGGCCGGTCACCATGGGGAAGAAGATGCGTTCGCGGATCTCCTCCGGGATACCGGGCCCGTTGTCGCGCACGCTCAGCTTGGCGACCAGGCGGTGGCGATGGCCGGAGATGGTGTACTGGCGCAGGATGCGCGAGCTCAGGGTGATCTCGCCCCCGTCCTCCAGCGCATGCACCGCGTTCTGCACCAGATTCAGGATCGCCTGCACCAGCATGTCGCGATCGGCCTGCACGTCCGGGATGCTGGGGTCATAGTCGCCGCGGATCTTCAGCCCCAGCGGCAGCTGCACACTGACCAGGCCCCGCACGTGCTCCAGCACCTCGTGCAGGTTGACGGGCTCGCGCCGCGGCAGGTTGTTCGGCCCCAGCATGCGATCGACCAGGCTGCGCAGCCGGTCGGCCTCGCGAATGATGATCTGGGTGTATTCCTTCAGGCCCGAGTCGTCCAGTTCGCTGGCAAGCAACTGCGCCGCCCCCCGCAGCCCCCCTAGCGGGTTCTTGATCTCGTGGGCCAGCCCCCGGGTCACCGCGCGGGTGATCGCCTGCTGCTTCTGTAACTGCTCCTCGCGGCTGATGCGCTCGTGGCGATCGATCGCATTCAGCTCGAACAGCAACTGCCCCGGCTTGTCGCCCTCGCCACGGAGCGGGGTGATGACCACGTCGGCGAGGAAACTTTCGGCCCGCAGCGGCTCCATCTGGCGCGCGCGCAGGGTGATCGGCTGATCCAGCGTCAGCGCCGAGCGCAGGCGGCTGGACAGATTCCGGTCCAGCTTGAGCCACTGGCCCAGACCATGCCCGACGATGCGTTCGCGACTGAGACCGAGCAGCACCTCGGCGGCGCTGTTCATGCTCAGCAGGCAAAGCTCGGCATCGGTCACCAGCACGGCCGTGGAGAGGTCGTCCCACCAGGGCGGGGTGGCCGGGCCGGAATTGGAAGCGGGCGTGGTCATCAAGAGGCCTCAAGCAGGAATCGCGCCAAGCAGGAATCGCCAGGCGGGGCGCCGAAGCCGGGGGCACGGTCACAAAACGCAGCCGAATCGCCAACCCCCAGAACCCAAAACGCCCCATGATGGTGCAATCATAGCACCATCATGGGGCGCTGTGTGCACTATTGAAGTGCAGAGATCGAAGTTGTCAATTCGGAGCCGGCGTCACCGGCCAGGGAGACGCTGATTGAATCGCGCGTTCGCGCTCGAGTCGCTTTTGCGTGCGAACAAGGCGCGGTGACTGCCGTGCAGTCACTCTGCACAAGGGAACCGCAACGCCGCTCCCCCGCAAAAGCGGCCGAGCCCCTTCTTTCAATAGCTTGCGGGGTTGGTGCCTCCTGTTCCCCGATCCTGCGTTGCGCCGCTTGCGGGTAGAACCACTACCCGCTGCACGACGCGCCTTGTCTCGGAAAACAGGGGGCACCAACGCGGACGTGCGATTCAATCAGCGTCTCCCTAGGGCGCCCTGGGTGCCTGCGGGGCCCTGGGCGCCTGCGGCGCACCCCCGGGCGGGAATTGCTGCGGCCGCTGCTGCTGTTGCTGCTCGCGCGGAATGGCCATCCGCAGCACGTTGAACTCGATGGTCGCGCTCGCCCCCAGCTCCTCGCCGGATGCGTCCACGATCCGGGCCTGCAGCGTATGCTCGCCGCGGTTCAGCCCCTCGAAGGTCGCCGTGGGCGACTGGCCCTCGCCCGCCTCCTCGCCGTTCAGCACCCAGATCACGCGATGGCCGGCGTCGGCATCCAGCGCTGGCTCGAGATCCAGCTCGGCACTCACATTGCCGTCGTTCGCCCGCACCCCCGAACCATCCTCCGGACGGGCAATTGCGACCCGCGTGTACGCACCCTCCGCCTCCGGCTGACCGCGGGGCCGCACGGGCCGCTCGAGAATCTCCCGCGCACCTTCCAGCGGGACCGCGCGCATGGGCTCGCGCACGTCCACGGGCTCGCTGGCGCGCCCCTCGGGCGGGCGGTCGCCAAAATGGACATTGCCCTGATCGTCGGTCCAGCGGTAGACGTCGGCACTCGCAAGCGCCGGGGCGAGAAGGACAGCCAGCGACAAGGCCAGCCAGAGCGTGGTTCGGAACATGGGTCTTCCTCCTTGGGCGGGATGGCGCGGCACCACCACCCTGCCTCCCGTGTACGTTCGGACCACCACAAGCCCGGAAGCTCCCGCGCCACCGGCACGGGCCAGCCGGGATCAGGCGGCCGCGCGAACCCAGACGCCCTGCAGCCGAGCCGCATCGGCCTGCAGGGTCGCGAGACGATCCCGCTCGACCGCCGCGGCCGTTCCCGACTCCAGCGCGGACAGCCAGTCATCCAGCGCAGCCAGGCGGAGCATCGTGGGCGCCGCCCCGCGTTCGATTGCAGTCAGTGGCCGCCGGGCATTGAACCCGGCCAGCACGGCCCGGTACCGATCGGCATCCGGCTGTCCGGAGGCGTCCACGGCGAGCGCCAGGGCGATGCGCGCGAGCTGCCAGAAGGCCGGTACCGGCGCGGGCGGGATCACCAGATCGGCAAGACCGGCACCTTCCGGGTAGATGCGCACGGACTGCCAGTAGCTTCCCGCCAGCGGCAGGTCCTCGAAACGGTAGAGCCCCTGGTGGTGCAGCTCGGCGTCCAGGATCGCCCGGGACTCGGCATCCAGCGTGGACGCCATCGCATCGGCGCGCTCGCGCATCTGCTGCTGCAGCACCCCGCGCCGGTAGCCCTCGCCGACGGGCAAGGCCCCGGCCGTGTGACGCCCCTGCCAGTCGGCGGCGCGCTCGCCCAGGGCCTCCAGACTGCCGGGCCCCTCGGCCGCAACCGCGCCCTGCAACGCCTGACCGCGCTCCAGCACCAGCAGGACCTCACCAGAATCGGGATCCGCACCCCGGCCGATCACGCGACCGCAGCCGCCAGGTACCTCGCCGAGCGCGGATTCGAGCGCCGGCGCCACGGCGGATGCCAGGCGCAGACACTGCACCGGCCGGCCATCCAGTTCGAGGCCGCTCGGGCCATGGGTCAGGGCCAGGCCGGTCGCATCGGCGCAGGCCCGGGTCTCGGATTCGTTCTCTACCATCGGAAAATCACCCAGGAGGGGGGTACGAAATTGGGATCCAGCTCGTTGCGACGACCGTCCAGCGTGCCGTCGCCCGTGGTGTCGATCAGGTAGTAGGTCGGGCCCACGGCGGGCGTGACCTCGACCATCACCAGCTCGCCACCCATGCGGTATTCGCGCCGGGTCTCGCCGTCGCGCTCGATGATGATGATGTCGGCGTCCTCCAGCGAGCGCTGTTCGCGGGCGCGTTCATCCAGCACCGGGGGCGGTGGATCCGCGCCCTCTTCAAGCTCCGGCGGCGGCGGGGCATCCCCCCACTCGCGGTCTTCCTGCGCCAGCGCCGTGCCGGAGACCAGCAGCAGGGCCGCCAGCAGCGACAGGGGCAGGCTCGCACGCATCGAGGTCATCATCACAGTTCCATCAGTCGTTTCTTTTCTTCCGCGGACGGCTCGAAGCTGCGCGCCTCGTAGTACTCGAAGATCACGTCCACCACGTCTTCCGGTGAATCTACCAGCGAGTATAGCTGGAGGTCTTCCTCGTCGATGGTGCCCTGCTCCACGAGCGTATCCCGGAACCAGTCGAGCAGGCCCTTCCAGAACTCGCTGCCCACCAGCACGACCGGGATGCGCCGGGTCTTGCCGGTCTGCACCAGGGTGAGGATCTCCGCCAGCTCGTCCAGCGTCCCGAAGCCCCCGGGCAGCACCACGTAGGCCGAGGCGTACTTGACGAACATCACCTTGCGCGAAAAGAAGTGACGAAACCCCAGGCCCACGTCCTGGTAATCGTTCGCACTCTGCTCGTGCGGCAACTGGATATTCAGGCCGATGCTCGGCGAGCGCCCGGCGAACGCCCCCTTGTTGGCCGCCTCCATGATGCCCGGACCGCCGCCGCTGACCACCGCGAAACCGGCGTCCGAGAGCTGCCGCGCGGTCGCCTCGCCCAGCTGGTAGTAGCGATGCTCCGGCGGGAAGCGGGCGGAGCCGAAAATGCTCACCGAGGGCTTGATATGCGCCAGGCGCTCGAAGCCCTCCACGAACTCCGCCATGATCTGGAAGATCTTCCAGCTCTCGCGGGTCAGGGCGGAGTCATCGATCGGGCGCAGGCCCGGGTGTTCGGCACGTTCGCGGTTGTTCATGCAGCGGGTTCCCAAGGGTGAAGGCTTCAGCGTACCGGCGCCCCCGGGCGCGCACAAATGGTCGCGGCCCGGGCCGGGCCTGTAGAATGGCGCACGTTCCCTGTCCGGATTCCACCTTCATGTCGCAAGCGCCTCTTGTCCTGGTCGACGGCTCGTCGTATCTGTTCCGGGCCTACCATGCCCTGCCGCCGCTTACCGCGCCGGATGGCGCCCCGACCGGGGCGATGATTGGTGTGGCCAACATGCTGCGCAAGCTGCGCGCGGACTACGGCCCGGAGCACATGGCGGTGGTGTTCGACGCCAAGGGCAAGACCTTCCGCGACGACATCTATCCGGAATACAAGGCCACCCGGCCGCCGATGCCGGACGAGCTGGCCGCCCAGATCGAACCGTTGCACGAACTGGTGCGGGCGATGGGCCTGCCGCTTTTGTGCGTCGAGGGCGTGGAGGCCGATGACGTGATCGCGACGCTCGCCGACCAGTCGGCCCGCGCCGGGCACGACGTGGTGATCTCCACCGGCGACAAGGATCTCGCGCAGCTGGTGAATGACCGCATCACGCTGGTCAACACCATGAGCGGGGTCACGCTGGACCCCGAGGGCGTGCAGGAGAAATTCGGCGTGGCCCCAGAGCAGATCGTCGACTACCTCGCGCTGATGGGCGACAGCGTCGACAACATCCCGGGCGTGGACAAGGTCGGCCCCAAGACCGCGGCCAAGTGGATCGCGAAGTACGGCGACCTCGACACCATCCTGGAACAGGCCGACGACATCGGCGGCAAGATCGGCGAGAACCTGCGCGCCGCGGCCGAGCGCCTGCCCACCTCGCGCGAACTGATCACGGTCAAGCGCGATGTCGAGCTGGACGTCGGCCCCGACGACCTCAACATCCGCGAGCCGGATCACGAGCGCCTGCTGGAGATGGTGCGCCGCTACGGCTTCACCCGCTGGCGCGCGGAGCTGGAGGGCGGCGAGGCCGAGGCCGCTGGCGGCAATCCGGGCTCGCCGCTGGCGAAGGCCGACTACCGCACGTTGCGCGAGGAGGTCGAACTGGCCGAGCTGCTGGAGCGTCTGGACCAGGCCGAGCGGGTCGCCTTCGATACCGAGACCACCAGCCTGGATGCGATGCGCGCCGAGATCGTCGGCATGTCCTTCGCCTTCGAGCCGGGCACCGCCTACTACCTGCCGCTGGCCCACACCGGGCCGGATGCCGACCCGCAGCTGCCGCGCGCGGAGACGCTCGAACGCCTGAAGCCGTGGCTGGAGTCGGAGCGCCACGGCAAGCTGGGGCATCACCTGAAGTACGACCGCAACGTGCTGGGCAATCACGGCATCACCCTGCGCGGCATCGTCGACGACACCCTGCTCGAGTCGTTCTGCCTGGACGCCGGCGCCAACCGCCACGACCTCGACTCCCTGGCCGAGCGCCACCTGGACTACCAGACCACGCACTACGAGGACGTGGCCGGCAAGGGGGCGAAGCAGATCCCGTTCGCCGAGGTGGATATCGGCATCGCCACCGATTACGCCGGCGAGGATGCCGATATCTGCCTGCAGCTGGATGCGGTGTTCCAGCCACGGCTGCAGGAGGCTGAAGGCCCCGCGTTCGTCTACCGCGAGATCGAGATGCCGCTGGTCCCGGTGCTGGCGGATATCGAACGCGTGGGCGTAAAGGTGGACCCGGATCTGCTCGGCGAGCAGAGCCAGGAGCTGCTGGCCGAGATGGAGCGCATCGAGCGCGAGGCCTTCGAGGAGGCCGGCGGCGAGTTCAACCTCGGCTCGCCCAAGCAGATCCAGGAGATCCTGTTCGAGCGCCTGGGCCTGCCGGTGCTGCGGCGCACGCCCAAGGGCCAGCCCTCCACCGCCGAGGACGTGCTGGAGCAGATGGCGGACGACTACGCCCTGCCGCGCCTGATCCTCGAGCACCGCGGCCTGTCCAAGCTGCGCAGCACCTACACCGAGACCCTGCCCCGGCGCATCCACCCGGAGACCGGACGGGTGCACACCTCCTACCACCAGGCGGGGGCAGCCACCGGGCGGCTGTCGTCCTCGGAGCCGAACCTGCAGAACATCCCGGTGCGCACCGAGGCCGGCCGGCGCATCCGCCGCGCGTTCATCGCGGATGAGGGACACCAGCTGCTGGCGGCGGACTACTCGCAGATCGAGCTGCGCATCATGGCCCACCTGTCGCAGGACGCGGGCCTGCTGAAGGCCTTCGGCGAGGGCCAGGACATCCACCGCGCGACCGCCGCCGAGGTCTTCGGGCTGGACCCGGAGCAGGTCTCCGGCGAGCAGCGCCGCGCGGCCAAGGCGATCAACTTCGGCCTGATCTACGGCATGTCCGCCTGGGGGCTGGCGCGCAACCTCGGCATCGAGCAGGGCGAGGCGCGCGAGTACATCGACCGCTACTTCAATCGCTATCCCGGCGTGCACGACTATATGGAACGCGCGCGCGCCTCCGGGCGCGAGAACGGCTATGTCGAGACCCTGTTCGGCCGCCGCCTGTACCTGCCGGAGATCAACAGCCGCAACGGGGCGCGACGCCAGCAGTCCGAGCGTGTCGCCATCAACGCCCCGATGCAGGGTACCGCCGCCGACATCATCAAGCGCGCGATGGTACGGGTCGCCGATGACCTCGCCTCGGCGAAAATCGAGGCACGCATGATCATGCAGGTCCACGACGAACTGGTGTTCGAGGTGGCCGATGCGGCCGTGGAGGACCTGACCACGCTCGTGCGCCAGGCCATGAGCGGGGCCGCGGATCTCGACGTGGAGCTGGTGGTGGATGTCGGCACCGGCACCAACTGGGATGACGCCCACTAGATGGCCGGCTCGCTTGCCAGGGGTTTCAACCGGGCCGCCCCCTGGGTAGTCGCGGTCCTGCTACTGGCAACTGCCTGGGTGCTGGCCGACCGCTATCTGGACACCGGCAGCTCGAGCGGGATCACCATCGTCCAGCCGGAGGACTGCGACCTGAACGCGGGGCCCTGCAGCGCCGACCATCCGGCGGGCGGTACGCTGACCCTGGCGATCACGCCACGCCCCGTGCCGATGCTGCAACCACTTGAGCTGACCCTGGAGCTGGACCCGGTGGCCCGGGGCAACCTCGGCGAACCCGAGGCCCTGGAGCTGGATCTGGCCGGGGTGGAGATGTACATGGGCTTCCAGCGCCCGCGGCTGGAACATACCGGCGACGGGCGCTACGTCGGCGAGACGACACTGCCGATCTGCACCACCGAGGCCATGACCTGGGCCGCCACCGTGATGCCCGCGGGCGATGCGGATGCAGCCCGGGTCCAGTTTCGTTTTGTCACCCGTCGCAGCCACAGCGACAACCCCTGAGGAAAACCGACATGCAGCGTATCCCGCTGAGCAGCCTGCTCTGGGCACTGGCCGTGCTGGCGGCCGGCGCCCTGCTCGTCTTCGTGATGCTCCGCCCGGCACCACCCCCCGTGTCCCAGGGGGCCGACCACGAACGCCTGCCGGTGGCCGATGCGGTATCCGGCGGGCCGATCGAACTGCCCGTTTCCACCACGGGCGAGCGGTTCCGGCTGGCGGACCTGGAAGGGCAATACGTCTGGGTCTACTTCGGCTACACCGCCTGCCCGGATGCCTGCCCGACCAGCCTGGGCTGGATCAGCGCCGCGCTGGACCGCTTGCCGCCCGAGCTGGAGGGCGAGGTCGCGGCGGTACTGGTAAGCGTCGACCCGGAACGTGATGACCGCGAGCGCCTGGAGACCTATGTGGGGCACTTCCACCCGGCCATCCAGGCGGCGACCGGGTCCCACGAAGAGCTGCAGCCGATCACGGAACGTTACGGCGTGTTCTACGAACGCACCGAGATCGACTCGGCCATGGGCTACGTGGTCGATCACAGCTCGTCCACCTACCTGGTCGGCCCGGAAGGCGACTTGCTGCAGATCTACCCGCACGGGACACCCGCCGCCGAACTGGTGGAGGGCCTGCGAACCCATGCGGAGGCCACCGGGACAGCCAACTGAGCCACACCCCGGACGGCAACGATGGATTCTGTGAAAAAATTCGCAATCGAGAGGCACGCGGCAGGAACTTTGCCCGCGCAGTGCTTTCTCACTTACTGAGCGCTCTAGCCCAGCGCGGCCCGCTTCTCTCCCTGAGCGGGCAATAGGCCTCTCTCCCCCCTGTAGAGGCCGAAATTAGCCCCGGTCCCACCCCAAGGCCGGGGCTTCTTTTTGTCTGCGTTTCGTGTATCCGCTCGACCGTCGGGCAGAGACGGGCCTCAGCCGGTCGCGGGAGCCGACTCCGGATCATGCTCGGCCAGCCAGCCACCCAGCAGGCCGCGCAGGTCATCGACACCCTGGTTCTTCAGCGAGGAGAAGGTCTGCAACGTCGCCTCGACGCCCATGGCCTCCAGCTCGCCATGCGCCTTGCGCAACTGGCGGTCGGCCTCCTGGCGCGAGAGTTTGTCCGCCTTGGTCAGCAGGCAGTGCAAGCGGCAGCGCTCCAGAGGCACCCAGTCCAGGAGCTGGCGATCCAGCTCGGTCAGCGGCCGGCGGATGTCCATGATCAGGACCAGACCGATCAGGCACTGGCGTTTTTGCAGGTAGCCACCAAGGAGCTGGTCCCATTCCGCGCGCTTGCCGGCCGAGACCTTCGCGTAGCCGTAGCCCGGCAGGTCGACCAGCCGCCAGTGCTCGGCCGGCGGCAGACGGAAAAGATTGATCTCCTGTGTGCGCCCCGGGGTACGGCCGACCCGCGCGAGCGCCTTGCGTCCACACAAGGCGTTCAGGGCGCTGGACTTGCCGGCGTTGGAGCGCCCGGCAAAGGCGATCTCGACGCCGGTGTCGGCCGGGAGCTGGGCAATCTGCGCCACGCCACGCAGGAAGTCGGTTTCGCGAAATCGGGGTTCCATGGGGCGAGAGAGCGTCCTAGGGAAACACTGATGAATGTACACGCTCGCGCTCGAGTCGCTTTTGCGTGCGAACAAGGCGCGGTGAGTGAAGTGTAGCCGAGCTACATAAGCGAGCCGCAACGCCGGGCGCACGCAAAAGCGGCCGAGCCCCTGCTTTCAATGGCTTGTGGGGTTGGCACCCCAGGTTCCCCGATCCTGCGTTGCGCCGCTTGCGGGTAGAACCACTACCCGCTGCGCGACGCGCCTTGTCTCGGAAAACCTGGGGTGCCAACGCGAGCGTGTACATTCATCAGTGTTTCCCTTGGCCGAGTGCCGGACTCGGTTTATTTTTGAGCACAAATTAGCATTGTGCTATAAACTGCGCCCCTTATGTTGATCGCCCTACGATGGGGCACAAGGAACGGGTCGCGACCCGGCACGCATTTACAAGCAGGAGATTCTCCGTCATGAACCACAAGCTTTCCGCTCTCTTTGCTGCCCTGTCCGTATCCCTGCTGCTCCCGCTGTCGGCAGCCCAGGCGGGCGATCCCCAGCGCGGCCAGGAACTGTCCCAAGCCTGCGCGGCCTGCCACCAGGCGGATGGCAACAGCGTGAACCCGGAATGGCCCAAGCTGGCCGGCCAGCACGCCAAGTACACCGTGAAGCAGCTGCAGGACTACAAGTCCGAACGCCGCGAGAACAGCCTGATGCTGGGCCAGGTGGCCAACCTGGACGAGCAGGACATGCGCGACCTGGCGGCCTTCTATGCCGAGCAGGAAATCAGCGCCGGCACTGCCGACGAGTCGGTGGTCGAACGGGGCGAGCAGATCTACCGCGGCGGCATCCCGTCGCAGAACGTCGCCGCCTGCATTGCCTGCCACGGCCCGAACGGCAACGGCAACCCGGAAGCCATGTTCCCGGCCGTCGCCAGCCAGCACGCGCAGTACAGCGCGGATCAGCTGCGCTACTTCCGCAGCGGCGAGCGCGCCAACGACAATGGCCGCATGATGCGCAATGTGGTGCGCAACATGTCCGATGAAGACATCGAGGCCGTGTCCCAGTACATGGCCGGCCTGCAGCCGAGCAACTGATTCGGCTGCGGGTACGCCGCGCAGGAGTGGCGGCGAAGCGACCCAGGGAAGGGGCGGCCTTGGCCGCCCCTTTTTTGTGGGCGCAGAAAAACGCACCCAGTTGGAATGCAATCCTGTACAGGGGCGTCATGGTGGGGCGCGCGAACTCCCGGGCGGATCATCGGTCCATCCACTGGTCGCGCAACGCCCGCGCAGTTTGTCTTGGAAATTGAACCCCTGTCGGGTTGCTTCGCATAGTCCGTCAGGCTAAAGCAGGTTTCAGCATGTCGAATAACGATCAGGCCGCCACCGCCGGCCCGGCCCCCGCATCCCGCCAGAAGGCCGCGCGCAAGCCGCGGCGCAGCCGCATACTGGTCGATTTCATGGGCTCGATGAGCCTGGCGATCACCCTCCTGGTGGCCCTCGCGATTGCCTCGGTCATCGGCACCGTCCTGGTGCAGAACGAACCGTACACCGAGTACCTGATGGACTACGGGCCTTTCTGGCACGAGATCTTTGCCGGGATGGGCCTGTACCAGGTGTATTCGGCCACCTGGTTCCTGCTGGTGGTGGCCTTCCTGGTCATCTCGACCTCCTTCTGCGTCTATCGCCAGACCCCCGGGCTGCTGAAGGACCTGCGCCGCTACAACACGCAGGTCAAGGAAAAGTCCCTGCGCTCGTTCCATTCCAGCGCCACCGGCGACCTCGATCAGTCGCCGGAGGAATTCATCCAGCACGCCCACCGGGTGCTGAAGGCACAGGGTTTCAAGGCGCGCGAGAAGTCCCACGACGGACAGACCGTGATCGCCGCCATGCGCGGGCGCTGGAACCGCATGGGCTACCTGCTGACCCATGTCGGCATCGTGGTGATCTGCGTAGGAGCCCTGGCCGACGGCACGACCCTGCTGAAGGTCAACGAGTGGCTGGGGAATCTCGAGATCGAGACCCGCAGCGTACCGATCTCCGAAGTCCCGCGTTCGGCCTGGATACCGGACTGGAACCCGTCCTTCCGCGGCTCGGTGGAGATCCCCGAGGGTGCATCGGCGAATGTGGTGTTCCTGCCGATGCGGGAAGGCTACTTCGTGCAGGAGCTGCCCTTCCGCGTCGAACTGGAGGAGTTCCGGATCGAACGCTTCTCCACCGGTGCCGAAAGCTCCTACGAGTCGGACCTGGTCATCCATGATCCGAACCGCGACGAGCCGCTGCGGCACACCATCTCGGTCAACCACCCGTTGATCTACAACGGCTTCGCGATCTATCAGGCGAGCTTCGCGGACGGCGGCACCCGCCTGGACATCGACGCCATCCCTCTCGGCGCCGAGGCCCTGCGCGAGCTCGAGGTGCCCGGTCGTGTGTTCCAGGAGATGGAGGTCCCGACGCCGGACGGCGACACCCGGATCATCGAGTTCACCAACTTTCAGCTGGAGAACGTGGTTCCGCTGCTCAACGAAGAGGGCGTGCGCGAGAACCGCCATATGGGCCCGAGCTTCGATTTCCGCCTGATGGACCGCACCGGCCACGGGCTGTACTACCGCAACTACCAGCGCCCGGCCCTGCAGGAAGGGGCGATGTATTTCCTCAGCGGCGTGCGCGAGAGCCCGGCGGAGGAGTTCCACTACCTGTTCCTGCCGGCAGATGCCGACGACTCGCTGGAGCGCTTCCGCACCTACCTCGCCATGCTGCACAACCCCGAGGTGCGCAACGAGATCGCCCGCCAGGTGGCGCGCGACGACGAGACTGTGCCCAACGAGCAGACCCAGGCCATCGCCCGCACGACGGCCGAGCTGATGGGGCTGTTCGCCGAGGGCGGCTACATGGCCGTCAACAGCGAGATCGAGCGGCGCGTACCGGGCGAGCGCATCGACGAGGTGCGCGATCTGATGATCCGCATCCTGCATGCCGGGCTCCAGGGGCTTTACATGGAGGTCCTGCAGGACGAGGGTGTGGTCTCGATTCAGGAAGAAGAGCAGCGTTTCCTGGAGGATACGATCTCCGCGATCAATGCCATCAGTCTTTATCAGTCGCCGTTCTTCTTCCACCTGAAGGATTTCGAGCACCGCGAGGCGTCCGGCCTGCAGATCGCACGCGCCCCGGGCCAGAGCACCGTGTACACCGGCAGCGTGATGCTGATCGTCGGGATCTTCTTCCTCTTCTACGTGTCCTATCAGCGCCTGTGGATCATGGCGCGGCGGAGCGAGAACGGCGACGGCACTCACGTGGTGATGGCCGGCACGAGCAACCGCCACCAGGTGGAATTCGAGGAACGTTTCGCGCATCTTAAGAGGTGGATCATCGATCAGAAGCCGGTCGATGGCGCCAGCGACGGCACCCATGAGTCCAACAACAAAAACGACTAAAAGCTAAGCAGTCGGAGGAGCACCCCATGTCAGTCCCCCACGAGGCCCTGGATTTCGAACGGCCCGGCATCTTCCGGCGCATCCAGCCGCGCGACTGGGCGTACATCGCCCTGACGATCGCCGTCGGCCTGATCGCCTTCTGGCAATACGGCCACATGATGGACCGCTACGACACCGGCGGCCTGATCCTGGCCGTCGGCCTGAGTGCCTGGATGGGCTGGTTCTGGCGCCCGTGGCAGGCCTTCTCGATCATTGTCGGGGTCCTCGCACTGTTCGGTATCTGGATGTACGGCGACGACCTCGCCCGCGGGAGCACCAACTTCTGGCTGAACTACGTCGGTTCGGGGCAGGCCGGTGTGATGTGGATGAGCGTCTTCCTGTACCTGTCCACGGTGGCCTACGTCACCGGGCTGTTCAGCCGCTCCGACTTCCCCACCCGGGTCGGCGGCGCGTTCGCCTGGATCGGTGCCGGCGCCGGGCTGATGGCCCTGCTGGTGCGCTGGCGCGAGATCTACCTGACCGATCCGACCTGGGGCTATATCCCCGTCGCCAACCTGTACGAGGTCTTCATCCTGCTGGCCGCCCTGACCACGCTGATGTACCTCTACTACGAGAGCCGCACCGGCCAGCGCACCATGGGTGCGTTCGTCATGCTGGTGATCGCCGCATCCGTCACCTTCCTGCTGTGGTACATGTGGGACCGCCAGGCACACGAGATCGAGCCGCTGGTGCCCGCTCTGAACAGCTGGTGGATGAAGATCCACGTGCCTACCAACTTTGTTGGCTACGGCGGCTTCGCCATCGCCGCGATGCTGGGGGTGGCCTATCTGGTCAAGCATCGGCTCGAACGCACCCGGCCCGACGCCGCCCTCACCCAGCGCATCCCGAGCAAGGAAGCGCTGGACAGCGTGATGTACAAGGCCATCGCGATCGGCTTCGCCTTCTTCACCATCGCCACCGTGCTCGGCGCGATGTGGGCCGCCGAGGCCTGGGGCGGCTACTGGACCTGGGATCCGAAGGAGACCTGGAGCCTGATCCTGTGGCTGACCTACGCCGCCTGGCTGCACATGCGCTTTACCAAGGGCTGGCGCGGACCGGTCATGGCCTGGTGGGCGATCATCGGGCTGTTCGTCACGACCTTCACCTTCCTGGGCGTGAATATGTTCCTGTCCGGCCTGCATTCCTACGGAGAGCTGTAAATGAAGCGTCGTGAATTCATGGGCGCCGTGGGCGGCGCCGGCCTGCTCCTCGCCACCGGCACCAGCCTCGCGGCCGAGTTCCGCGAGGGCCAGCACTACCGCGCCATCCAGCCCCCGCTGGATACCGGGCTGGAGGACGGCAAGATCCAGGTGGTCGAGGTGTTCTGGTACGGCTGCCCGCACTGCTACGCCTTCGAGCCCAAGGTCCAGGCCTGGAAGCCGAACCTGGCCGACGACGTGCAGTTCGAGTACCTCCCGGCACCAATGAACGACGTCTGGGCGCTGCATGCGCGGGTGTTCTACACCGCCGAGAAGCTGGGCGTGCTCGACGACGTGCATCAGGCGTTCTACGACGCGATCCACGATCAGGGCCGTCAGATGCGCTCGGAAAGCGCAATTCTGCGCTTCATCGACCAGCGCGGGCTGGATGCGGACGAGTTCCGCGAAACCATGCGCTCCGACGCGATCCGCCGCCGGATCGTCGAGGCCACCGAGGCCGTGCAGGACTACGGCGTTGGCGGCGTGCCGACCCTGGTCATCAATGGCGAGGCCATCGTCTCCGCCAGCATGGCCGGCGGGCACGACGAGATGCTGGAGGTTGCCGACTACCTGATCGAACGTGCCCGCGGCTAGCGCGCGGCTTATGCCGCGGGCCGCCGGGGCGCCTTCAGCATGAGCACGCCGACCACCGCCCAGCGCCTGGTCGAATGCCTCGAGCAGGAGGGCGTCGAACGCATCTTCGGTCTGCCGGGCGAGGAGAACATGGCCGTTCTCGATGCCCTGGCCGACTCCTCCATCGAATTCGTTACCACGCGCCATGAACAGGGTGCGGCCTTCATGGCCGACGTCCACGGGCGCCTGTCGGGCAAGGCGGGCGTCTGCCTCGCGACCCTGGGTCCCGGCGCCACCAACCTGATCACCGGCGTTGCCGACGCCAATATGGATCACGCGCCGCTGGTCGCGATTGCCGGCCAGGCCAGCACCCATCGCCTGCACAAGGAATCGCATCAGGTCCTCGACCTGAAGGGCCTGTTCCAGCCGATCACCAAGTACAGCTCCAGCGTGGTCGAGCCCGAGATTCTCCCGGAGGTGGTGCGCAAGGCCTTCAAGTGGGCCGAAGGCGGCAAACCCGGGGCCAGCTTCCTCGAACTACCCGAGAACATCGCCTCGCAGCCGTGCCCCAACCCGCCCCTGCCGGTCCACGCCGGCCCGGCGGCCGTGCCGGCCGACGCCTCGCTGGAGGCCGCGGCCCGGTTGCTGAACGAGGCCCACCACCCGCTGATCCTCGCCGGCAACGGCGTGATCCGCTCCGGCGCAAGCGGGGCCCTGGCCACGCTCGCCAGCGCGCTGAACATCCCGGTGGCCAATACCTTCATGGCCAAGGGCGTACTGCCGTTCCGCCACCCGCTGGCGCTCGGCTCGGTCGGGCTGCAGAGCCAGGACTTCGTGAACTTCGGCTTCCACAAGGCCGACGTGATCGTCTGCATCGGCTACGACCTGGTCGAATACCCGCCGAGCTTCTGGCATCCGGACGGCGACCGCACCCTGATCCACATCGATTCGGCCCCGGCCGAGATCGACGGCCACTACAACGTGACGGCCGAGGTCCTCGGGGATTTGACGACCTGTCTGCACCGTCTGGCCGAGCAGGTCAGTCCGCGCGAGGAGACCATCCTGCGCCCGCTGCGCCAGAGCCTGATCGAGGACATGAACGAGCACCGCGACGACACCCAGGTGCCGCTCAAGCCACAGAAGCTGATCTGGGACCTGCGCACCGCAGCGGATCTCGACGCGATCATGATCACCGATGTCGGCGCCCACAAGCTCTGGATGGCGCGCATGTTCCGCTGCGAGCTACCCAACACCTGCCTGATCTCCAACGGCTTCGCCAGCATGGGGATCGCTCTGCCCGGCGCCATCGCCGCGGCCAAGCTCCATCCCGAACGCCAGGTCGTCGCCGTCACCGGCGATGCCGGTTTCCTGATGAACGTGCAGGAGCTGGAGACCGCGGTCCGGCTGGGCCTGAATTTCGTGGTGCTGATCTGGAACGACAACGCCTACGGCCTGATCGAGTGGAAGCAGGTCCGCGAGTACGGGCGCAAGGCCTTCGTCGAATTCGGCAACCCGGACTTCGTCCAGTTGGCTCGCTCGTTTGGCGCCCGCGGCGTGCGCATCGAACCCGGCGACAGCTTGGAGATGGCCCTGCGCGAGGCCCTGGTGGAGCCGGGCGTGACCGTGATCGACTGCCCGGTCGACTACAGCGAGAACATGAAGCTGACGGAACGTTTGGGCGAGCTGGTTTGTCCATTCTGAAAACACGGACTTTCCCTCCAGCAGGAGACCACCCGCGATGACGTCGATCGCGCCCGGCGACCGTCGTGCCACGCCCCCCGGCCCCGAAGGCGAGGCGCAACCGGAAACCGCCACCCCGGAACAACTGAGCTACCAGCACGAACAGGGCAGCCAGCGCCTGCGTCTGCTGAGTTTCAATGCCCAGGTGGGCATCCACTCTTCCCGCCTGCATCACTACGTCACCAACAGCTGGAAGCACGTGCTCCCCTATGGCGGGCGCATGGACAACCTGGACCGGGTCGCGCGGTTCATCTCCGAGTTCGATATCGTCGGCGTGCAGGAGCTGGACGGCGGCAGCATCCGCAGCAATTTCGTCGATCTGGCGTCCTATCTCTCCGAGCGCGCGCAGTTCCCGTACACCTACAACCGGATCAACCGGGATCTCGGGCAGTTCGCCAAGCACTCCCTGGCCCTGTTCTCGCGCCTGGAACCGGACCGGGTCGAGATGCACCGCCTGCCAGGCGCCCTGCCGGGACGCGGCGCGATCGAGGCGCACTACGCGATGGGCGACGGAGACGAACTGGTCCTGTTCCTGCTGCACCTCGCCCTCGGCAAGCGGACCCGCAAGTCCCAGCTGGCCTACGTCGCGGAACACATCCAGGACCTCCCCCATGCGGTGGTCATGGGCGATCTCAACTGCCAGCAGGACAGTGAGGAACTGCGCCAGCTGGTCGCGCGCACCGGCCTGATGGAGCCAATGGCCTGCCCCGCGACCTACCCCGCCTGGGACCCGCGCCTGGTCTTCGACCACATCCTGCTGACCCCCGACCTGCATGTCAGCGACGTGCGCGTCTACAACGTTGCGCTGTCCGACCATCTCCCGGTCGGCATCGAGATCGAACTGCCGCAGCGCCAGGCCCTTCATGATCCAGCGCACTAAACCGTTGCCCGTATACGGGTACGATCCCGGCGGTGGCATCCACCCTTGTTCCGCGTTTAAATAGACACGCCTACCTTCCGGGATTTCCCGATGTCCGACAGCGATCTGCGTAGAACCATCATCGAGCTCGAACGCTCGCTGGACCGGGAACGGGCCCTGCAGGACACGATCCGCCGAGTCGCGCTGCGTTCGCTTGCGGTGGTGTCCGCCAAGGTGCCGGCACTGGAGGGCGCGGTCCGCGACCTGACCCGGGCCATCGAGTCCGACCCCGGCGACACCGCCTGGCTGGACCGCCTGAGCGGCCAGCTCGCTGACGCGGTACGTTCCAGCGACCATCGCCAGGATCTTGCCGAGGGCATCCTCGAGGTGGTGCGCCGCGGCCTGCACGGCTTCGAGTTCCTCGATTCCGAGGTGGACGCCCTGACCCGGGCCGCTGACCGCCGCGACAAGGCGGAGATCGAACGCACCCTCAACCGTCTGTTCACGGTCCTGCACGACAAGTGCCAGAAGGCCATGACCGAGCGCGAGGAGCTCACCGAGGTCGTCGGCGAGATCTGGCACCGCCTCGAGGATGTCGACACCGCCTTGTCCGAGGACGAGGCCCGCGGCGAACGCGCCCGCGAATCCGTGTCCGAGCTGCATGCCGGGATCTCCGGCGATGTCGCCCATATCAAGGGCCGGGTCGTCGACGTCGACGATCTGGCGACCCTGCGCACCGAGGTCAGCCGCGGCCTCGACCGCATGGTGGAGCGGGTCACCGCGTTTCGCGATGAACAGGAAACCGAGCTGCTGGCAGCACTGGAGCGCAACCGCGCCCTGCGCTCCAAGGGCCGCAGTCTGGAGGGCCAGGTGCAGGCCCTGCGCACGCGCCTGGAACAGGCCCGCGCCGAGGCCACGCGCGACAGCCTGACCGGCCTGCCCAACCGCACCGCCTTCGAACAGCGCCTGGCCCAGCTCCCGGCGGAGCTGAAAAAGGCCGGCGCCGCCTCCCTGCTGGTCTGGGACATCGACCACTTCAAGACCATCAACGACGAATACGGACACAGCGCGGGCGACAAGGTCCTGCGGGCGGTCGCCGAGATCCTGGCCGAAGGGGTCCGCGCACCCGACTTTGTCGCGCGCTACGGCGGCGAGGAATTCGTGATGATCCTCTACCGCGAACCCGCGGCCGCCCATACACAGGCGGACACTATCCGCGAGGCGGTCGATCGCCTGATCGTGCGCGCCGGGAACACCCGGCTGAAGGTCACCATCTCCGCGGGCCTGGCCGGTATCAATCCCACCGCGACCCCGGAGGCGATCTTCGACGCGGCCGACCACGCCCTGCTCCAGGCCAAGAAACGCGGGCGCGACCGCATTGAACGCGCCAACGACTGACCGATCCCGGGAGACGCCATGCACGGCACGCCCCCATCTCACCTGATCTTCGGCGAGGTCCTGTTCGACGGCTTCTCCGACGGCACACGCGTCCTCGGTGGCGCACCCTTTAACGTCGCCTGGAACCTGCATCAGCTGGGTGCCGCCGCCTGCTTCGTGGGCGGCATCGGCGACGACGCCGATGGCCGCCGCGTGCGGGAACGCATGCACCACATCGGGATGGATACACGCGGGCTGTACCAGCACCCCACGGCCCCAACGGGCGAGGTACGCGTCACCCTGGAGCAGGGCGAGCCGAGCTACACCATCGTCCCCGGCCAGGCCTATGACGACGTCCCGGCGGACTGGGCGGAGCAGCTGCCGGCTACGGCCATGCTCCTCTATCACGGGACGCTGGCCCTGCGCACCGGCAATCGCGAGCTGCTGGAACGCCTGCGGGCCCGCTCACGCCAGCGCTTCGTCGACGTGAACCTGCGGACGCCGTGGTACGACACCGATGACGTCCTCGCGCTGATCCGCGGCGCCGACGTGGTGAAGCTGAACACCGACGAGGCCGCGACCCTGGCCCCGGATGTCGCCGAGGCCGAGCGCCCGACCGCGCTGCTCGAACGGGCCGCGATCCGCTCCGCCCTGATCGTCACCCACGGGGCCGGTGGTGCCGCCATCCACGGCCCAGACGGCCAGCACTGGCACGCACCCGCACCGCCCGTCGACGGGTTCCGCGACGCCGTGGGCGCCGGCGACGCCTTCGCCAGCGTCGCCATCATCGGGCTGCAGAACGCCTGGCCCTGGGCGACCACCCTGGAGCGCGCCCTCCGATTTGCCGCCTCCGTCTGCACCCTGCAGGGCGCCACCACCGACGACCCGGCCTTCTACCAGCAAGCCACGCGCGAGTGGCCCCGGGCCTGACGACACGCCGGGTCGCCGGACACCCCAGCGTGAACCAAAAGGGACACTGCGACTTGGCGCCCACGCGATTTGTTTGCCTCAGGAAAAACCTGGCTCTATAGTTTCTATGGCAATATTCCTTCTTGTCCCGGGAGGGCCATATGAAAAAAACGGCAAACGCGGAACAGCGCCAGGAGGTACTCACCAGGGCTGTCGCGCAGGCGGGGGCACGGCTCGGCATGAAACAGTCGGAGCTGGCCCGTGCCCTGGGGCTGAGCCCCGCTACAATCAGCCGGATGTACGCCGGTGGTTATTTCCTGGACGAGCGCACCAAGCACTGGGAGATCGCGGCCCTGCTGGTCCGTCTCTACCGGGGACTTGACGCCATCACGGCCGGCGACGAGCGTTCCCTTCGGGCCTGGATGCGCAATCCCAATGCCGACCTGCACGGTGTTCCGGGAGACCTGGTGGACAATGTGGCGGGGCTGGCTCGCGTAGTCGAGTATGTGGACGCACACCGCGCTCGCATCTGAAGCCGCGCCTGCGAACGGCGAGGGATGGCGGGTGGTGGAGCATCAGTACACCGTGTCCACCCGCAAGCTCGTGAGTACCCGGGACGAGCAGGAAGTGCTGGAGGCGATTCTGGAGGAGACCAAGCCCGCCTTTCCCGCCAATACGGCGCATTTGCATTACCTCCTCAAGACGCCGTTCCGCTATCCGCCGTCGCCCTTCGGTTCCCGGTTCCGTCGACCCCAGGAAGGCGAGGGCGTCTTCTACTGTGCCGAAGCCGTCCGCACCGGACTGGCCGAGTTCAGCTACTGGCGCCGACACTTTTTCGAGGCGTCCCCGGGCACACCGTTACCTGAAGCCCACGAATCGCTCACGGTCTTCAGCGTCGCCTGGCGCACCCCGAGTCACCTGGACCTGACCCGTCCGCCGCTCAACAAGGATCGCGCCCAGTGGACCCACCCGGACGACTACACCGCCACCCGGGCGCTCGCTGCCGAAGCGCGACGAGCCGGTATCCAGGCCATCCGTTATGAATCTGTGCGCGACCCTCAGCGAGGCGCCAATCTGGCGCTCCTGGCCCCGGCAGTATTCACGCAGCCGGAACCTCTTACCCAGCAAACCTGGTATCTCTACATGGGCGCCAGCGAAAGCAACTGCATCCGGGCCGGCCGGGATGAGTCCTTTACCTTCCCGGCCTCATCCTCCGCCTGATCCGTCCCCCATAGGGTTCCGGTCAGCGAGAGGCGCCAGGCCGGGGCCCGGTGAGCTCCATTCGGATGTTCTCGCACATCCGGACAATGGCAACTGAGATCTCGGGCGAGAGGGCGGCTCCATCCTCGAGGCAGGCGGGCTCGATGCCGTGCACGATGACGTGCTGGGGAAGCTCGCCCAGGGAGCGGGCAAGTTCGACGGCTTCGGCGAGGCCGATACCGTGGGAGGAGTAGCGCGCGCCGCGCGGCAGGGGCTCGCGGGCATCCAGGCGGTGGAGGGTGCCGGGGGCGGCGCCGGTGACGATGGCATCGACCAGGATCACCGGGTCGTGGCCCTGCCACAGTTCCATGAGTTCGGCGGGTTCGCCGTGGCTCTTCGCGGTGGCGAGGCCCGGGGTATCGGCCAGCGCGTCCACCACGGCGTGGCCGATGCCGTCGTCGCCGCGCCAGGGGTTGCCGATGCCGATGACCAGCGGCCCCTTGTCAGTGCTCACGGCCCGCATCCCGCGAAGCGGTTCGCTTGCCGGACCGGTTCCCGGCAAGCGTGTGAGTCGCCGGCCAGCGCCGGGGGTACCCAGGCTCGCTGGAACACGCTCCGGCACAGGCGTAACCTGAAAGGCCACCACCCCTTGTGAACAGTGTCAGACATGCCGGGCGACGACTTCGAAACGATTCTTGACCAGGCGCGAGCGCTCCCGGACTCGGAGCGTGCACGGCTGGTGCATGATCTTCTGGAGACCCTGGAGGGGGCGCCGGACACCGGCGTCGCCGCGGCCTGGGAGCAGGAGATTGCCCGCCGCCTTGCGCAGGTCGAGAGCGGGGACGCGGAAACCCTCTCGCGTGACGAACTCAATCGACGTTTGCGGGACCGGACCGGATGAGCATGGATGCCCATACTGGAGATCGTCGCCGCCGCGGCCGATGAAGCAGAAGCGGCGGCTGACTGGTACGAACACGAACAGCCCGGGCTCGGGCGGCAGTTTCGCGAGTCGCTGAACGCGGGCCTCGAACTGCTTGAAGACGGTCTGGTCTCCGGAAGTCCCATGCCGGGGCATCTAGGCCGGAAAGGCGTGCGCCGACTGGTGTTGCGCCGCTTCCCGTATGACATCGTCTTCCTCGGGTCTTCCCGTCGCATCATCGTCCTGGGCTTTGCGCATCACGCACGATGCCCCGCCTACTGGCGCTCCCGAATGAACCGATAGACAGCGGAGGCTTCGCAAGGCTGTCCCATATCCACCGATCGAAAGTACAAATTTCTCAAGGAAGGCCAGAGAGCTTCCGGACCCCACAGTCGAACGCCCTTCACCGGTCGTCGTTTACATCGCTTTGGACACACACCAAAGCCGTTCTATCGAGCGATGTCACTGCCTCTGTGCGCGTCCAATCCAATCGCAGCCTCGTAGCCTTTGTACCCACTTACCGCAACTTACGAACTACAGTTCTCGGCCTCGATTTTTCTTGGTCACGACCAGCGCTGGACTCATCCTTGCAAGCTGAGTATTTTGTGAGACAAAACTCTTTCTTCCACCCTGGCCAGCCACTATACACTCTGTTGGCATTCTCTGAATTATCCCTTCTTCTCATCTCTCCCGCCCTCCAAAAGTTCTTCAAGCTCATGCCTTATCGATACTTCTGAATCTAGATACGATAATGGTGACATTGGGACACGTGTCTCACCTTGACGCCTATGCCACTCAATTATTCTTCCTTCTGATTTTCGAGGAAGTTCTCGCCCGCTACTCAACTTCATAGAAAAAAGGTCCACAAACCGACGCGGGCCAACCCCAACGAACTGCTTGAATTCCACTTTATCGGACGATTGCGACCCTTTGTCTTCAACTGCATCACCATGTAGCGTAGTCGCGTAACTCTTCGGATAAGGCTCTATGTATATGACTTTTTGTATCCCTGCTGCCACGATATGCTTGGTACAATTGTGGCACGGATAAGTAGTTGTAAACAGCGTTCCTCCCCGTACAGGAGTTCCATTGCGAGCAGCTTGTAGCAGAGCCTCCATTTCGGCATGGACTGACCTTCCATACTCGGTTATATCCATTAATTTAGACCCCTTGAGGCGTTTTACGGCCTCTTCCAGGTCTGCGCTCTGAGCCTCTTCCCCTAAAATTCTGGTGGCGGCGTCCTTTGCGATCTCAATTTTTTCCTGCTCATTCGAGTCGCACCCTCGGACGTAATCTCGTTGGTCATTTTGGTTTGTCCAGTAGAGCCCGCCACCATAAGCCGGCACATCATTCGCGCCTGTGGATATTATGTCATTTTTTTCATTCACGATTACCGCGCCCACTTGTCTGGCAAGATCTGCGGAGCGTAAAGACGCAGCATAGGCCATGAACATTGGGTATTCCTCAGCCGTAGGCGGCACAACAGGCTTGGAAAAAATCAGGTCCATTATGCGCCCCAACTGACTCTCCAAGACTGTAGGAGCATCAGTGGTGAGGAATGCATCCGCCAGCTGAAACACATCTCTTGTCTGCTGCCCTAGAGGACGATTTTCTTTGTCATCGCGCTCAATCAGTCTATGAATCTCCTCCTCTGGAACACCTTTTAGTTCTTTTAGGTATTGTTTTCGGCTTTCTAGAGATGAGGAAACCCCTATAAGAAAGAACCCTGGGCCGTAGACTTGCCGAAGCGTTTCAACCTCATCTTCGTGTTTGAGAGATCGGATTACATGCGCAGCTCGAGACAAAGGCTCAGGAGCATCCTGCTCATAACCCCTGCGATCATTTATGGCTTGAATGGCGAGAAGAGCCAAAACATCTCCTCGGTCATACTTCTCCCTTAGGCTGTTACCGAGGTTCATACCAGCATCCAGCCTTTCGGCCTCACTTTGATGCTCGGACGATTGATGCCCTTCCAGATTGGCGGCGATCTGGCTCAAATGAAAAATCGCTGTTGAATATCCGAATTGGCTGAGCAGGGATTCGAGCCTGGTTTCAACGTCGTCTAAGTTGACTCCGACAGGGGCGACAAGAGCAAGTACTAATTCGCAGTCCTTCGCGTAATAGTTCATAATCTATGAATTGGTTTCCTTTGATAGAGTCTGCTGTTTGGTCATGGACAAGCTAGGTCTTCTGGAAAGATGCACGTTGGTGTGGCCTTCGAGTCAGTGAGCGAACCCGCGCAGTTTAAGCTTCGCTTGAATATAGGTGAGGCGAGCCAATTTCGGTAGCGTCGCACAACCCGGGGTGGGGTCGACAAGGGGAATGCGGCCTTCGGAGCAGGCCCTTACCAATGGAGAGGGCTCATCTTCATCGGTATGGAAAGGTTCCTCGTTTCCGCCGGGTCGGTGCGCACTCACTGGCGGTCGACGGTGAGGTCGAGGAAGTGGGTGGCGCAGGAGATGCAGGGGTCGTAGTTGCGGATGGCGACCTCGCAGTGGTGGCGCAGTTCGTCGTCCGGCAGGTGAAGGTGGCTCTGCACCAGTTCGCGCAGGTCGGCCTCGATGGTGGGCTGGTTGACCGAGGTGGGCGGGACGATCTTGGCGTCGGTGATGATGCCCGCGTCGTCGATGCGGTAGCGGTGGTAGCAGATGCCGCGCGGGGCCTCGGTGGCGCCGAAGCCGGTGCCGGCGCGCGGGGTGACCGGCAGCGCGGGTTCGGCCGGTGCGGCCCGGTAGCCGTCGACCAGGCGCAGGGCCTCCTCGAAGGCGAGCACGATCTCGATCATGCGCACCTGGATGCTGCGGAACGGGTTGCGACAGGCCGTGCCCAGCCCGGCGCGCTCGGCCAGCTCGGCGGCGCGCGGGGTAAGACGTTCGCGGTTCAGCGCGAAGCGCGCCAGCGGGCCCATGAACACCGGTTCGCCGCTGTCGGAACGGTGGCTGTGCAGGGCGTTGGAGTGGGCCACGTGCTCCTCGGTGAAGACGTCGTCGTAGTCGCGGATGGCGGCGTCCAGGCCGCTGCCGGAGCCGAGCCGGCCGTGGGTGATCGGGTATTCGTCCGGGTGCACCAGCGACACGAACTCGTAGTCGCGCTCCAGGTTCGGGTAGTCGAGGGTGGCGAGGAATTCGGCGACCTCGCAGGACGCCTCCAGGCCCCAGGCCAGGTCCTCGCGCAGCCCGGCGACCTCGTCGGGCGTCGGCGTGCGGTAGAAGCCGCCGACCCGCAGGTTGACCGGGTGGATCTCGCGCCCGCCCAAAAGGCGCAGGATGGCGTTGCCGATCTTCTTGATGCGCAGGCCGTTGCGCACCATGTCGGGGTGGTCCTTCGCGGCGGTGACCGCGTCGGGATAGCCAAGGAAGTCCGGCAGGTGGAGCATGAACACGTGCAGGGCGTGGCTCTCGATCCATTCGCCGCAGTAGGCCAGCCGGCGCAGGTCCTGCAGCACGCCATCCACGGTTACCCCGCAGACGTCCTCCATCGCCAGCGAGGCGCCCAGCTGGTAGGCGATCGGGCAGATGCCGCAGATGCGCGCGGTGATGTCCGGGGCCTCGCGGAAGTCGCGTCCGCGCAGGAAGCCCTCGAAGAAGCGCGGGGCCTCGAAGATCGACAGCTTCACCTCCTCCACGCGGTCGCCCTCGGTGCGCACGTACATCGCGCCCTCGCCCTCCACGCGCGCGAGGTAGTCGACTTCGATGGTGCGGGTCTCGCTCATGGTCCGTTTCCTGATTCTTCGCGCTCGCTCTCCTCGCGGAAGGCGTCGGCGCCGGCATTGAAGGTGCGGTAGAAGCGCACGCGGGTGGCGCGCTCCATGCCGAGGGCCTCCAGCTGCCCGGACAGACCGGGCGCGTTGGGCGTCTCCTTGGGGCCGAAGCAGCCGTAGCAGCCGCGGTGGCAGCCGGGGCACAGCGCGCCGCAGCCGGCGTGGGTGACCGGGCCCAGGCAGGGCGTGCCGTGGGCGACCATCACGCAGACCTGTCCCGCCCGCTTGCACTCCTCGCAGACGCTGGCGCTGGAGACCTGCGGGCGGCGGCCGTAGAGGAAGGCGCTGATGACCTCCAGCAGCTGGTACTTGTCGATCGGGCAGCCGCGCAGCTCGAAGTCCACCGGCACGTGCTGGCTGATCGCATCCGAGGTGGCCAGGGTCTCGATGTATTCCGGGTGGGCGTAGACCTGACGGGTGAACGCCTCGACATCGGCGAAGTTGCGCAGGGCCTGGATGCCGCCGGCGGTGGCGCAGGCGCCGATGGTCACCAGGAACTTCGACGCGCGGCGGATCTCGCGGATCTCTTCGGCCGCCTCCGGCGTGGTGATCGAGCCCTCCACCAGCGTCAGGTCCCAGGGCCCATCAATGCGGGTGCGGGTGGCCTCGGGGAAGTGCGCGATCTGCACCCGGTCGGTCACCGCCAGCAGCTCGTCCTCGCAGTCGAGCAGGCTGAGCTGGCAGCCGTCGCAGGAGGCGAACTTGAATACGGCAAGGGTCGGACGTTCGGCACTCATAGTTCGCGTATCCGAAAGGCCGGCTCCATCACCGGGTAGGGGAACACGGGGCCGTCGCGGCAGACGAAGTGCGCCCCGATCTGGCAGTGCCCGCAAAAGCCCACCGCGCAGCGCATATTGCGCTCCATGGAGACAAAGATGTCTTCCGGCTTGACGCCGCGTCGCTCCAGCGAGGAGGCCGCGAAGCGCATCATCACCTCCGGGCCGCAGACCATCGCCAGCGTGTTGCGCCGGTCGAAGCCGCCGCGGTCGATCAGCTGCGTGACCACGCCGACATCGCCACGCCAGGCCGCGGTGCCGCGATCCACCGTCACGCGCAGGTCGAGGTCGTCGCGCGCGGCCCAGGCATCCAGCTCGTCGCGGAAGATCATGTCCCCCGGGGCGCGCGCGCCGTAGCAGACCACCACCCGGCCGAAGTCCGCGCGCCGTTCGAGCGCCGCATGGATCACCGGACGCAGCGGGGCCAGGCCGATGCCGCCGGCGACCAGCACCAGGTCGCGGCCGCGCGCCTGTTCCAGCGGCCAGGCCGTGCCGAACGGGCCGCGCAGGCCCACGACCGCGCCGGCCTCGAGGTCCTGCATCGCCCGGGTCACGCTGCCCACCGCGCGGATGGTATGCACGATCCCGCCGTCGTCCGTGATCGCGGAGACCGAGATCGGCACCTCGCCCACGCCGAACAGGTAGAGCATGTTGAACTGCCCGGGCGCCGGCAGGGTGCCGGGCTCCACCCCGGGCGCTGGGCGCAGCTCCCAGCTGAAGACCTCGTTGCTGGCCACGTCGCGGTGCACCGAGTAGATGCGCCAGGGCTGGGGGGCCATCACCTGGTCCGGCAGGGTCGCGGCCGCGTCAGTGGCCATGCTCGGACCCTCCGTGGCTGTAGATATCCAGCGCCTGCAGCCGCGCGGCCTGCAGGCGCTGGACGATCAGTGCGGCGAAGTGTTTCATCAGGGTATAGCCAAGCGCCGGGTCGGCCTCCATTCGCTCGCGCAGCACGCCGGCGTCGAAGCGCAGGGTGTGCAAGTCGGTGGTCGCGCGCGCGTCGTAGCTCGCGCGGTACGGCGGCAGCAGCCAGGACCAGCCGAGGATGTCACCGGGGCCCAGGGTCATAAAGGGCACATTGCCCTCGCGCACGCGGCCTTCCAGCGCCACTTGGCCCTCGCGGATCAGCCAGAAGGTCTCGGTGGGTTCGTGGTCGCGCATCAGCCGAGCGCCGGATTCGTAGCTGCGCTCGGCCGCACAGGCCGCCAGCAGGCGCAGGTGCTTCGGGTCGAAGTCCTCGAAGAACGGCTGCTGTTCGAGGATGGCCAGCAGTTCCTTCATCGCTGCCCCTCCGCATCACGGCGCACGGCGGTCACCTCCTCGGTGATGTCGATTCCCACCGGGCACCAGGTGATGCAGCGTCCACAGCCGACACAGCCGGAGGTGTCGAACTGATCGTGCCAGGTGGCCAGCTTGTGGGTGATCCACTGGCGATAGCGCGCGGCGACCGAATCGCGGTGGGCGCCACCGACCAGGTGCGAGTGCTCCTGGTTGAAGCAGGAATCCCAGCGCCGCACGCGCTCGGTGCGCTGACCTTCCAGATCGGGCACCTCCTCGACCTGGGAACAGAAACAGGTGGGACAGACCAGGGTGCAGTTGGAGCAGGACAGGCAGCGCTCGGCCGTCTCTTCCCAGCGCGGGTGCTCGAAGGCCCGGTTCAGCACCTCGCGGGCGTCCGCCGGCATCTGTCGGCCCATCTTTTCCGGCGCCTCGGCCCAGACGCGTTCGGCGGCGGCGTGCTCGGCGTCCGTGGCCGGGCGCGGCTCCAGCCGGTCGAGCACCGCGCGCCCGGCCTCGCTCCCCGCCTCGGCGACCAGGAAATGCTGCGTGGCGTCGACCACCTCGGTCAGGGCCAGATCGAAGCCCTCCCGCGCACGGGGCCCAGTGTCCATCGAGGCACAGAAGCAGGTGCCGCCGGGCTCCGCGCAGTGGGCCGCGACCATGAACACATCCTGGCGCCGCGCCGCATAGCCGCGATCCTGCACCGCCTGGCCGAGGAACACCCGGTCCTGCACGGCGATCGCCGCCAGCTCGCAGGCGCGCATGCCGATGAACGCGCGCCGGGGCGGTGCCGGCTCGCCCGGCTCGGTCACGAAGCTGCCGTCCGGCTGGCGGGTCAGCCGGAACAGGGTCTCCTGCGGGGGGAACAGGTACTTCTTCCAGGAGTGCGGCCCGACCACGTAGCCGAACAGGGCCGCGTCGTCACGCTCGCGCAGGCGGTAGTGGCCGGGGGCGTGCTCGTCCCCCCAGCCCACCGGCAGGTCATCCAGACCTTGCACGCGATCGTAGACGATCGCGCCGTCGCGCCGTGTCGGACCCACCACCTCGTAGCCATCACCGGCCAGCAGGCGGATCAGCGTATCCACGGCTTGTGGGGCGATCACATGCATAGGTTGCTCCCGGACGCCCGCCGCAGGCAGCGCCGAAATCGATGCGTGCGGGTCAAAACATAGTGCGCCAATCACGGGGCACGATCCACCCGGGCGGTAACCTTTCCCGGTTATGCTGGAGTTTGGCCCAACCACTGTCCGGGGGATGCGATGAAGGTCGCCGTCTTCAGTACCCAGCAGCATGATCGCGAGCACCTGATACCGGCTCTGGTGGCCGCCGAATTGGTGCCGGTGGTGTACGCCGAGCGCCTGACTGCGGAGACGGTGCACCTGGCCCGGGGTGCGGATGCGGTCTGCGTATTCACCAACGACGACCTGCACCGCCGGGTGATTGACGGGCTGGCGGATCAGGGCATCCACGTGATCGCGCTGCGCTGCTCCGGGTACGACAATCTGGATGTGGCGCGGGCCCGCGAGCGCGGCGTGCGCGTGGGGCGGGTTCCGGCCTACTCCCCGAACGCGATCGCGGAGCATGCCGTCGCCCTGTTGATGACGCTGAACCGCCGGGTGCACCGGGCCTGGGAGCGGACCCGACGCGGCGATTTCCGGCTCGATCACCTGACGGGCTTCGATCTGGTGGGGCGTACAGTGGGGGTGGTGGGCACCGGGCGCATCGGCCAGGCCTTCGCCCGGATCATGCTCGGCTTTGGCTGCCGCGTGCTTGCGCACGACCCGCACCCTAACGCCGAGCTGCAGGCCGCGGGGGTGGAGTATCGGGACCTGGACACGCTACTGGTCAAGTCCTCGGTGGTGAGCCTGAGCTGCCCGATGACGCCGGAGAACCGGCACATGATCAATGCCGACACCCTGGCGCAAATGCCGCGAGGGGCCTTTCTGATCAATACGGCGCGCGGGGCGCTGGTGGATACCGATGCCGCCGAGGTCGCACTGGACTCGGGTCAGCTGGGCGGATTCGCACTGGATGTCTACGAGGCCGAGGCGGGGCTGTTCTTCCACGACTGGTCGCTGGCCGGTCTTCCGGACCGGCGCCTGGCGCGGCTAATGCAGCGCGACGATGTGCTGGTCACCGGCCACCAGGCCTTCCTGACCCACGAGGCGCTGACCAACATCGCCGACACCACCGTCGCCAACCTGACCACCCTGCACCAGGACCCGGACGCGCAACCCGAAGGCCGCGTCGTCTGAGGCATCTCCCCGCGATCAGAACGCGAGCTGGAAGCCCGCCCCCAGCCCCGCACAAACGAGGATCAGCGGGATGATCCCGACGCGAAAGCGGGCCAGGGCGATGAAGGCGGCGATGCCCAGCAGGGCGGAGAACCATTCGAAGGCGCCGTCAAAGCCGTCGGGCCACAGCACGTGCCAGGTGAAGAAGACCGCGAGGTTCACGATCACCCCGACCACCGCGGCGGTGATGCCGGTCAGCGGCCCCGTGAAGTGCAGATCCCCGCGCGTGCGTTCGACCAGCGGCGCACCGACCAGGATGAACAGGAATGATGGCAGGAAGGTAAAGAAGGTTGCGACCAGCGCACCCAGCACGGCCGCCAGAAAGACCTGATCCGGACCCAGGAAGGCCTGGGTCCAGCCGCCAATGAAGCCCACGAACGTGACCACCATGATCAGCGGCCCTGGTGTGGCCTCCCCCAGTGCGATCCCGTCGATCATCTGCGCGGGACTCAGCCACCCATAGGTCTCCACCCCACCCTGGTAGACATAGGGCAGGACCGCGTAGGCCCCGCCGAAGGTCACGAGCGCCGTTTGGGTAAAGAATTGCCCCATGCGGGTCAGCGTGGCGTCCCAGCCGAACAGCGCGAGCAGGGCCCCGAACACGGCGGCCCACAGCCCCAGACCCACCACCAGAAAGCGAATCACCCGCGACCAGCGAAACTGCATCCAGGGGGCGGGTGGCGTGTCGTCATCCACCACCGCCGGGCCCCGCGACTCAACACTGCCGGCCCCGTGAGATTCGCCGTTCTGGAAGCGTTCTGGCCAGACGCGGCTGCCCAGCCAGCCGAGGATCCCCGCCGTGATGATGATGTACGGGAACGGGACGTTGAGGGCGAAGATGGCCAGGAAGGCCGCGATGGCCATTAGCCACAGCAGGCCGTTATTGAGCACCCGTCCGCCGATACGCCAGCCGGCGTAGACAATGATCGCGACCACGGCCGGCTTGATGCCGTAGAACACCGCCTCCACCGCCGGCACATCGCCAAAGGCCAGGTAGACCCATGAAAGCCCGGCGATCAGGAATAGCGAAGGCAGGATGAACAGCAGTCCGGCCATCAAGCCGCCCAAGGTCCCGTGCAACAGCCAGCCGAGATAGGTCGCCAGCTGCTGTGCCTCGGGACCCGGCAGGACCATGGCGTAGTTCAGCGCGTGCAGAAAACGCTTCTCCGAGACCCAGCGCCGCCGCTCGACCAGATCCTCGTGCATCATCCCGATCTGCCCGGCGGCGCCACCGAACGAAATGAAACCGAGTTTCAGCCAGTAGCGAAAGGCCTCGCCCCGGCCCGGTGCAGGCGGCGGTCCGGGCTGGACGTCTTGCCGGCTACGATAGTCGGTCATGGTCGATTGCCTTCATCAAAAAGGCCCGGCGCCTTGCGGGGCCGGGCCTCGGACTGTAAAGGGCGTAGGGATCAGCCCTCGTTGTGGTAACTGGTGATGCGCTCCACTTCGTTCTTCGCGCCCAGGACCACCGGTACGCGCTGGTGGATGCCCTCGGGGCTGATGTCCATGATGCGCTCGCGGCCGGTGGTGGCGGCACCGCCGGCCTGCTCGATGATGAAGCTCATCGGATTGGCCTCGTACATCAGGCGCAGCTTGCCGGCCGTGCCCTTGGCTTGCATCTTCGTGTCCATCGGGTACAGGAACACCCCGCCACGCGACAGGATGCGATGAACCTCGGCCACCATGGAGGCCACCCAGCGCATGTTGAAGTCCTTGCCGCGGGCGCCTTCCTTGCCGGCCAGGCATTCGTCGATGTAGCGCTTGACCGGGGCCTCCCAGAAGCGGCTGTTGGACATGTTGATCGCGAACTCCTGGGTGTCTTCCGGGATCTGCACGCTGTCCTTGGTCAGCAGGAATTCGCCGAAGTCCTTGTCCAGGGTGAACATCTTCACGCCCTGGCCGGTGGTCATCACCATCATGGTGGACGGGCCGTACAGGCAGTAGCCGGCGGCGACCTGCTTGGTGCCCGGCTGCAGGAAGTCCTCGGTCTTGGGATCGGTGACGCCCTCCGGGGCCTTCAGGATGGAGAAGATCGTGCCGACCGAAACGTTCACATCGATGTTCGAGGAACCGTCCAGCGGATCGAACAGCACCAGGTAGTGGCCGCGCGGCTCGTTGGCCGGCATCTCGCAGATCTCGTCCATCTCCTCGGAGGCCAGGCCGGCGGCGTGGCCGTTGTGGCTCAGGCTCTCGATGAACACCTCGTTGGTGATGATGTCGAGCTTCTTCTGCGTCTCGCCCTGCACGTTCTCGGAGCCGGCGGAGCCGAGCACGCCGACCAGATCACCCTTGTCAACGAGGTCGGAGATCTTCTTGCACGCCACGGAGATGTCGTTCAGCAGACCGGTGAATTCGCCGGTTGCGCCCTGGATGCCGCGCTGGGTTTCGATGATGCAGTTGGTCAGAGTGGTACCGATATGCATGATGCAATCCTGATGCTGTTGTGAATCGGGCGACACGGCGCGAAATGGGGCACAGCAGCCCCGTCGCGGGGCGAACGGCCCCGGCGCGCCGGGTGTCAAAGGCGGCATAGTGTAGCAAAAGCACCCGGAGGGGCCGATCCACGGTAATGATCGTGGCGTGATCGGCCTGGCACTGTGTTTGCTCGGCCTTCGGGAACCACAGGAAATGGAGGATTCGCATGCCGCAGAACGCGCTGTACGCCCAGTCGGGCGGAGTCACTGCCGTCATCAACGCCAGCGCCTGGGGGGTGATCGAGGCGGTGCGCGCCCACCCGGCCCATTTCGGCAAGATCTATGCGGCGCGCGACGGCATCCTGGGTGTGCTGCGCGAAGAGATCATCGACCTCGACCAGGAGGACCCGCTGACCCTCGCCGCCCTGCGCCATACGCCGGGCGGTGCGTTCGGTTCCTGCCGCTTCGATCTGGGCGACCCCGACAAGGATCCGGCGCAATACGAGCGCCTGGTCGAGGTCTTCCGCGCCCATGACATCGGCACCTTCTTCTACAACGGCGGTGGCGGCTCCATGGATACCGCCTTGAAGATCGCGAAGATGGGCGAGCGCATGGGCTTTCCGATCAAGGCGATCGGCGTGCCCAAGACGATCGACAACGACCTTGCCGTAACCGACTCCAGCCCGGGGTTCGGCTCGGCCGCCAAGTTCATCGCCACGGCAGTGCGCGAGGCCAGCCTGGACGTCGAGTCCATGCACACCAGTTCCACCAAGGTGTTCGTGATGGAGGTGATGGGTCGGCATGCCGGCTGGCTGGCGGCCGCCGCGGCGCTGGCGCAGGAGTTCGACGGTCAGCCGCCGATGCTGATCCTGTTCGCCGAGGTCCCGTTCGACCAGGACGACTTTCTGGAGCACCTGAACCGCACCATCGAGCGCCACGGCTACTGCGTGGTGGTCGTCTCCGAGGGCATCAAGAACCCGGACGGGGAGTTGTTCTCGGTCGCGCAGAGTCACGACGTGTACGCCTATACCCAGCTCGGCGGTGCCGCCCCGCGCCTGGCCGAACTGATCCGCGAAAAGACCGGCCACAAGCTGCACTGGGCCGTGGTGGACTATATCCAGCGCGCCTCGCGCCATATCGCATCGAAGGTGGACGTGGAGCAGGCCTATGCCTGCGGGCGCGCGGCGGTGGAGGGGGTGGTGGCCGGCGAGGACGCCTTCATGCCGATCATTCGCCGGGACTCCAACCAGCCGTACCGCTGGAGCATCGGCTTTACCCCGCTGGAGACCGTCGCGGACATCGAGCAGGGCATGCCGCGCAACTACATCACCCCGGATGGCTACGGCATCACCCAGGCCGCGCGCGACTACCTGCGCCCGCTGATACAGGGCGAGGATGCCCCGCCATTCGAACGGGGCCTGCCCTGCTACCCGCGCATCCGCGGCGAGCTGTTGCCAAAACGCTGCCCGCCATTCGACGTGAAGACCGAGTAGATACGCGGACTACGGACCCGAAGGCCTCCCGGGGGTACAGCAAGCACCGGGGCCCTCCTGCTGGATCGGCGGACAGGGCACGGACCCGTAGGAACAGAAGACGCAGCAATCCCCCGGCAACGGCCTCAGCAGGGCACCGCAGCCGGTGAACTCATAGAACCACTGGCAGGCACCGGTGGGCATCGTCTCGGTCTTCTGATGGCCGCACTCCGGGCAGGTCAGGGTCGAGTCGGGGATGATCTCGTTCATATGCGTTTCAGGTCGGTTTGCGAGGATGGGATGCAAGATCCAGGCGGGCAGGCGAAAAACCCCGCCGGACAACCGGGATCGGCACAAAACGGGCGGTTCCGGAGTCTACAGCACTGCAAGCCCGCGCAAGACGGGCGCCAACACCGGATACCGGATGGAGGAAACGATGTACACGCGAATCCTGAACCGCACGTTTGCCCTGTCGGCCGCCAGCGTCCTGGCCGCCGCATTCCTGGCGCCAGGCCAGGTCGCCGCGCAGGGCGCCTATTTCGCGCCGGCCGATGGCTCGCCGGACGAGGTCACCTTCGAGTACCGCATGCGCGAATACGGCTGTGCCAACGTGCGCGGCCAGTGGCGGGCGACCAACAACACCGACGACTGGCTGGAGGTGCGCGTCACCAAGACCGCCTACAACTGCCCCGGCGAGTTGGAGGACGATGTCCGCACGACCACCCGCCTGTGGCGCACCCTCGGTCCGGGCGAGACCCAGGAACGCACGCGTGACAACTCGGTGTGCGGTGGGGCCTGGGCGCGCGGGGTCGAGGTCCTGGAGTACGAGATCAACGTGGTTGACGCCCCCGACGAAAGCTGAGGCCTGTGATTCCGGCCGCGATTTTTCTTCGCGGCCGGTTCCCTTGCGCCGTGGGCGCGCTACACTCGTAAGCGTTATGCACCCCGTCCCCATTCGAGGAGTCTGTCCATGCGCGTCCCTTCGTTTCGCCAAGTCCTGTCCGCCCCTGCGGCCTTCCTGGTCGCGCTGACGCTGACCCTGCTGCCCGCCACTCCGGCCTTCGCCGGCGTGGGCATGCTCGACACCGGCAGCATGATCCAGCAGGCCAGCGCGGATGACACCCGCGCCCAGTTGCTGGAACAGCTCAATGACGCCGAGGTCCGTGCCCAATTGATCGAGATGGGGGTCGACCCCGAACGGGCCGAGCAGCGCGTGGCGCGTCTGACCGACGAGGAACTCGCCCGCCTGGAGGCGCACATGGAGACCGACCCGGCCGGCGCCGCCAGCGCCCTTGGTGTGGTCGCCATCGTGTTCGTGGTGTTCGTGATCCTCGATGCGGTCGGCGTGACCGACATCTTCTCGTTCGTGGGTCCGGCGCGCGCCAACCGCTGACGCGGTCATGGCATCGTGGAACCGACGGCGAGCCTCCGGGCTCGCCGTTCTTGTGTTCGGCCTGGTGATGGGCGCATTCGCCCTGGGCGGTTGCGCCACCGCGCCGCAGAGCGCGAGCCTGGCGAGCGAGCGCCCGGCCGACCTGCCGACCCGCGTGGAACTGACGGACACGCCCTTCTTCCCGCAGGAGCAATACCAGTGCGGCCCCGCCGCCCTGGCCACGGCCCTGAACGCCCGCGGCATCGACGCCGCGCTGGATGACCTGATCGAGGAGGTCTACCTCCCCGGCCGCGAGGGCAGTCTCCAGGCCGAGATGCGCGCGGCGGTGCGGGCCCGCGACCAGGTCGCCTACCGCATCGAGCCGCAACTGGAAACCGTCCTGCGCGAAGTGGCCGCCGGCAACCCGGTGGTGGTGTTCCAGAACCTCGGCGTGGCCCTGATCCCGGAATGGCACTTCGCAGTGGTGATCGGCTATGACCTGGAGGATCGCGAGATCTTCCTGCGCAGCGGCCCCATCCAGCGCCATGTGAACTCGTTTGCCCGCTTCGAGCGGACCTGGGCCCGCGGGGAACGCTGGGCCTTCCTGGTGATGGCACCGGACACCCTGCCGGCAACGGCCACGCCCCTGCGCTGGCTGCGAGCGGTCAACGAGCTGGAGCAGACCGGACGCCTCGCGGCGGCCGCCACTGGCTATGAAACGGCGATGGAGCGCTGGCCCGACGAGGCCATCCCCTATGTGGGCCGGGCCAACGTGGCGTTTGCCCAGGGCGACCTGACCACGGCCGAGGACGCCCTGCGGAACCTCGTGGAGCGTGATCCGGCGCGTCACGAAGGGTGGAACAACCTGGCGCATGTACTGATCGCCCGCGAGTGCGGTGAGCAGGCACGCGAGGCGGCGAGCTGCGCGGCCGGTCTGGCGGGGCCGGGCAGCTACGCTCGCACCCTCGGCGCGGCGGCGGATGCGCCGGACACGGGGGCCGAATGCCGCGCCCTGCCGCCTTGTGCCACGACGATGGACTCCGCGGCTTTACCGGAGCGCGATTAGGCGGGTGCACGCTTGCGCGGCGCGCGCCGGTCCTCTCCGGCCGGGGCGTGTGCGGCGCGCCTACTTGCGCTTCTCGAGCGTCTGTTCAGCGTGCTTAAGGACCAGGCCCAGGTTCTGTTTCTCGACGTCCGTGACCTGCGGGTCTTCCTTCACGGCGTGGCGCAGGTGTTCCACCAGTTGCGCCAGTTCGTCGCGCGAGATCTGGTGAAAATTGAAGCCGCCACCGTAGCGGGACTCGAGCTGATCCCAGTAGTCGGCAAGCGGAGGGCGGTAGTCGTCACTCATGGGGCATTCCCTGGTTGCGGTGCGGCGGGCGCATTTTGTCTGCTTGCGGTGCTTGGGGTCTAATGGGGGCTTTCCCGGCCGGCCTTTCGCCCATGTCCGTTACCGCTATCTACCCCGGCACCTTCGATCCCATCACGCATGGTCACACCGATATCGTGCGCCGGGCCGCCCGCCTGTTCGATCGCGTAGTGATCGCGGTGGCCGCCAATCCCAACAAGGGCCCGGCCTTCCCGCTGGAGACGCGTGTGGCCCTAGCCCGCGAGGCCGTGGGCGAGATCCCCGGCGTCGAGGTGCAGGGGTTCAACGTACTGCTGGCGCATTTTGTCCACGCCCAGCGCGCCAACGTGATCCTGCGCGGTTTGCGGGCGGTGTCCGACTTCGAACACGAATTCCAGCTGGCGGCGATGAACCGCCAGCTGGCGCCGGAGGTCGAAACCCTGTTCCTGACACCGGCCGAGGAATACAGCTTCGTCTCCTCGAGTCTGGTACGGGAAATCGCCCGTCTGGGCGGCGACGTCTCAAAATTCGTGAGCCCCGGCGTGGCGCGCATGCTGGCCGAACAAAACGGCCTGGAGCGCTAGCGGCCGGGCCCTGCGACTGGATACGAGGATTGGCCCATGGCCCTGATGATCACCGACGAATGCATCAACTGCGATGTCTGCGAGCCCGAGTGCCCGAACGAGGCCATCTACCCGGGTGACGAGATCTACGAGATCGACCCCAATCTGTGCACGGAATGTGTTGGGCACTTCGACGAGCCGCAGTGCCAGGATGTCTGCCCGGTCGACTGCATCCCGCTGGACCCGGATCACAAGGAGACCCGAGAACAGCTCCAGGCCAAGTATGAAGCCCTGATGGCCGCGAAGTAGGCAACCTCGTGGACTGGCATCGACCCCTCCAGCGCGGCGCCGTCCTTGTCACCCTGGCACTGGCCGCCCCGCTGGCCTGGGCCGGGCCCGGGCAGCATGCGGTGGCCACTGCCCACCCCGCGGCCACCGAGGCCGGCGAGGCCGTGCTGCGCGACGGCGGCAATGCCTTCGACGCCGCCGTGGCCATCACCGCCGCGCTGGGCGTGGCCGAACCCTATGGCTCCGGCCTCGGGGGCGGCGGGTTCTTCCTGCTGTACGAGGCCGACTCGAACCGCAGCGTGATGGTCGACGCTCGCGAGACCGCCCCGGCCGCGGCGCATCGCGACATGTATCTGGATGCGGAAGGCGAGGTGGTCGACGGACTGTCACTGGACGGCGTGCTGGCGGCGGGCATCCCCGGCATGCCGGCCGGCCTCGATCACATCGCGCGGAACTACGGGCGTCTGTCCCTGGCGGTCAGCCTGGCCCCGGCGATCCGTCTGGCCGAGGATGGCGTGCCCGTCAGCGGTCGCTATCGGCAGATGGCGGGGTTCCGCCACCAGGCCCTGCGCGACGGGGCAGACGCGCGCGACATCTACCTGGACGACGGCCAGCTGCCGGACGAAGGGGCGCCCCTGCGCCAGCCGGATCTGGCCGCGACCCTGCGGCGCCTGGCGGACGCCGGCCGCGACGGGTTCTATACCGGCGAACTGGCCGAGCTGCTGGTCGCGGGGGTGCGCGAGGCGGGCGGGATCTGGACGCTGGACGACCTCGCCGGTTACGCGGTGGTCGAGCGCGACCCGATCCGACTCGATTACCACGGGGCCGAGATCACCACGGCATCCCCGCCATCCTCCGGGGGGGTGGCACTGGGGCAGATCCTGAACATCCTTTCATTCTATGACCTCGAGGCGCTGGCGCCGGACATGCGCGCCCATCTGACCATCGAGGCCATGCGCCGCGCGTACCGCGACCGGGCCGAGTATCTGGGCGATCCGGATCATGTCGAGATGCCGCTGGAGCGGCTGTTGTCGCGCGACTACGCCGCCGGACTGCGCGCCACGATCCATCCGGACACGGCCACCCCCAGCCGCTACCTGCCGCTGTCGGTGGATCCGCAGGCCGACCACCCGGAGGCCGCCGCCACCGAGAGCCGCCAGACGACGCATTTCTCCGTGATCGATGCCGAGGGCAACCGCGTCGCGGCTACCCTGACCCTCAACTACCCCTTCGGCGCCGGCTATGTGGTGCCCGGCACCGGTGTGCTCCTGAACAACGAGATGGACGACTTCTCGGCGAAACCGGGCGAGCCCAACGCCTACGGCCTGGTCGGCTTCGAGGCCAACGCCATCGCCCCGCAGCGCCGGCCGCTGTCGAGCATGAGCCCGACCTTCGTCGACACCGGCGAGCGGGTGGCGATCCTGGGGACGCCCGGGGGCAGCCGTATCATCACCATGGTGCTGCACGGCATCCTCGGGGTGCTCGAGGGACAGTCCATCGAGGATGTGGTGGCGGCTCCGCGCTATCACCACCAGTACCTGCCGGACCGGGTCGAGCACGAGACCGGCGCCTTTGATGCCGAGTTGCGCGGCCAGCTGGTCGCGCGCGGGCACCAGCTGGTGCCTCAGGTCCGCCCGTTCGGCGACATGCACGCCATTCTGTGGGAGCCCGAGGCCGACCGTCTGGAGGCCGCCTCCGACCCGCGCGGTGAGGGCGAGGCGCGCGTCTTTCAGCCCCGGTAACCCTCATTGTGGAAGGAACGCGGCGGTCGCGGGGTACCCCGAGAGCTCGCCACGTCGCTGTGCGACTCGCGATGACGGGGGATAGCGGCGAGGAATACGTTCAGGGGCGCGCCGAATGCCACCCACGCAAAAAGCCGCGCCCGTTTGCGGGGCGCGGCTTCGCGATTCAGCTATCCGCGGCCGGCGCGAGGCCGGCCAGATGCCCGGGGGCTTAGCCCTGGGCCAGGTCGCGGATGCGGGCGTTCAGACGGCTCTTGTGACGGGCCGCCTTGTTCTTGTGGATCAGGCCCTTGCTCACGGTCTTGTCGATCACCGGCACGGCCGACTTGTAGGCCTCGGCGGCAGCCTGGGCATCGCCCTTGTGCAGCGGCTTCAGCACGGCCTTCATGGCCGTACGGAAACGGGAGCGCAGCGCCATGTTGTGGGCGCGGTTCTTGACCGCCTGACGGGCCCGCTTACGGGCAGAAGCAATATTCGCCAAAGTACTTCCCTCGCGTTGAATCGCTAGGTTCTGGAAAAGGCGGCAGAGCATACCGCCGGACCGGCTGCGCGTCAACCGGGAGCGGGGCGTGGCGGGAATGACAGGGGGGTTCCGGGGCGTCTACTCTAGAAAGAAACAACACCATACAAAGGAGACCACGATGAACCGCTTTCCCCGGACCCTTCAAACCACCTCGGCAACCGCCGCGGGCATGGCCCTCCTGCTGGCCACCCTGCTGGTCGCGAGCCTGGCCTTCATGCCCCAGGCCAAGGCCTTCGAGCCGGAGGCCAAGGTGGTCTATCACGCCGACTTCGCCGACCCGCGCCGCTTCTCCGCGATGCTGACCAGCATCAATAACATGATGACGCACTACCAGAACGAGTTCATCGACGCCGACGTGCGCATCGTGTTCGTGGCCCACGGCATCCGCTTCCTGACCGACGACAACCTCGCCGATACACCGTTCGAGGCCGACGAGGAACTGAAGGAAGAGCGCGAGACCCTGCGCGGCCGCCTGATGAGCCTCGCAAGCACCCATGGCGTGAAGCTGGAACTGTGCGAGATCACCCGCTCGCAGATCGGCCTCGACGAGGATCTGATCTACGACCACGTGAATTTCGTCCCCTCGGGCGTGGTGCGCGTGGCCGAACTGCAGAACGAGGAAGGCTTCGCCTACATCAAGATCGAGTGATCGCCGTTCCGCTTGATGATCACAAGCCCCGCCTCGGCGGGGCTTTTTTGTGTCACCACGAAGCGCACGAAGATACGAAGGGGATCAAGGGCGTTTGCACCACAGAGGGCACGGAGAAACCCCGCGAAGGGGGGCAGGATGTGACGAGCGCAGCGAATCGCATCGTGTCGCTATTGAGTACGTCATCGCGAGAAGCGAAGCGACGTGGCGATCGGGTTGGGATCCCCTCCAGTGTTACCCAAAGGATTGCCGCGCGACGCTCACAACGCCCGCCCTATCAATCCAGCCCATCTCTTCCTGTCTCCCCACCTTCCTGTAAATCGCCCTGGCCCTTCTCCGTGGTGAAATAAGCGGCATTCCGCCTAACCCAGAACCTCCAGTTTGGCGAAGCTGAGCACCAGCCACTTGGAGCCGGCGTGGGCGAAGTTCACCTGTACCCGCGCCGAGTTGCCGGAGCGCTCGAACTGGGTGACCAGGCCCTCGCCGAACTTCGCGTGATGCACACGGGCGCCGATGGCCAGGCCCGCCGCGGAGGCCTCGGCGGCCTGTGCATCCATGGACCCGAAGCCCGCCGTCTTCTGCCGGGCCGCCGCAAAGCGTCCGGCGCCGTAGGGCGAGGCCTGCGGGCGCAGTACCTCCAGCGCGTCCTCCGGGATCTCGTTGATGAAGCGCGAGGCGACGTTGTAGGACTCGCGCCCGTACAACCGACGGGTCTCGGCGTGGATCAGGTACAGCTCCTTCTCGGCGCGGGTCATGCCGACGTAGGCCAGGCGGCGCTCCTCCTCCAGCCGTCCCGGCTCCTCCAGCGAGCGCGCGTTGGGGAACAGGCCCTCCTCCATGCCGGTCAGGAAGACCAGCGGGAACTCCAGGCCCTTGGCGGAGTGCAGGGTCATCATCTGCACCGCGTCCTCGTGCGGGTCGGCCGCGCCCTCGCCGGCCTCCAGCGCCGCGTGGGCGAGGAATTCGGTCAGCGGATTGCCCTCGCCTTCCTCGCTCTCGGCGGTGGATTCCATGTCAAAGGCGCGCGCCGCCCCCACCAGTTCGTCCAGGTTCTCCAGGCGCGCCTCGCCGCGCTCGCCCTTTTCCTTCTTGTAGTGCTCGCGCAGCTGGGCGCGTTCGATCGCCTGCTCCACCTGGTCCGCCAGCGGCTGGCGCGGGAGCTCCTGCTGCAGATCGCGGACCAGCTGCACGAACCCGGCGACCGCGTTGCGCGCGCGCCCGGGCAGGGCGTCGGCATCCACCGCGTGGGCCGCCGCCTGAAGCAGGCTGGTGTCCGCCGCCTGGGCCGCCTGGCGCAGGCCCTCCAGGGTCTTTTCGCCGATCCCGCGCGGCGGCTGGTTGACCACGCGCAGGAACGCGGCGTCGTCATCGCCGTTGCCGGCCAGGCGCAGGTAGGCCAGGGCGTCGCGGATCTCCTGGCGCTCGAAGAAGCGCAGACCGCCGTAGACGCGGTAGGGCATGCGCCGGCCGATGAAGGTCTCTTCCAGCACGCGCGACTGGGCGTTGGAGCGGTAGAGCACGGCGCACTCGCGGTACAGCCCGCCCTCGTCCACATGGCGGGCGATGGTCTCGGCGATAAAGCGCGCCTCTTCCTGCTCGTTCAGCGCGGTGTACAGGCGCACCGGCGCGCCCTCCTTGTCCTCGGTCCACAGCTCCTTGCCGAGGCGGCCGGCGTTGTGGCGGATCAAGGCGTTGGCCGCGTTCAGGATGTTGGCGCTGGAACGGTAGTTCTGCTCCAGGCGCACGACCTGGGTGCCCGGGTAGTCCTGCTGGAAGTGCTGGATGTTCTCGATCTTCGCGCCGCGCCAGCCATAGATGGACTGGTCGTCGTCGCCGACCGCGAACACGGGGCTGTCGCCGGCCAGCAGGCGCAGCCAGGCGTACTGGATATCGTTGGTGTCCTGGAACTCGTCGACCAGCACATGGCGAAAGCGCGTGCGGTAGTGCTCCAGCAGCGCCTTGTTGTCGCGCAGCAGCTCCAGCGAGCGCAGCATCAGCTCGGCGAAGTCCACCACGCCGGCGCGCTCGCAGGCCTGCTGGTAGGTGGTGTAGACGCGCACCCACTGGCGCGCGACGGGGTCGCCGGTATCCGGCAGGTGTTCCGGGCGCGAGCCCTCGTCCTTGCGCGCGTTGATGTACCACTGCGCCTGCTTCGGCGGCCAGCGCGCCTCGTCCAGTTCCAGGCCGCGCAGCACGCGCTTGACCATGCGCAGCTGATCGTCGGAGTCGAGGATCTGGAAGCCCTGCGGCAGTTTCGCCTCCTGCCAGTGCTGGCGCAGCAGCCGGTGCGCCAGGCCGTGGAAGGTGCCGACCCACAGCCCCGTGGCCGGGTGGCCCAGCAGCGCCTCGATGCGCCCGCGCATCTCGGCCGCCGCCTTGTTGGTGAAGGTGACCGCCAGCAGGCTGTGCGGGGCCACGCCCTCCACGCCGATCAGCCAGGCGATGCGGTGCACCAGCACGCGGGTCTTGCCGGAGCCGGCGCCGGCCAGTACCAACAGCGGCTGCGGCGGGGCGGCCACGGCCTCGCGCTGGGCCGGGTTCAGGGAATCAAGCAGGGGGGAGACATCCATGCGCGAATGGTAGGGAAACCCGGCCGGAATCGCACGTTCCACATGCGGGCCGTGTGCCTTCGGCCGGGCAAACGCGCTACTCTCGAAGTCAGCCCGCGTCGAAGCGCCAGGGTGCCTGCAAGGAACCTCGCCCGCCGACGGAGTCACAAGGGTAGTCGCATCAGGAATGGGAAGACCGCGAATGAACGAGATGCCATCCCGGCACCGGCTGGACAGCCCCGTCTCCGGCCAGGAACTGCACCCCGACAATCTGGCCTTTGCCGAGGGTCTGCTGGAGCGCTACCGCGAGGACCCCGATTCGGTCCCGCCCGCCTGGGCCGACTATTTTCGCTCGCTGGAAGGTGTGTCGCGGCCGGAACGCCGCCGGCGTTCGACCGACCGTCCGGACCTGGCGCACGAACAACTGCAGATCCGGGTGCTGCAGTTCATCAACGCCTACCGCTATCTCGGGCACTTCGGCGCCCGCCTCGACCCGCTGGAACGCGAGTCCCCCGAGCCGCCGCGCGAGCTGAGCCGCGAGCATCACGGGCTGGACCAGGTCGGCCCGGACATCACCTTCGATCCGGGTTCCCTGTTTATCGAGGGGCGCGTCTCGCTCGATACCATCGAGCGGGTCCTGAAGGAGACCTACTGCGCCAGTATCGGCGCGGAATACATGCACCTGATGGCCACCGACGAGAAGCGCTGGCTGCAGGAACGCCTGGAGTCCGCGCATGGCCGGTTCGGCTTCGACGACGAGACGCGCCTGGCCATCCTCGAGCGTCTCACCGCGGCCGAGGGCCTGGAGCGCTACCTGCACCGGCGCTATGTCGGACAGAAGCGTTTCTCGCTGGAGGGCGCGGAGAGCCTGATCCCGCTGCTGAATGCCCTGGTCCAGCGTGGCGGCGCGCGCGGGCTGCACGAACTCGTGGTCGGCATGGCCCATCGCGGGCGCCTGAACGTGCTGGTCAACCTGTTCGGCAAGTCGCCGGAGGAACTGGCCAACGAATTCGAGGGCCGGCCGCGTGACGATCGCGGTACCGGGGACGTGAAGTACCACATGGGATTCTCGTCGGATCTGGATACGCCGGGCGGGCCGGTTCACCTGGCGCTCGCCTTCAATCCGTCGCATCTGGAGATCGTCACCCCGGTAGTCGAGGGCTCAGTGCGCGCGCGCCAGGTCCGCGTTGGCGATCGCAAGGGCAACCGCGTGATGCCGGTGGTGATCCATGGCGATGCCGCGTTCGCCGGGCAGGGCGTGGTCATGGAGACCTTGAACATGTCCCAGACCCGGGGGTTCTCCACCAAGGGCACCGTGCACGTGGTGGTGAACAACCAGATCGGGTTCACGACATCGACCCTGAAAGACGCACGTTCGACCCATTACGCGACCGATGTGGCCAAGATGGTGAATGCACCCATCCTGCACGTGAACGGCGACGACCCCGAGGCCGTGGTGTTTGTCACCCAGATCGCGCTGGACTACCGCATGCGCTTCGGCAAGGACGTGGTGATCGACCTGGTCTGCTATCGCCGCCAGGGGCACAACGAAGCCGACGAACCGGCCGCCACTCAGCCGCGCATGTACCACCGCATCCGCGAGCTGCCGACCACCCGCGAGCGCTACGCCACGCGCCTGATCCGCGACGGCCTGACCACCGAAGAGGCCCAGGATCAGGCCCTGGAGGACTACCGCGGCCGGCTGGATGCCGGACAGCCGGTGGCACTGTCGCTGCTGCGCGAGCGCAATGGCCATACCGGGTCTTCGACCAACTGGGGCCCCTACGTGAACCAGACCTGGGACCAGGACGTGGAGACCGGTGCGCCCGCCGAGCGTCTGGCGCGCACCCTGGAGCAGCTGTCCACGCCGCCGGAGGGCTTTCGCCCGAACGACCGCGTGCAGAAGATCCTGGAGGCCCGCGTCGCCATGGCGCGGGGCGAACAGCCGCTCGACTGGGGCGCGGCCGAGACTCTGGCCTATGGGGCGCTGATCCAGGATGGCTACCGCATCCGTCTGTCCGGACAGGACTCCAGCCGGGGCACCTTCTTCCACCGCCATGCGGTGCTGCACGACCAGGAGACCGGGAAGGCCATCGTGCCGCTGCGGCGTCTGGACCCGGACCATCCGCGCTTCCTGGTAATCGACTCGCTGCTCTCCGAGGAGGGCGTGCTGGCCTTCGAATATGGTTACGCCACCGCCGCCCCGGAGGCCCTGGTGATCTGGGAGGCGCAGTTCGGCGACTTCGTGAACGGCGCCCAGGTGGTAATCGACCAGTTCATCTCCTCCGGGGAGCAGAAATGGGGCCGCCTGTCCGGTCTGACCCTGCTGCTGCCGCACGGCTACGAGGGGCAGGGTCCGGAACACTCCTCGGCGCGCCCGGAGCGCTTCCTGCAGCTCGCGGCACAGGAGAATATGCAGGTCTGCGTGCCGACCACGCCAGCGCAGATGTTCCACCTGCTGCGCCGCCAGATGCTGCGCCCCTACCGCAAGCCACTCGTCGTGATGACGCCCAAGAGCCTGCTGCGACACAAGGACGCAGTCTCCGACCTCGATGCCCTGGCCAGCGGCCAGTACCAGACGGTCATCGACGACGCCGGCATCGACGACCCGAACCGGGTGAAGCGCGTCCTGCTCACCAGCGGCCGCATCTTCTACGACCTGGCCGCCCGCCAGGCCGAGGGCGAGCACGCGGACACGGCCATCCTGCGCCTGGAACAGTGCTACCCCTTCCCCGAGGCACGCCTGACCGAGCTGCTGGGCCGCTACCCGGAGGCGGACGAGTTCGTCTGGGTCCAGGACGAGCCGGAGAACCAGGGGTATCTGGAGTTCGTCGCGCCGCGCATCAACCCGCTGCTGGCGGTACGCGGCCAGACCCTGCACGCGGTGGCGCGGCCCCCGGCTGCGGCCCCTGCCGTCGGCTACCCCGAGGTGCACAAGGCCCAGCTGAAGGATCTGCTCGAACGTGCGTTCGGGCCCATCAGCTCGCGGGACACGCCGCACCCGACGCCCTGAATCTTCGAAACTGACGTACAGCACAAGGAAGCGAGATGGCAACCGATCGCACCCCGATCCAGGTCCCGGAACTCCCCGAATCGGTCGCCGACGCGACCGTGATCGCCCTGCACAAAAAGGCCGGGGACCCCGTCAAGCGCGATGAACTCATTGCCGAGCTGGAGACCGACAAGGTGGTCCTCGAGGTGTCGGCGCCTGGCCCCGGCACCCTGGTGGAGCTGTCCGCCAGCGAGGGCGACGTGGTCAAGGCCGATGCCGTGCTGGGCTATCTGGGGCCGGCCGAGGCCGCGCCAAAGGATGAGGAAGACGAGTCCGGTGACGAACCGGAGCCGGCGAAGACCGCGGCTCAGGGGCAGACTGCCGAGCCCGCCCCGGCTGCCGACGCACAGGAGGAGCGCGCCGACGCGCAGCCCGCTGCCGAGTCCGCAGCGTCCGGTACGGGCGCGGATGATGCCGGCAGTGCGCCGCCGCCCTCTCCCTCCGTTCGGCGCTTGTTGCAGGAGGCCGGGCTCAGTGCCGGGGAGGTCGAGGGCACTGGGGAAGATGGGCGCATCCAGCGCGAGGATGTGGAGCGCGTTCGTGACCAGCGGGCCGCGGGTTCCGGGACCCGTACGGGTGCGCAGGCGGAAGACTCCGGTTCGGCCGCCCGCACGGCGCAACGCCCGACCGAGCCGACGGACCGTGCCGAACGCATCGAGCGCGTGCCCATGACGCGGCTGCGTGCGCGCATCGCCGAGCGCCTGCTGGAGGCCAAGCAATCCACCGCGATGCTGACCACCTTCAACGAGATCGACATGTCCGCGGCGATGGCCCTGCGCGGGCGCTACAAGGAGACCTTCGAGAAGCGCCATTCCATCAAGCTCGGCTTCATGGGCCTGTTCGTGGCCGCGGCCACGCGGGCGCTGGAGCGCTTCCCGGTGATCAATGCCGCGCTGGACGGCGAGGAGATTGTCTACCATCACTACAGCGACATCGGGATCGCGGTGTCGTCACCGCGCGGGCTGGTCGTACCGGTGCTGCGCGATACCGGCAACGCCAGCGTCGCCGACATCGAGCGCCGCATCCGCGACTTCGCCGAGCGTGCCCGCGACGGCAAGCTGGATATCGACGAGCTGCGCGGGGGCACCTTCACCATCACCAACGGCGGTGTGTTTGGCTCGCTGTTCTCGACGCCCATCCTGAACCCGCCGCAAAGCGCGATCCTGGGCATGCACGCGATCAAGGAGCGCCCCGTTGCGGTGGACGGCGAGGTGGTGATCCGGCCGATGATGTACGTAGCTCTATCCTACGATCACCGTCTGGTGGATGGCGCCGATGCGGTGCAGTTCCTGGTCGCCATCAAGGACGCCATCGAGGACCCGGCGCGCCTGCTCCTCGACGTCTGACCCCGGGCGCCGGACCGCTCCCCGTAGGAGGCCAGCCCTCTGGCCGATAGGGGCTCTGGCGAATGGGGCGTCGGGCAGGCCCCTATCGGCCAGAGGGCTGGCCTCCTACAGTTGCGGGGACCGAAGGTGGCGAAGGTCCGCCGTCAGTCGAACGGCGCGATCAGTTCGCGCACCACATCGTAGTCGGCATCGCGAACCGGGGCGAAGCCGTTGTAGTTCTCGTCCAGCGCGCGCAGGGCCGGGCCCGAGGCCGGGTCGTCCGGGTTCGCCGCCAGCAGGGTGTCGCGGACGCGCTCCCGCAGGTCCGGGTCCAGCCCGGCGCGGGCGGCAATGACGTACGGTGGCAGATAGGGCGAGGCGTGCAGGATGCGAATGCCTTCGCCTTCCCAGCGGTAGGCAGCGGTGTCCTTCAGGATGCCGGCATCGAAATCGCCACTGATGACCCCGCGCACAATGTTGTCGTAATGCCCGAGGAAGTGGTACTCCCCGAGTTCGCTGAGTTCAACCCCGGAGTCGACCACCGCGGCCCGCTGCAGCAGGGCGGCCTCGTCGCCGAAGGCGAAACGCTTGCCGGCCAGTTCCTCGGGGGTCTGCAAGGGGCTGTCCTCCGCGACCACGATCATCAGGCGGAAACTGTCCTCGCCCTTGGTGATGGTGCGCGCCAGGGGTACGGCGTCCCCGCGCTGATTCGCCCGGATATACGCGACCGGGGTGAGGTAGGCGATGTCCGAACGCCCCTCCGCGATCTCGCGGATCGCGTCGGGCATGCTGGACGACAGGCGCAGGGTCACGTCCCGCTCCAGGGTTTCCGCCAGATATTCGGTGAACGGCTCCAGGCGCGCCATCATCTGCGCCGGGATGTCCATGGCCACCGACCCGAACACCAGTGGTTCATTTGCGTCCGCGGCGCCCGCGGATGCGGTCAGTGCCAGCAGACCGCCGAGCAGCATTCCCTGGAACCGTTTGTTCATGACTCGTCTCCCTCGAAGTTGACTGACAGCGGGTCTTCATGGATCAGTGTGGTGTAGTTGGTCACGCGGTTGCGTCCGCGCCGCTTGCTGGAGTACATCGCCTGATCGGCCGCGCGGCAAAGGGCTCTGGAGGAGGTGACACCCTCCTCCAGCGAGAGCGTCGCGATGCCGATACTGACGGTCACATGCAACTGCTGGCCACCATCCTCCGTGGGCACTTCCATCGCCTCGACGGTGCGCCGCAGCTTCTCCGCGGTCCGTTGCGCGCCACGCGCATCGCAGCGGCGCAGGAACACGGCGAATTCCTCGCCGCCCATGCGGCATGTGGTGTCGGTATCCCGGCACTGCTCGCGAATGAGCCCGGCGAACGCCTTGAGGATGCGATCCCCGGTGTCATGGCCCCAGGTGTCGTTAATGGCCTTGAAGTTATCCAGGTCCAGGATGAGCAGACTGGCCGGATCGCCGTGGCGGCGGAACAGGGCGATGTCCTGTTCCATCGCCTCCTGGAAGGCCCGGCGGTTGCCCAGGCCGGTCAGCGGATCCGTGCGGGTCAAGGCCTCCAGCTCGGCATTGGAGGATTCCAGCTCCTTTTGCTGCTGGATCAGCCGTTCGTAGGCCTCCCGCAGTTCACGGTCGGCCGACTCCACCCGCCCCCGCAGTTGTTCGTTGGCGGCGTTGAGTTGGGCGCGCATCTGGTTGAACCGGGCCGCCAGGTCCCCGATCTCGTCATTGGAGTGCACCTCGATGTCACGCACGATCACGCCGTTGCGGTCGACGTTCGACTCCAGGGCGCGCGACACGCGGGTCAGCGGGGCGATGATGATCCAGGACAGGGCGGCGAACTCGCCCAGCGCGATCAGCGCGATCACGGCCACCTCGCGGCGGATCAGGGAGGCCTTTTGCTGTTCCAGCTGGGCCAGGATGGGCTCGATGCTGAGTTCGATCTCGAGGTGCCCGACGGCTCGTCCGTCCAGTTCGATGGGTCGGTCGAACGCCACGCGTTCGAGCTCCATGCGTTCGGGATGCTGCGCCTCCGCCATGGTGTTGCCGCGATCGCTGAAGACGCGCGCATGCACCACGCCGCCCGATTCGACGAACTGGTCCAGCAGCAACTGGATGGTGTGGTAGTCGTAGCCCACCACGCTGAAGGAAAGCGACCGGGCCAGGGAGTCGGCGGTCTCGCCGCCGCGGCGATCGGTTTCGCTGAGGACGTTCTGCTCGACATCGCGCAGGACCAGATAGCCGCTGATCGAAAGCGCGGTCAGCAGCACGGTCAGCAGGACCAGCACCACCTTCTGGCGAATCCCGAGTCGGAAAAGGCGGCGCCTGCGGGCCATGCGGTCCTCTTGTTCGATGGACTGGGGGCGCCCCGGCGTCCTTGCGGGGAGTCTGTAGCTTAAAAAGGCATCCCGCCGGGAACAAACAGGGTTTGTTAATACAGCAGCCGCGCGCCGCTCAGCGGTCGGATTCGATCGTCGGGCGGGGCTTTGTAGGGGTCAGGCGTTCACGTCTCGGCGCCGCCGCCGCGGACCGGGGCGCAAACCGAGCAGGAGCACGCCGGCACCGGCGAAGGCGAGCGGCCAGGTCGGCCAGGGCAGTCCCAGCCAGCTGGCCACCTCCAGTTGCGTAGCCAGGCCGGCCAGCGCCAGCAACGCGACCCCGGCCCAGCCCTCGTTGCGTCGTCGGGACTGTCGTCTCAGTCCGTCTTCCAGCTCGAGGATCTGGCGGCGCAGTGCGGCGTCGCGCTCGGCGCACTGCTCCTCCACCGTCAACGCCTTCTCCAGATGCATCGGGATCTCCGGCAGATGGGCCAGCAAGCGCGGCAGGTGCTGCTGGGCGTTGCGGATGAACGCGCGCACGCCCATGCGTTCGTGCATCCACTTCTCGATGAATGGCTTGGCGGTGGTCCACAGGTCCAGCTGTGGATAGAGCTGGCGGCCCAGGCCCTCGATGTTCAGCAGGGTCTTCTGCAGCAGCACCAGTTGCGGCTGGACCTCCATGTTGAAGCGCCGCGCAGTCTGGAACAGGCGCAGCAGGACCTGGCCGAACGAGATCTCGTCCAGCGGGCGCTGGAAAATCGGCTCGCAGACGGTGCGGATGGCCGCCTCGAATTCGTCCACGCGGGTGTCCTTCGGCACCCAGCCGGACTCCACGTGCAACTCCGCCACCCGGCGGTAGTCACGATTGAAGAACGCGTGGAAGTTCTCCGCCAGATAGCGCTGGTCGGAATCCAGAAGCGAACCGACGATGCCGAAGTCCACCGCCAGGTAGGTGGGATCGTCCGGGTGGGTGGCATCGACGAAGATGTTGCCCGGGTGCATGTCGGCGTGGAAGAAGTTGTGCTGAAACACCTGGGTGAAGAAGATCTCCACCCCGCGCTCGGCCAGCAGCTTCAGATCCACGTTCCGCTCGCGCAGCGCGGCGATGTCGGCCACCGGGATGCCGCCGATGCGCTCCATCACCAGCACGCTGCGGCGCGTGTAGTCCCAGATGATCTCCGGGATGTACAGCAGGTGGCTGTCCTCGAAGTTGCGGTGGATCGCGGCGGCGTTCGCACCCTCGCGGATCAGGTCCAGCTCGTCGGTGACGGTCTTTTCGTATTCGTCCACCACCTCGCGCGGGCGCAGGCGTTTGGCCTCGGACCAGTAGCGATCGGCCAGGTCCGCGATCAGGTGCATCACCTCGAGATCCGCGCGGATGGTCTTGAGGATGCCAGGGCGCACGACCTTGACCACGACCTCGCGCCCGTCCTGCAGCGTGGCCGCGTGCACCTGGGCGATGGAGGCCGAGGCGATCGGGGTGTCCTCGAAGGTGGCGAAGGCGATCTCGATCGGACGCTCCAGCTCGGACTCGATCAGGGCGCGCGCCTGCTCGAACGGGAACGGGGGTACGCGGTCCTGAAGCCGGGCCAGCTCCACCGCGATGTCGTCCGGCAGCAGGTCGCGCCGGGTGGACAGCATCTGCCCGAACTTGATGAAGATCGGCCCCAGGTCCTCCAGCGCGCGGCGGATACGCTCGCCGCGCGTGCCTTCGGTACGGCGAAACCAGTTCCAGGGCGCGAGGTAGAGCAGGAAGCTGAGCGGGCGCAGCGGCTTCAGCGTAAACAGGATGACGTCGAGGCGATAGCGCACCAGGACCCGCGCAATGGTCCACAGCCGCAGGCCCCGGTACAGCGCGCGGCGCATCAGGACTGCCGGTCGTCAGGTGCGGAGGGCTGTGCCTCCAGACGGCGCAGCCGGGCATCAAGGCGGGCGACCCCGTCACGCAGGTCGGCGACGTCCTCGGCAAAGGCCTCGAAGGCCCCGCCGGCCGGCAGCCACTCGAGCTCGTCGCGCAGATAGTCGGCGGTATCCTCGGCGGAGCGGCGGCCGAGGTGGCGCAGGCTGCCGCGGGCCTGATCGAGCAGGTGGCGCAGCGGTCCGGCGGCCCCGGCGCCGGCAAAGCGCTCGAACAGCCCCTCCCAGTCGATTCCGGAATCCCGCAGCGCATGCTGCAGATCGGAGAGCACGGTGGCGTCACCGGTGATGGTCAGCCCGGAACGGTCGTCGCGGCCCAGCGCCGCGGCCAGCGACAGGGGCGAGCCCGCCAGCTGCACATCCACCGGCTCCTCGACACCGCCGATGACCTGCAGTCGGTCGGCAGCCCCGACCAGCGAAAGGGCCAGCCCCGGGGGCTCGATCACGATGGCGATTGCGCGCCCGGCCAGGCGCGCCCGGTCCTTCTCCGGCGCGCTCGCCAGGTGTTCGTTCAGCGTGGCCTCGATCAGGGCCGTGAACGGACTGGGCAGAGCGAAGGGTTCGGCCATGAAAACGTTACAGTTTTGTGCCGCGATGCAGCGCGACGATGCCGCCGGTCAGGTTGTCGTACTCGACCCGTTCCAGCCCGGCGTCGCGCATCATCCCGGCCAGGGTCTCCTGATCCGGGTGCATGCGGATGGACTCCGCCAGGTAGCGGTAGCTGTCCGCATCGTTGGCGACCAGTTTGCCCATCAGCGGCAGCATCTTGAACGAATAGACATCGTAGAGCGGGCGCAGCGGCGCCATCGGCTGCGAGAACTCCAGCACCAGCACGCGCCCGCCCGGCTTGATCACCCGGCGCATCTCGGCCAGTGCGCGTTCCTTGCGGGTCACGTTGCGCAGGCCGAAGGCGATGGTTACGCGGTCGAAGTAGTCATCCGGATAGGGCAACTGTTCGGCGTCCGCCTGCACGAAGTCGAGGTTGCCCACATGGCCCTCGTCCAGCATGCGGTCGCGCCCGGCCTCCAGCATCGAGGCATTGATGTCGCAGACCACGATCTGCCCCTTCGGCCCGACACGTGGGGCAAAGGCCCCGGCCAGGTCCCCCGTGCCCCCGGCCAGGTCGAGGATCTTCATGCCCGGGCGCACCCCGGTGCGCTCCAGGGTGTAGCGCTTCCAGATGCGATGGATGCCCATCGACATCAGGTCGTTCATCACGTCGTAGCGCGATGCGACCGAATGGAAGACCTCGCCGACCCGCGAGGCCTTCTCGGACTCGGGTACGGTCTGGTAGCCGAAGTGGGTCTTGCCGGGTTCTTCTTTCATCAAGCTGCCGTTGTCAGTGCGTCTTGCGCTCGTGGCCGGCCTCTTTCAGCCGATCCAGATAATCCTGCCACAGACTTTCCTGCTCCGTGCCGAGCTTGTGCAGATAGTCCCAGTCGTAGATGCCGGTGTCGTGACCATCGGAGAACACCAGCTTCACCGCGTAGTTGCCGACCGGCTCGATCGCGGTGATGTTCACGTCCTCCTTGTCCACCTGCAGCACCTCCTGGCCCGGCCCGTGCCCGCGCACCTCGGCCGAGGGCGAGTACACGCGCAGGAACTCGCAGGGCAGCTCGAAATGCGACCCGTCGGAGTAGGTCAACTCCAGGATGCGCGACTTCTGATGCAGCTGGATATCGGTGGGTCGGTGCGTACTGCTCATGCAGCCTCCAGAATCCTCGGTCCGGGCGAGCCCGGAAAGATCGTGCGTGACCGCCCGCAGCGGCCACCATCAACAGGCTGCGAGGATACCAGCCCTGCAGACCGGCGTGGCATCTCCCCGCGCATCAAAGGCCTGCCGCCCGGCAGGAGGGATCGCGCGGGCGATCCGGAACTCCGTGCGACAACGCTACTCGGCGTCGCGGCCCCGCTCGGGGACCGGGGGCGGCGTGGCGCGGGAGGACACGCTGAGGGCGGTGACGGTGACCAGGATCAGGGCCATGCCGATGATCTGAACCAGTGCCAGGCTTTCGTGCAGGATCACCACGCCGAACAGCGTGGCGGTAACCGGTTCGATCATCGCGACGATCGAGGCAACGGCGGGGGCCGTAGTCCGCAGGCCATTGATGTAGAACGCGAACGACAGCCCGGCACCGAAGATGCCGAGGGCCAGGAACAGCGGCCAGTCGGAGGTGCTCAGGACCTCCACCATCTGGGTATTGTCGCCCGGCAGCATCAGCAGGATGACCAGCACACCGAAGGCAATCGTCAGGATCGCCTGCGGGCTGCCGTGCTGCCCGGCGTATTTGAAGCCGAAGATGAAGATCGCGTAGGACAGGCCCGCCAGCAGGCCGGCACCGGCGCCGATCAGGGTCACATTGCCCGCTCCGGTGTCGTAGATCTGGGTCAGCAGCACGATGCCGACCATGACCATCGCGATGGCCACCAGCTTGAGCGTGGTCGGGGATTCCAGCCGCAGGGCGAAGGAGATGATGTAGACGAACACCGGGGCGCAGTACATCAACGTGGCGGCGACCGCCACACTGCCATGCGCGATGCTGAGGAAGTAGAACGCGAAGTTGCCGGCCACGCCCAGCCCGGCCACGGCCGACCAGAACCACATCTTGCCGCTGCCCAGCCCGCTGCCACCGGGACGCCAGGCGAGCCAGATCAGCACGAACAGCAGGCCGATGGCACCGCGGTAGAACGAGACCACGAAGGCGTCCCAGCCCTCGGCCATCAGGATGCCGCCGATCCCGCCGGACAACCCCCAGAAGAAAGCCGCCAGCACCACGAGTCCAACACCGAGGCCCATCAATCACTCCCTTTGATCGCTGGATGTAACGGGCCGTAGTCGGTGACTCGACGTGGCCAGCAATGGCGGGTATTCGGCCACGGGAGCGACCGGGCCGGCCTTCGAAACAAGCGTCACATCTTACAGGGAGGCCCGACACGGTTGGAAAGACCCGGCGCCGAACGTCGGCTCCGGTGGAATGCCCCGCATCCGACCGGTCGCTGGGGCCGGCCTTCCGGCACAAGGGCATTTTTTGCGCCCGCAGTGGTCTCATACAGTATGAATGGACGAGCACCCTCGCTCGCCCCGATCGTCAGCAGGTCTCCCCGATGTCCGAACGCTCCCCTCCGATTGCCTGGACCCCGGCAGTTTTCTTCGTACTGACCAACCTGGCCGCCGTCACGCTGGTGCCGTGGTGGTGGTTCACCCAGGGTTTCAGCGGCGCGGCCTGGCTGTTCTTCGGGCTGTTCCTGGTGCTGAGCGGGCTGGGCGTCACGGTCGGTTATCACCGGCTGTGGGCGCACCGCACCCTCAAGGCGCGTGGGCCTCTGCGCGTTCTGCTGGCACTGAGTGGCGCCCTGGCGCTGCAGAACAGCATCTACAACTGGGGCGCGCGGCATCGCGTGCATCATCGCTACGTGGATGACGTGGACCGCGATCCGCATTCGATCAAGCGCGGTTTCTGGCACGCCCACATGGGCTGGATGCTGCGCAACTGGCCCACCAGCGAGCCCGACTATTCGCGCGTGAAGGACCTGGCGAAGGACCCGGTGGTAATGTGGCAGCACCGTCATTACTGGACGCTCGCATGGGGGCTGAACCTGGGCCTGCCGCTGCTGCTGGGGCTGGCGTTCGGCGATGTGGTCGGCATGCTGCTGCTGGCCGGCGTGCTGCGCCTGGTGCTCAGCCACCACTTCACGTTCTTCATAAACTCCCTGGCGCACTGGTGGGGCCGGCGCCCCTACAGCGACGAGAACACCGCCGTGGACAACGGCCTGGTCGCCCTGCTCACCTGGGGCGAGGGGTACCACAACTTCCACCACGCCTTTCAGGCGGACTACCGCAACGGGGTGCGCTGGTGGCAGTACGACCCCTCGAAATGGCTGATCAACCTTTTTGCCTGGACGGGACTGGTGTATGACCGGCGCTGGACGCCGCGATTCAAGATCCTGCGCGCGCGGCTGCACACCGAGTTTCGCCGGCTGCTCAACGCCGACACAGCGGGCGCAATCCACGACAACTGGCGCGCGACCCTGGAGCGCGAGTACCAGCGCTTCCGTGAAATCGTGAACCAGTGGCAGGAGGTCCACGCGCGCAACATGCGGGCCGGTCGCGAGGTCCTGAACGACCGCTGGCTGCGCACGGAACTGCACACCCAGTTCAAGGAGCTGGAGTATCGCCTCAAGATGCAGCGCCGCCGCCTGCGCGCTCTGTCCGCCTCACGCCGTACCGCCTCTGCATGAGCGCGGGCGCCGGATGACGCGGCCGAACGCCTTCCGGTTCAATCAGCACCCCAGCTTGGAAGCAACCCGATCGGCCACCTTGCCGCGGACCACGACCTCGTCGGCGCCCGCCTGGCGCGCGGCCTTGAGCATGGCCCCTTCCACGTGCGGGCCAAAGGCCAGGATCGTTGCGTCCGGGTAGCGCTCGCGCCAGCTCGATACCGCTTCCACGCCACGGCTGCCGAGATCGACCACCACCAGGTCAGGCGCCTCCGGTGTCTGGCTGGAGGTGACCACGGCGCCGGCCGAACGCCAGCGCGACTCCAGCCGTACGCGGGTCATCAGATCCGGGGTGTCGAGATTAATCTGCATGAGGTCTCCCGAGGGGGTCGGCTGGTGGAAGGGGTCGCGCTTTACGGAGACTTGGCCGGACACGGGCAGCCTTGCCCGTAGGATCGCTTCAGCGCTGTCTCGTGGCACACACTCTAAACTATCGGGATCGTCACTTTGCCGACCCCGACTAGCCAGCGATTGGCCCCGACAGCAACGGAGAACGGATACATATGGCCCTGAGCGAATTCGAGCGCAAGCGGATTGAAAAAGGGATGGAGGGGTTCATGGAAAGGCGCCGACCACCCGCCCATGTTCGAGACCGTCTGGACCTTGTCTGGCGTCTCGAAGGCCAAAGCGTGGTGCTGTACGAAGTGCGCCCGCTGATGGATGCTCCCACAAGGGTCATGGAACACCCGGTGTTCAAGGCCACGTTCGTGCGCAAATCGGGCCGTTGGAAACTCTATTGGCAACGGGCAGACCTGAAGTGGCACGGCTACGACCCACACCCGGAACTGGCCTCGCTGGAGGATGTGCTGAGTGTGGTGGAGAAAGACGAGTACGCCTGCTTTTTCGGATAGGGGAACACGGATGCACGAGTTTTCGTTGATGGCCGACCTGATGCGCAAGATCGAGCAGGTGGCGGCGGATAACAACGCCGAGCGGGTCACCCGGGTGCGGGTCTGGCTGGGCGCGCTGTCGCACATCACGCCGGAGCATTTTCGCGAGCACTTCGAGGATGGCACCCGCGGCACGCTGGCCGAGGGCGCCGAGCTGGAGGTGGAGACCTCCGACGACGAGACCCACCCCGAGGCGCAACAGATCCTGCTGCGGAGCCTGGACGTGGCGTGAACACGCCCGCGACACTTAGCCCGGCGCGGGAGCGCTGGCGCCTGGTCGTCACCGGCCGGGTGCAGGGCGTGGGATTTCGCCCATTCGTCGCGGCGCTGGCAAAACGGCTGGCGCTGGCCGGCACGGTCGGCAACACGCCCGAGGGCGTGGTGATCCAGGTCGAGGGGGACGCGGCTCGCCTGGATGCGTTTCGTTCGGCACTGGCGCAAGAGGCGCCGGTGGCCGCACGTGTCAATGACATCTCTGTCAGCCCCGTAACCCCCACCGGCGCAGCCGGCTTCCGGCTCACTACGGGGCCGAACCGAGGCGGCGCCCCGGCCCTGGCCCCGGACCGCGCCCCCTGTCCCGACTGCCTGGCCGAGATCCGCGACCCGACGGCGCGGCGCTACCGCTACCCGTTCACCGCCTGCACGGCCTGCGGCCCGCGCTGGAGCATTGCCACGGCGCTGCCTTGGGATCGTGCCGGCACCACCCTTCATGACTTCCCGCTGTGCCCGGCCTGTCGTGCGGAGTTCGAGAACCCGGGGGATCGGCGCTTCCATGCCGAGGCGATGGCCTGCCCGGACTGCGGGCCCCGGCTCCTGCTGCGCGCGCCGGACGGCACCGAACAGGCCACCGGGGATGCGGCACTGGAGGCCGCTGTGGCGGCCCTGCGCGCGGGGCAGATCCTGGCCCTGAAGGGCGCGGGCGGGTTCCAGTTGCTGGCGGACGCCACCCGCGAGGAGGCCATCGCCCGCCTGCGAGCGCGCAAGCAGCGCCCGGAAAAGCCGCTGGCGGTGTTGCTGCCGGACGGCGACTGGCTGGATTGTCTGGCCCACGTATCCGATGCGGAAAGGGGCCTGCTGGATGCCCCGGAGGCTCCGATCGTGCTGGTGGATCGCAAGATTGATGCGCCGCTGGCCGGGAACATCGCCCCCGGGCTGAACCGTCTCGGGCTGATGCGGGCGGCCACGCCCCTGCACCAGCTGCTGCTGGACGCACTCGCGATCCCGCTGGTCTGCACCTCCGGCAACCGCAGCGGCGAACCGCTTTGTATTGATAGCGAGGAGGCGGTGGCTCGGCTGGGCGGGATCGCGGATGCCATCCTCGACCACGACCGGCCGATTGCGCGGCCGCTGGACGACAGCGTGTTCCAGATCGCGGCCGGGCAGCCGCAGTGCCTGCGCGTGGGACGGGGAGCCATGCCCCTGCGCATCCCGCTGCCGCAGCCCGGCCTGGTCACGCTGGCGCTGGGCGGCCACCTCAAGGCGGCACCGGCGCTGGCCCTGAACCGCGAGGTCGTGGTCGGCGCCCACGTCGGCGACCTCGACAGCGATCCGGCCCTGCGCCGCCTCGACAGCGAGGCCCGCGCGCTGGCCGGGCTCTGCGGCGTGCAGACCGAGCGCATCACCTGCGACCGACACCCGGACTATGCCTCTACCACACTCGCCGAGCGCCCGGGCGTGCCGGTCTTCCCCGTGCAGCACCACCACGCCCATGCCGCGGCCTGTCTGGCCGAGCACGGGGTGCAGGACCCGGTCCTGGCGCTGGTCTGGGACGGCGCGGGGCTGGGTACGGACGGGACGCTCTGGGGGGGCGAGTGCCTGACCGTGGACGCCGACGGTGACTGGCAGCGTGCGGGCCATCTGCGCCCGTTCCGACTGCCGGGGGGCGAGGCCGCGATCCGCGAGCCGCGACGCGCACTGCTGGGGCTGCTGCATGCACACTTCGCGGGCGATACGGCGGCCCTGGCGGCCAGCCCGGCCCGGGCGCTGTTTAGCGATGCCGAGTGGGCACCCCTGCTCCGCGCCCTGGATCGCGGGGTCAATGCGCCCTGGACCAGCAGCGTCGGGCGGCTGTTCGATGCGGTGGCAGCCCTGACCGGGCTGCGCACCGGTGCCGGCTTCGAGGGGCAGGCCGCGATGCTGGTGCAGCAGGCAGCAGAGGCCGCGCCGGGCGTGGTGGATGCCCCGGATCTCGAGCTGGAGAACGCGATGCCCTGGCAGGCGGACTGGGGCCCGCTGATCACCGCCCTGCTGGCGGCGAAGGCGGGCGGTGCCGCCCCCGGGGCGATTGCCGCAAGGCTGCATAGCGCACTGGCGCGGTTCGCGGTGGCGGCCGCCCGGACGGGCGAACGCGAGACCGTGGCATTGACCGGCGGATGCTTCCAGAATCGGCATCTGCTGCAATGCTGCGTGGCGGCCCTGCGGGACGCCGGCTTTCGCCCGCTGTGGCCACGGGCCGTCCCGCCCAACGATGGCGGACTGGCGCTGGGCCAGGCGGTGGTCGCGCGGCGCGCCGCACACCCGGCCCGACCGGAAGGAGGAGACTGACCCATGTGCCTTGCGATCCCCGGCCGTATCGACGCGGTGGAGGGCGACGACCCGCTGTTCCGCCAGGCGCAGGTCCGGTTCGGCGGCGTGGCGCGCACGGTGTCGCTCGCCTGCACCCCGGAGGCCGGGCCGGGCGACTACGTGCTGGTACATGCCGGCATCGCGATCGCCACCATCGACGAGGCCGCGGCCGAACGCACCCTGGCGGCGCTGCGCGCGATTCCCGAGCACGCGCCGCCCGCCCCGGAGGGCCCGTGAGGCACCTCGACGAATACCGCGATCCGGCGCTGATCCTGCAACAGGTCGACGCGATCCGGGCGGCCTGCACCCGGCGCTGGACGCTGATGGAGGTCTGCGGCGGCCAGACCCACGCGATCCTGCGCCACGGGCTGGACGATCTACTGGCGGACGCGGTCGAGCTGCTCCACGGCCCCGGCTGCCCGGTCTGTGTGACCCCGACCGAGACCCTGGACCAGGCCGTACTGCTGACCCGCCGCCCGGAGGTGATGCTGTGCACCTTCGGCGACATGCTGCGCGTACCCGGCGCGCTGGGCGACCTGAACGCCGCGCGCGCGGCCGGCGGGGATGTGCGCGTGATCTACTCGCCGCTGGATGCGGTCGCCCTGGCGCGCGAAAACCCGCAACGCGAGGTGGTGCTGCTGGCGGTGGGCTTCGAGACCACCGCCCCGGCCGCCGCGATCGCGGTGCTGCAGGCCGAGGCCCTGGGGCTGTCCAACCTGTCGCTGCTGCTCTCGCACTCGCTGGTACCGCCGGCGATGGGGGCCCTGCTGACGGACCCGGACCACCGTATCCAGGGGTTCCTGGCCGCCGGGCATGTCTGCACCGTGGAGGGGGCGGCGGCCTATCAGGCGATCGCCGAGCATTTCCGGGTGCCCATCGTGGTGACGGGGTTCGAGCCGGTGGACCTGCTGGCGGGGATTCGGGCCTGTGTGGAGCAGCTGGAACGTGGCGAGGCCCGAGTCGAGAACCGCTATGACCGAGCCGCCCGCGACGACGGCAACGTGGCCGCACGCGATACGGTCAGCCGTGTGTTCGAGCCGGAGGAACGCGAGTGGCGCGGCATGGGCCGCCTGCCCGCCAGCGGGCTGGGCCTGCGCCCGGCCTATGCCCGCTTCGATGCGGTCGCGCGTTTCGGGATCGCGGCCCCCGCGACCGGTGCGGACGGGCCCTGCATCGCCGGCGAGGTGCTGCGCGGGCTGCGCCGACCGACCGAGTGCCCCGCCTTCGGCCGCGAGTGCACCCCGGACACCCCGCTGGGCGCGCCGATGGTGTCCTCCGAGGGGGCCTGCGCCGCCTATCTGCACTACCGGGGCGGGGCATGACCACGGAGGTGGTCCGCCTCGCGCATGGCGGTGGGGGCCGCCTGCAGGCCAAGCTGCTGGACGAGGTGATCCTGTCGGCGCTGGGCACGTCCGCTCGCGGCGCCCCCGATGCGGCCGTGCTCGACGGACCGGACGGACGCCTGGCCATGACCACCGACAGCTTCGTGGTGCGCCCCCTGTTCTTCCCCGGCGGCGACATTGGCCGCCTCGCGGTGCACGGTACGGTCAATGACCTGGCGATGGCCGGGGCGCGGCCACTGTGGCTGACGCTGGGGCTGATCCTCGAGGAGGGGCTGCCCCTGGAGGACCTGCGGCGCATCCTCGCCTCCGTAAGCGCGGCCGCCGAAGAATGCGGCGTCCGGGTCGTGGCCGGCGATACCAAGGTGGTCGAGGGCGGGCGCGGCGACGGGGCCTACCTCAACACCAGCGGGGTGGGCGTCGTGCCGGAGGGGGTGCGGATCGCACCGGACGCGATCCGGCCGGGCGACATCCTGCTGGCCAGCGGTGACCTGGGCCGACATGGCGTCGCCATCCTGGCCGCGCGCGAGGGCCTGGGACTGGACCCGCCGATCCCCAGCGACAGCGCCCCGGTCGCCGGGGCAGTGGCCGCGCTGCTGGCAGCCGATGTGCCCGTGCATGCCCTGCGCGACCCCACCCGCGGCGGCACAGTGGCCGCGCTGCAGGAACTGGCGGACGCCTCGGGCTGCCGCCTGATACTGGAGGACGCAGCCATCCCGGTGCGCGAGGACGTGCGCGGGGCCTGCGAGATCCTCGGGCTGGACCCGCTGCACAGCGCCTCGGAGGGGCGCTTCCTGGCCGCCGTGCCGGAACCCGCGGCCGAACATGCCCTGAGCGTGCTGCGGTCACGACCGGAGACGGCCGGGGCCGTTGCGATCGGCCAGGCCGAGGCGGGCGAACCCGCGGTCATCCGACGCCTCGCGACCGGCGTGGAACGCCGGGTGATCCTGCCCGCCGGCGAGCAGTTGCCCCGCATCTGCTGAGTCGCTGTTTGCAGCGCCTGCCGAGGGACCACGGAAACCGCCCGATGGAGTGCTCACGACGACACGGGATCACGCGCATGACGGCGGCGGCCGCCGGGCGTTATGGTGATCCCCCCGGTTCAATCAGGAGGAACCCCCGATGTCGATGCGCCCGTTGATTCCCGCAGTCCTCACGCTCGCCAGCAGCCCCGCTCTGGCCCACCCGGGGCACGGCCATGGCGAAGGGTTCTCGTTGCTTCACTTCCTGAGCGCTCCGGAACACGCGTGGCCGCTGGGCCTGGGCCTTCTGGCCATGGCGATCATCGTGGGGCTGTTTGCCCGACAGTGGCACCGCAAGCGCCCGCGGCGCTGAGCTCAGGGCGGAGAGGACGCGCCCTTCGCCGGCCACCAGTAACGCTGTTCGTAATCCCGGTCGCGATCGCGGACCGGCACCGGGACGAAGCCCATGGCGGCGAAGAAACCGGCGGCGGAGGCCTGGGCCTTGACCAGCACCCCGGCGACACCGGCCTCCCTCGCGGCGGCGCGACTGGCCTCGACCAGTTGCCGCCCCACCCCCTGCCCGCGCGCGGCGCGCCCGACATAGAGGCCGTGGAGCAGAAGGCCATCCGGTATACCCTCCGGCAGTTCTTGGGCCCCCGCCGCCTCCCAGGCCGCGACGCCGACCACGTCGCCTGCGCACTCCAGCACGACCATGTCGAGGAACATCCGGTCGGCCTCGGTGTAGCGGTAGGCCGGCAGGGCCAGGCGGCGCACGCGCTCGGGCAGCGGCCAGTCCTCGATCGCCTCGGCGACGAGGCGGTTGATGGCATCGAGATCCACTGGGCGCGCGGCACGGGCAGTCAAGGTGGTAAGGGAGGTTGTGGTTTCGGGCATCGGTCATCAGGTTTGTCGGCACGGTTCCTGCTCGGACCTTTTGCGCAACGCGAAGTGCCAAACGCATGGAGCCACGAGGCCCTTCACGACAACGAAACCCCCGATCGGGGATAATCCGCGCCGCACCGAAAGGAGACGACCCCGCACCATGACGGAACTGAAGAAGGCGATCGAGCACCAGCGCGAGTACCTCGAGAACAAGCTGCAGGAGCCTCTGGCCAACATCGCGCGTCGGCTGTCCGCGGTCTGGCCGCGCCGCGAGGACCTGGACTCGATTCTGGAAGAGGCGATCCGCCAGATCCCTGAGGCCACGTTCGTCTATGCCCTGAATACCCGGGGCATCCAGCTCTCCGACAACATCTCGCGCAGCGGCGTACTGCCGGAGCATTTCGGGCGCGACCGGTCACAACGCCCGTACATGAAGGAGGTCGTGCCGGCGACGGGCTTCCTGCTTTCGGATGCCTACATCAGCCTGCTCGGACGGCGGCCCTCGCTGACCGCGCTGCAGCTGGTTCGCGACAGCGACGGCAATGCGCTGGGCTTTCTCGGAGCGGACTTTGACCTGCGCAACCTGCCCGACTTTTCCGAGGACCTGTACGAAGAGCCGAACGAGTGGCGGCAGATCAAGGGCGATCCGTCCATCCGCGGCACGCTGTTCCTGCAGAGCCGTACCGAGAGCCTGATGGACCAGAACATGGATACGGCCCTGGCCATCATCGAGGAACTGTTCACCGAGCGCGGGGTGTTCCAGGGGGTATTCCACTTCTCCAGTTCACGCGCCACGCTGTGGACCACCGAGGACCCGTACCGCTACCGCATCCTGACCCACGAATCCCTCGGCGATCCCGACGTGTGCCTGGCGTTTCCGCACGAGCCGTACCCCGAGGAGGCACTCATCCCGAAGGACGAGGTCGGCCGGGTACTGGAGGGGCTGAAGGCCTTGCGCTACGCGGACGAGACCATCTACCTGCGCTCCGCCTCCATCAACCTGTTCAACGGCATGGTCAGCCTGACCTTCTCCTGTGACGGCTCGCACTACATGACCTGGGACGAGTTTCTCGGCCGCTCCATCGAGTTCTGGATCGGCGCCACCGGGTAAAGGGTCCCGGCCCGGGCTGTCGCGGGCCGCCCATCTCGGTCATCATGGGTACAGGATCACCGGGGCTACATGCCTATGGAAACCGGATACGCCAGGGAGACAGGTGGCCGCGCCGAGCAGCAGGATGCGGTGACCGTGCTGCACGGTCCCGACGGGCAAACTGCGTTGCTGCTGGTGGCCGATGGCATGGGCGGCCACGAGGGCGGGGCGCAAGCGTCGCGCACGGCCGTGGCGACGGCCGAACGCCTGTGGAATCGCTGCGCGGGGCGGACCGCGGATGGCCCCGCCCTACTGGAGAGCCTGTTCCACGAGACCCATGCGGCCCTGCTGGAACAAGGCGGCGCCGATCCGGCACAGCGTCCCGGAACCACGCTGGTGGCCCTGTACGTCACGCCGGACTCGGCCTGCTGGGCCCATTGCGGCGACAGCCGCCTGTATCACATCGAGGGGGACCGCCTGCAGGGCCGCACGCGCGACCACACACGGGTGCAGCAGCTGGTCGACCAGGGGGTGATCCGCGAGGCGGAGATGGCCACGCACCCGGAGCAGAATCGCTTGCTGCAGGGTCTGGGCGTGGTCGATCCCATACAGGTCGACCATGACGCGGCGCCCGTGACCGCCCAGACCCGCTTCCTGCTGTGTTCCGACGGCTTCTGGGAACAGTTCGCGCCGGACGCGATCGTCGAACTGCTGGACCATCCCGATCTGGGCACCGCGACCACCGAGGCGGCCCGCGAGGCGGCGCGGCGCGCCGGGCCCGGCGGCGACAACGTGGCGCTCGCCACCTGGCGGGCGGCGCGACCCCGTGGCCGATTCTGGCGCCGGCACCTGAAGGCTCGTATCCAGCCGACGCTGGCGCTGTTGCTACTGCTCGCCGCGGCGCTGGCGATCCTGCTGTGGCCGCTGGACTGATGCCGATCGTATACTCCGGGCGCCGCACCGCGCCCGAACCGAAGATATTGCCATGACGCAGTTCCGCACCCTGCCTTTACGCCTCGTTCTGCTCGCCGCACTGGCCGGGCTGCTGCCCGGTTGCGCGCAGTTGCAGGGGGTATTCAACCCCGATGCGGAGGCCGAGGAGGAAACGGCGCCTGCGGAACCCCCCGCGCCCGAACCGGCAGCGGAAGAACCGGAGATCGAACGTCTCGAGATCGCCGAGATCGTGCAGCTCCTGCAGCGCGGCGAGATGGACCGGGCACAGGTCGCGCTCGACCGGGTCCTCGCGGACGAGCCGCGGAACCACGCCGCCCGTCATCTGCGCGAGCAGCTTTCCGGGGATCCGCGGGCCATGCTCGGCGAGGCGCATTTCGAGCACACGGTGGAACCCGGTGAGACCCTGGCCCGACTGGCCCGCGAACACCTGGGGGATGCCAACCGCTTCGTGATCCTCGCTCGGTACAACGACCTCGAGCGCCCGGACCGATTGCTGGTCGGGCAGCGGCTGCGCATCCCCCGAGACGCATCGGATCTGCCACGCGGCACCAGCGACCTGGACGATCAGCTGACCGCGCTGGATCCGGATGCCGCCCCCGGGGTGGGCGAGGACGGCCTGCGCCGGGCGATTGAGGCCGATCTGGCTGCGGAGCGTTACGGCGCGGCCCTGGAGGTCGTGGAGCGGGCCCGGCAGCGCCCCGAGGCGGAGACGCAGTGGACCGACTGGCTGGAGCCCCTGGCGCGCGAGGCCGAAACGGGCTACTGGTACCAGCGCGGTCTGGAGGCCCGGTCAGCCGGGGACACCGCAGAGGCGCTCGAGGCCTTCGGCGAGGTGCTCGCGCGGGACCCGCAGCATTCCGGCGCCCGCCAGCACCACGCCGAACTGGAGCAACAGCACAAGGAGGCCCTCCATGCAGAGGCCATCGTGCGCTACCGCAACCAGGACCTGGATACCGCGATCGCGCTGTGGGACGAGGCGCTGGCGATCGACCCCGAGTTCGAGGCGGCCCGCGGGTACCGGCTGCGCGCGCTGGAACTGCAGCGCCGGCTGGACGCCCTCGACGGTTAAGGAAACACTGATCCCTGTACACGCTCACGCTCGAGTCGCTTTTGCGTGCGTTTAATGCGCGGTGACCGCCATGCAGTCATTCTGCACAAGGGAGCCGCAACGCCGTTCGCGCACCCGTTTTTGATAGCAACGGGGGGCCGAGCCCCTTCGGGGTTGGTACCCCAGGTTTTCCGATTCTGCGTTGCGCCCCAAATCCATCCGAAACGGGCCGGTAGAACCACTACCCGCTGCACGATGCGCCTGGTCTCGGAAAACCTGGGGTGCCAACGCGAGCGTGTACAGGGATCAGTGTTTCCTTAGTCGGTTCCGGTCCGTCTCGGGGCCGCCTCGGACGGCAGGTCCTCGGGGGCCAGTTCCTGGGTCCGGTCCCCGGCAGATGCTGCGTGGCCGGTGCCGGGTTCGCTCACCCCGTCCGTGCGCCGCTTCATGCGCGCCTCCAGCGAATCCGCCATCGCGTTGTAGGCACTGAAGACACGTTCGAAGTCATCCCGACGGCGGGCCCGGATGCGCGTGTCCAGCCGTCCCTGACCGATCTGGTCCAGGGCGCCGCGCAGGCGGTCCAGGGGTTCCTGCAGGCGCCGGGCCAGGACGTAGGCCCCCAGCAGCACCGCGAGCAACGTGACCAGGGTGAGCATCAGCAGGGCCATGAACGTGGCCTCGTTGGCCGCACGCAGCGACCCGGTGGACAACCCGACCTGGAGCTGGCCGATGTGGTGATCCTGGTAGCGCACCGGGGCCTCGAACAGGAACAGCTCCCCGCCATCCGGCCCGGCCACGGACCACACGGCCTGGCCGTCGCGGCGCTGGAGGAGATGCTCCTCGGGCGGCGGCTGATACGGCTGGCCCATGGCCTCGGGATCGCTGCTGGCCACCACCCGTCCGCGATGGTCCGCCACGCTCAGCAGGGCGATCTCGCGGTTGGCCTGCATGTCGCGCAGGCGGCCCTGGACCGCGATGGTGTCCTCCAGCAGCAGGTCCTCGGCGCTCTCCACCGAGATGATCTGGGCGAGCGTGGAGCCATAGTCGAAGGCCAGGTCGGTCATCACCGCATTCTGCTTCTGGTGGACCAGGGCCCCGCCGACGACCAGCGTGACCGCGACCAGGACCCCCATCACCGCCGCCCAGCGCAACCGCAACGGGACGATGCGGCGGCCCGCCCCGGCCCGCTCGCGTTCGCTGCGTTGCTCTTCGATGCGTTCGAGGTCCACCAGCAGTTCGCCCGCCGACTGATAGCGCTGGTCCGGGTCTTTCGCCAGCAGGCGCAATACCAGCTCGACCAGTTCCTGCGGGCAGTCGCGCACGATGACTCGGGGTGACGGTACGGGGTCCCGGACCACCCGGGTCAGCAGCGTCTCGACATCGTGGCCACGAAACGGCGTGGCGCCGGTCAGGAGTTCGTACAGCACCACGCCGACCGAATACAGGTCGGCCCGCGCATCGGTGAGCTGGCCGCGCACCTGCTCCGGGGCCATGTAGTGTGGGGAACCGGCGACATAGCCATCATCGTCGGCCCGCCAGTCGGGATCGCTGAGGGTGCGGGCGATGCCGAAGTCCATCACCTTGATATTGGCCGTGGCGCTGGTGACGATGATGTTTTCCGGCTTGATATCCCGGTGCACCACACCATGCCGGTGCGCGTAATCGAGCGCTTCCACCAGCTGGATGGCGATCTTCAGGACATTGCGCAGCAGCAACGGACGGAACTGGTCGGCAAATTCCGCGAGCGTGATTCCGTCCAGCAGCTCCATCGCGATGAACGGCTGGTGATCCGACTCGCCGACATCGAAGATGGTAACGATACCCGGGTGGGTCAGCGTGCCGGCCGCGCGGGCCTCGGCCAGGAAGCGCCGGCGATACTCGGGGCGGCAGGCGTAGTCGGGCTGCAGGGATTTGATGGCCAGCGGCCGGCGGATGTCCGGGTCGTAACCACGATGGATCACGGCCATCGCACCGCGACCGATCTCCTCGCCGACCCCGTAGCGCCCGATCCGCTGCATGGGGGAGCCGGGCCCGGCCCTCAGGCTGTCTCGAGCAGGATGCGCGCGATCACCGCCAGCACCAGGACCACGACCGCGATACCGAGCCAGCGCCAGCGCGACCGGCGGCCACCACCGGGTCGGGCATCGGAGCCGTCATCGCGGCGGCGGAAGACGAACTCGGCACGCCCGAAACGGACATGGTCGCCGTCCTTCAGCACGGCCTCGTGCACCTTCTCGTCGTTCACCCAGGTCCCGTTGGTGGAGAGCAGGTTGACCACCCGGCACTCGCCCCCGTCGTTGACCAGCCAGGCATGCTGCGAGGACACGCTGCCCTCCTGCAGGACGATGTCGTTGTCCGCCTGGCGACCGACCGAGCGCTTGCCCGGCTTGAGCGTCAGGCGCTGCTGGCCGAAGGGCTCGGAGAGCCCCACCAGCACCGGATGGCCACCGGGCGGGGTCTCCTCGCCGGCGGGATCGGCTACCGCCTCCGGCTCGGGCACGGCCTGCCCCTGAAACAGCATCGTGCCCTGCGGCCCGCTGCGGCCGGCATCCCTGCGTCGTCCCTGATCGCTCATACATCCCCCTGCTTCTCGAGCCGTGACCCGGCCCTGCTCTTCGGGCTTGCACCCGGTCGAGTATGCACGGGCTGCACGCGCCAAAACAACGAATGCGTCACAGCATGAGGCGGCCTGCTATGCTCCGGAGGCCCACCCGTCACGACCAGCCAACACGACAAGGAGTCTGAACATGGAACAGGACGCAACCAGCACGGCCGACCTTCGCGCACTGATCGAACCACTCGTTCGCGGGAAATTTAAGGGCGACGCTTAGCCATTCGCGCCCTCGCGTTGGCGCCCCATTTTTTCCGAGACCAGGCGCGGCGCGCAGCCGGTAGTGGTGCTACCGGCAAGTGACGCAACGCAGGATCGGGGAAAATGGGGCGCCAACCCCGAAGGGGCTCGGCCGATTTTGCCCGCTGACGGCGTTGCGGCTCTTTTGTGCAGAGTGACTGCACGGCAGTCACCGCGCCTTGTCAGCACGCAAAATCGACTCGAGCGCGAGGGCGCGAATGGCTAAGCGTCGCCCTGAATGCAGCTGATCGGCATCATGCTGATCATCTCCGGCGTACTCACCGCGCTGTCGATCATCGGCATCATCATCGCGTGGATCCCGATCTGGGCCGGCGTGGTCCTGATGCAGGCCGCCGGTGCCTCCCAGCGCGCCTACGAAAGCGGCGACCCCGAGGCGATCAAGTACGCGCTCGGGCGCCTGCGGATCTACTTCACGATCTTCGGTGTGCTGCTGCTGATCTACCTGATCCTGATGGTGCTGGGCATGATCTTCGGGATCGGCGCCGGACTGATGGGTATGGGCGGCATGAGCGGCGCCATGTAGTTACCCTCGCCCGCGGCTCGGGCCAGAAGAGGAGTCAAGGCTTGGATAACACCAGGCGCCCACGGGCCCTCTGGGACCCGCTGCACCGGGAAGACACCGCGGTTCAACAGGCGTTCGACGCCTGGCATCGCCAGGCGCGTATCCCGCAGGTCCGCTATGTCGCGCTGCTGACGGCCCTGATGTACCTCCTGTTCAGCGCCGTCGAACAGTCTGTGGCGGCGGACCTGCACAGCGAACGGCTGGTCGCGCATGCGATGCTGGTGCCCGGCCTGCTGCTGGCGGTGGCCGCAATGAGCCTGCGGCCTCCCCTGCAACGGCCGATGTGGGCCCTGCTGATGGTAGCGCCGGTGATCGCGAATGGCGCCAATCTCTATCTGAACACCGGGTCGCCGCAGTTCCTGGTGTTCGCCCCCGAGATCTACCTCAGCATCATGTGGACCTTCGCGATATCGGGCCTGCCGCTGCGCCCGGCCACGATGGCCGCCACCGCCATCGTGGCGCTGGTGATTGTCGCCGCCTTCCGCAACCCCATGCAGGGCGAACTGATCCAGCTGCATCTCCTGTGGGTGCTGGCCGCCTTTTCCTTCGGCGCGCTGAGTGCCTTCATGCTGGAACATGCACGCAAGCACAGCTTCCTGCAGCAACGCCAGCTGGAGCGCGCAGCGCAGATCGACGAGCTGACCTCGCTATGGAACCGCGCCCATATCGAGCGCCTGTTCGAGGCGGAGCGGGCCCGCACCGAGCGCTACGGCGAACCGTTTTCGGTGATCCTGATGGACATCGACCACTTCAAGGCGGTGAACGATACCTGGGGGCACAGTGCCGGTGACCGCGTGCTGCGACAGTTCGCGGACCTGCTGCGCCAGAATCTGCGCGAGGTGGATGCGATCGGCCGGATCGGGGGCGAGGAGTTCTTCGTGCTGCTACCGCAGACGCCCGTCACGCAGGCACAGGGGGTCGCCCGTGACCTGCAGGCCCGTATCAATGCCTTCGACTTCGAGACGGTCGGGCGGCGCACCGCGAGCTTCGGCGTGACCGAATACCGGCCGGGTGAAAGCCGGGTCGACACCTTTGATCGTGCCGACCAGGCCCTGTATGCGGCGAAAAAGAACGGCCGTGACCGCATCGAGGTGCGGTAGGGCGTCCTGACCCGGGCCAGCCCCGCTGGCCTACACCTCGCGGTAGATCTTCGCGCCCTTCTCGACGAACTCGACCGCCTTTTCCTGCAGGCCCTTCTTCAGGGCCTCGTCCTCCGAGATGCCCTGGGCCGCGGCGTAGTCGCGCACGTCCTGGGTGATCTTCATCGAGCAGAAGTTCGGCCCGCACATGGAGCAGAAATGGGCGACCTTGTGCGCGTCCTTCGGCAGGGTCTCGTCGTGGAATTCGCGCGCGCGCTCCGGGTCCAGCGCGAGGTTGAACTGGTCCTCCCAGCGGAATTCGAAGCGCGCCTTGCTGAGTGCGTTGTCCTGCAGCTGGGCGCCGGGGAAGCCCTTGGCCAGGTCGGCGGCGTGGGCGGCGATCTTGTAGGTGATGATGCCGTCGCGTACGTCCTGCTTGTTGGGCAGGCCCAGGTGTTCCTTCGGTGTCACGTAGCAGAGCATCGCGGTGCCGTACCAGCCGATGTTGGCCGCGCCGATGCCGGAGGTGATGTGGTCGTAGGCCGGGGCGATGTCGGTCACCAGCGGGCCGAGGGTGTAGAACGGCGCCTCGAAGCAGTCCTCCAGCTCCTTGTCGACGTTCTCCTTCACCTTCTGCAGCGGGACATGGCCGGGGCCCTCGATCATCACCTGCACGTCGTGTTCCCAGGCCTTCTGGGTCAGCTCGCCCAGGGTCTCCAGCTCGCCGAACTGGGCGGCGTCGTTGGCGTCGGCCAGACAGCCGGGGCGCAGGCCGTCGCCCAGCGAGAAGGAGACGTCGAACGCCTTCATGATCTCGCAGATCTCGTCGAAGTGGGTGTAGAGGAAGTTCTCCTGGTGATGCGCCAGGCACCACTTGGCCATGATCGAACCGCCGCGGGAGACGATGCCGGTCACCCGGTCGGCGGTCAGCGGCACGTACTGCAGGCGCACGCCGGCGTGGATGGTGAAGTAGTCCACGCCCTGTTCGGCCTGCTCGATCAGGGTGTCGCGGAACAGCTCCCAGGTCAGGTCCTCGGGCTTGCCGTCGACCTTCTCCAGCGCCTGGTAGATCGGCACGGTGCCGATCGGCACCGGCGAGTTGCGCAGGATCCACTCGCGGGTCTCGTGGATGTTCTTGCCGGTGGACAGGTCCATCAGGGTGTCGCCGCCCCAGCGCGCGGACCACACGAGCTTCTCCACCTCCTCCTCGATCGAGGAGGTGACCGCGGAGTTGCCGATGTTGGTGTTCACCTTCACCCGGAAGTTGCGGCCGATGATCATCGGCTCGAGTTCCGGGTGGTTGATGTTGGCGGGGATAATCGCGCGGCCGCGGGCGATCTCCTCGCGCACGAACTCGGGGGTAATCTCCTCGGGGATGGAGGCCCCGAAGGACTCCCCGGCGTGCTGCCGCAGCAACTTCTGGTAGCGCGGGTCGGCGCGCAGCGCCTCGAGGCGGTTGTTCTCGCGGATCGCGACGAACTCCATTTCCGGGGTAATGATGCCCTTCCGGGCGTAGTGCATCTGCGAGACGTTCGCGCCGGCCTTCGCGCGGCGCGGCGGGCGGATGTGCTCGAAGCGCAGGCGGGCCAGCTCCGGGTCGGCGGCGCGGGCGCGGCCGTACTCCGAACTCGGGCCGTCCAGCCACTCGGTGTCCGCGCGTTCGTCGATCCACGGGCCGCGCAGGTCCGCCAGGCCCCGGTGCAGGTCGATGCTCGCCTCGGGGTCGGTGTAGGGGCCGGAGGTGTCGTACACCGGGATCGGCGGGTTCTCCTCGGGCGTGCCGGAGGTCATCGTCGGCGTCTGCGCGACCTCGCGATACGGCACGCGGATGTCCGCGCGCGACCCCTCGACGTAGCGCTTCTCGGAGTTCGGGAACGGGCGGGTGACCTCCGCGGAGACCTCGGCGGTCTTGCGGGCAAACGACTCGGGGATGGCGCTCATGATCGGACCTCTGCTGTCGCGTGAGGCGAAGGGAGCGCGGGCAGGGCGATCGCGGGGGCAGGGACCCCGGGTACAGCAGACCGTTGACCGAGCTTCCCTCCGCCGGTGTTAACCGGTTCAGGTTCAAGGGGACTCTCTCAGCCCGCATCCACGGCGGGCACCCCCAGCTCTGATCCACGAGTCTAGCGCAGAACGGCGGCCTCGACACGAAACAAGTCCGCGCGGGCCACGGTGTTTTGCGTTAGATTATGGCTTTGTGACAACCTTCGCGCCGCCATGTCCCCCAAGAACTTCGTCTTCGAGTTGTTTGGCCGTTCCCCGGTGCGCCCGCTGCAGGCGCACATGGAGAAGATCCGCGCCTGCATCGCCGAGCTCCCCCCGTTCATGGAGGCCATGGCGCGCGATGACTGGGAGACCGCGCGCGAGCAGCAGCGCAAGATCGCGAAGCTGGAGCGCGAGGCCGACCGCCTGAAGAAGGACCTGCGGCTGCACCTGCCCAAGGGCATGATGCTGGCGATGTCGCGCCGCGACGTGCTGGATACCCTGCTGATCCAGGATCGCATCGCCAACATGGCGAAGGACATCGCCGGGCTGATGCTGGGCCGCCAGATGCAGTTCCCCGACAACATGCGGGAACCGATCAAGCGCTTCCTCGACCGCAGTGTGGATGCGGTCGATCAGGCCGGTCGGGCAATCAACGAACTGGACGAGCTGGTGGAGGCGGGTTTCCGCGGCCACGAGGTCGAGGTCGTCAACGGCATCCTCACCGAGCTGGACCAGATCGAGCACGAATCCGACGAGGCCCAGCGCGAGGTGCGCGAGATCCTGTTCGCCCAGGAGGCGGAGCTGCCCCCGGTTAACGTGATCTTCATGTACCGCGTGATCGACTCGATCGGCGAGCTGGCCGACCTGGCCCAGCGTGTAGGCAGCCGCCTGCAACTGATGCTGGCGAAGTAACAGGCCATACCAAGTAAGGAACCGAGGACCGCATGGAATACAGCACCCTGTTGCTCGGCCTTGCAGTGATCTTCGGCCTGTTCATGGCCTGGGGCATCGGCGCCAATGACGTCGCCAATGCGATGGGTACCTCGGTCGGCTCGCGCGCGCTGACCATCCGCCAGGCGGTCTTTGTCGCCGCGATCTTCGTATTCTCCGGGGCCTGGCTCGCCGGCGGCGAGGTCACCCAGACCATCCGCAGCGGGATGGTCGACTCCAGCCTGATGGCGGACAACCCCGAACTGCTCGTGTACGGGATGCTGGCGGCCCTGGCGGCCGCCGGGAGCTGGCTCCTGGCCGCGTCCTATTTCGGCTGGCCAGTCTCCACGACCCACTCGATCATCGGGGCCATCATCGGTTTTGCCGTGGTCGGGCTGGGCTTCGAGGTCGTGCGCTGGGAGCGCGTCGGGACCATCGCGATGTCCTGGGTGGTGTCGCCCATGGTCGGCGGCATGATTGCGTTTGCCCTGTTCCGCAGTGTGCAGATCCTGATCCTGGACACCGTCGATCCGCTGAAGAACGCCAAGCGCTGGGCCCCGCTGTACATCTTCCTGACGGCCTTCGTCACCGCCCTGGTCACGATGTTCAAGGGACTGACCCATGTCGGGCTGGACCTGACGACGCTGCAGGCCTATGGCTTCGCCACCCTGGTAAGCGCGGTGGTGGTCGTGCTCGGGATGATGGCGATCCGCCGCCTGCGCTTCGACGACCCCACGGGCGTGGGCGAAGAGGGCTCCCATTTTGCCAATGTCGAGAAGGTGTTCGGCGTCCAGATGGTGGTGACCGGCTGCGCGATGGCCTTCGCCCTGGGCTCCAACGACGTCGCCAATGCGGTGGGGCCGCTAGCCGCGGTCGTGGACGTGATCCAGACCGGCGATGTGAGCACCGAGACGGTCGTGCCGATGTGGGTGCTGCTGCTGGGCGGGTTCGGGATCGTCTTCGGCCTGTTCACCTACGGCCACAAGGTCATCGCGACCGTCGGCACCGGCATCACCCAGCTCACGCCCAGTCGTGGCTATGCGGCCACGGCCGCGGCGGCGGCGACCGTGGTGCTGGCCTCGGGCACCGGCTTGCCGATCTCCACCACGCACACCCTGGTCGGCGCGATCCTCGGGGTGGGCCTGGCGCGCGGGATCGCCGCGATCAACCTGGGGCTGGTGCGGATGATCTTCCTGTCCTGGATCGTGACCCTGCCGGCCGGGGCCATCCTCGCGGTGGTCTACTTCTACATCCTGCGCGGCATCCTCGGGTAAGCTCGGGGCATTCATTCCACACCCCGCACGCATTCCGTCCGGTCAGGACGAACAACTCAGCTGGATGCCGCTGGCCCACGCCGGGGGCAGATCGGCATAGGCCTCGAACTCGGGCTGCTCGTCGAACGGCCGGGCGAGAATCCGCTGCAGGCGCTGCACCTCGGAGGGATCACCGGCCTCGGCCCGCTCGATCGCGGCCTGCGCCAGGTGGTTGCGCAGGATGTACTTCGGGTTGACCGCGTTCATCGCCGCCCGGCGCGCATCCGCCGCCCGGGCTTCCTGCGCCAGGCGTGCCTGGTAGCGCGACCACCATGCCTGCCAGGCGTCCCGATCCTCCAGTTCCGATTCCAGCTGCGCGCGCGTCTCCGCCTGCTCCAGATCCGGCAACTGGCGGAAAAAGCGGGTGTAGTCCACGCCCTCGGCCGCCATGCGGGCCAGCAGGTCCTGGATCAGGGCCTCGTCGCCTTCCTGCGCCGCCTGCAGGCCGAGTTTCGCCCGCATGCGCGCGAGCCAGGCACGGCGGTACTGCGGCTGGAAATCCTGCAGCAAGGCCTTGGCGCGCTCGATCGCCGCCTCCCGGGTAGGGTCGGCGAAGTAAATCACCAGGGTCTCGGCCAGGCGGATCAGGTTCCACTGCGCGATCTGCGGCTGCTGATCGAAGGCGTAGCGCCCGCCCTGGTCGGTGTGGTTGCAGATGTAGCCGGGGTCGAAGGCATCCATGAAGGCGAACGGACCATAGTCGATGGTCAGCCCGGCCAGACTCATGTTGTCGGTGTTCATCACCCCGTGACAAAACCCGATGGCCTGCCAGTCCGCGATCATCTCCGCGGTGCGTCCAATCACCGCCTCCAGCATCGCAGCCACCGGATCTTCGGCATCCACCAGCTCCGGATAGTCGTGCGCCAGGGCATAGTCGATCAGCTCCTGCAGGCGCGCGCTGTAGCCGTTGTAGTGGAAGTACTCGAAATGGCCGAAGCGGATGAAAGACGGCGCCGCCCGCAGCACGATGGCCCCCGGTTCGATACGCTCGCGATAGACCCGCAGACTGGAACCAAACAGCGCCACGGCCCGCGTGGTAGGCACACCCAGCGCCGCCATCGCCTCGGAGACCAGGTACTCGCGCACCGAGGACCTGACAACCGCACGACCGTCCGCCCCTCGCGAGTACCGGGTTGGTCCAGCCCCCTTGACCTGCAGTTCCCAGGTCTCGCCCCGGGCGGTTCGGATCTCGCCGAGCAGCTTGGCGCGACCATCCCCCAACTGTGGCACGAATACTCCGAACTGATGACCGGCATACACCGATGCCAGGGGTTCGGCGCCCGGCAGCTCGCTCCCCCGGGTACAGGCCCCCAACCACGGATCGCGCTCCAACGCGGCCGGGTCCAGGTCCAGGCGATCGCACATGTCGGGACTTGCGGCCAGGCAGTTGGCGCCGGGAAACGGGGCCGGGGCGGGCCGGTCATAAAAGGCCTCCGGCAACCGGGCGAAGCGGTTGATCCACTCCAGTTCCGTTTCGGGGAGGTCAGATTGTGCAGGGTCGTGGACCGACATGGGGCAGCTCGGCAGGTTGCGGTGTCAGGGGTTATCATGCGCGTCGCAACGACCCCGGTTCAGGAACCCACGGCGGTCGCACGTTCATTCCCCGGCCGGGGCCCGTGGCCACCGGCCGTCCGCATGCATCCCGGAGGCAAGCCCCGTGTCCGAACAAGACAACCCCAAGCCGCAGAACCTGAAGACCAGCGAACGCCTGGTGTGGCTCGGCTTCATGCTGTTCTTCGTGGTCGTGCTGGCGATCTACATCGCCCGCGGCAACGGTCTGGAACAGGATCTGTCGGAGGCCAACCGCGACCTGCTGCAGGCGCAGATGCAACTGCAGCAGTACACCCGCCACGAAGTCCCGCGCCCGGTGGAACTGGGTCTGACCAACGCCCACATCCAGGACCTGCAACGCCGCGGCATGGTGCGCCCGAATGAGCGCCTGGCCGACGACCTGATGCCGCAGACCGACCTGATCCCCCACGAGGCCCCGGCGGGCGAGGAATACGCCTTCCGCCGCGACGGCATCCACGTACTCAACCACCAATGGGTGCTGGCGAACTTCGAGGGTGACTCCGCGCATGGCCAGTTGCTGCTGGCCTACGAGGTCGTCCACGGCAACGTGCACTGGGAAGTGCTGGAGTCCACGCTGGATCGCAGGTAAGGCTCGCGGCGAACGGGGTCGCGCTCTCCCCGTGTCCGTCCGGCAAGGCCCTCTGCGTCAGGTATCCGCGCGGGCCAGCGCGGCCAGGTGTTCGCGCGCCGCTGCGGCCTGGCGGCGGACCTGGTCCGGGGCGGTCCCCCCGGTGAGGTTGCGCGCCGCCGCCGAGCCCTCCGGCGTCAGCACCGCGAAGACATCCTCGCCCACCGCCGGGCTGATCGCCTGCAGCTCTGCCAGCGGCAGCTCCGCCAGATCCACCCCGCGTTCCTGGGCGATGCGCACCGCCCGGCCGACCACCTCGTGGGCGTCGCGGAAGGCCACGCCCCGTCCGACCAGGTAGTCCGCCAGGTCGGTCGCGGTGGCAAAGCCCTTGCGGGTCGCGGCCAGGGTATTCTCCCGCCGCACCTCGAGGTTCGGCACCATGTCGCCGAAGGCGCGCAGCGACCCGAGCAGGGTATCGACGGTGTCGAACAAAGGCTCCTTGTCCTCCTGGTTGTCCTTGTTGTAGGCCAGCGGCTGGCTCTTCATCAGGGTCAGCAGGGACATCAGGTGGCCATAGACGCGGCCGGTCTTTCCGCGCACCAGCTCCGGCACGTCCGGGTTCTTCTTCTGCGGCATGATCGAGGAACCGGTGCAGTAGCGGTCCGGTAGCTCGATGAAGGCGAACTGGGCGCTGGTCCACAGCACCAGCTCCTCGGCCTGGCGCGACAGGTGCATCATCAGGGTCGCCGCGGCCGCGGTGAATTCGATGGCGAAATCACGATCGGAGACGGCGTCCAGGGAGTTGCGGGTCACGCCATCAAAGCCCAGCAAGTCGGCCGTGTATTCGCGATCCAGCGGATACGGCGTACCGGCCAGCGCGGCCGCGCCCAGCGGCAGGATGTTCACCCGACGACGCGCGTCACGCAGGCGCTCGGCATCGCGCTCCAGCATCTCGTACCAGGCCAGCATGTGGTGGCCGAAGGTGACCGGCTGCGCGGTCTGCAGGTGGGTGAAGCCCGGCATCACCGTCTCCGCCTCGCGTTCGGCCAGGGCGACCAGACCGTCCTGGTAGCCGCGGATCAGGCGCAGGATGTCGTCGATGCTCGCACGCAGCCACAGCCGGATGTCGGTGGCGATCTGGTCATTGCGCGAGCGCCCGGTGTGCAGCTTCTTGCCGACGTCACCGATGCGCTCGATCAGCCGTGCCTCGATGTTCATGTGCACGTCCTCGCGCCCGACCTGCCAGTCGAACGCACCGGCGGCGATCTCGTCGCGGATCGCGTCCAGCCCCTCGAGGATCTGCGCGGCCTCGGCGTCGGTCAGCACCCCGACCTTCGCCAGCATGCGTGCATGGGCCTGGGAGCCCTGGATGTCCTCGCGATACAGACGGCGGTCGAAATCCACCGAGGCGGTGAAGCGCTCGACGAAGGCATCGGTCGGCTCGGAGAAGCGTCCGCCCCACAGCTTGGCCTCGCCGGAGGCGGCGGGTGTGGCGGCTGGCTTGTCGTGCGGGGAATCCTGCGTCATGGTGCTTCCTGAAGGGACTTGGAAAGACACGGAAGTATACGGGCACAAAGGGGGGGTGAACATGGCACGACCACGTCCCCGGAACGAGGCCCGGTACCAGGGGAGCAACTGACGCATGGCCCAGGGGGACTCCGCCAGGCAGACCAACGGGGAGCTGTCGCCGCTGCCGGACTTCTGCAGCGCCGAGACGCTGCTGCGCGTGCTGATGGTGGCCGTGCTGCTGGCGCTGGCGATCGCGCTGCTGCGCGGCGGGGGGCAGGACTGGCTGTCGGCCCTGGCGCTGCACGCGCTGTTTATCTTCTGGGTGGCGCTAACCAGCCTTCTGATCCTGTGCGCCCTGAAGCGCCCGCTGCACCGGCTCCCCCTGATCGCCCAGATCGTGCTGCCGCCGCTGGTGCCCATCGCCAACACGGCCATCGTCTATGGTCTGGCGGAGGAGCTGGTGCTGGCCGACCCGGCCCTGCGCTGGCCGGTGATCGGTGTGGCGACCATCCTCAGCCTGGTGGCGATGCACTACCTCTACCTGCAGGCGGCCTGGCAGCGCGAGACCCGGGCCGTGGCCGCGGCCCGCGAACAGGCGATGCGCGCCCGCCTGCGCCCGCACTTTCTCTACAACAGCATGAACACCATCGCCGGCCTGTGCCGCAGTGACCCGGAACGGGCGGAGCAGATCACCCTGGATCTGGCGGACCTGTTCCGCGCCACCTTCGCAACCGGGGACCGCCACTCGCTGCGCGAGGAGCTGGAGCTGGTCCGCGCCTTCCTCGGGATCGAGCAGACCCGCTTCGGCGAACGCCTGGAACTGGACTGGGACTGTCCCGACCATGCCGGACTGGACGTGCTGGTGCCCACGCTGTTCCTGCAGCCGCTCGCGGAGAACGCCATCCAGCACGGGATCGCCCCGGCGCGCGGAGCGGGCCGCATCTGGGTACGCTGCCGCATGGATTCGGGCCGCGTGACGCTGATCCTCGGTAACAGCGTGGACGCGCAGGCCCGCGGCGAGGGTACCGGGACCGGCACCGAGGCCGTGCGGCTGCGGCTGCAGCACGCCTTCGGCGAGCGGGTACACTTCGAAACCGACGGGGGCGACGGGGCGTTCGAGGTCCGCATCCGGCTGCCCCTCGCGACCCGGGAGGGAACCCCATGAACGACCGCCCACTGGACTTGCTAGTCGCCGACGATGAACCCATCGCCCGCCAGCGCCTGAGCGCCCTGGCCCGGGAGCTGGGGCATCGGGTGGTGGCAGAGGCCGCGCACGCCGGTGAGGTCGAGACGCGCCTGCGAGAGCACACGCCGGATGCCCTGCTGCTCGATATCGATATGCCCGGCGAAACCGGGCTGGAGCTCGCGCGGCGCCTGCATGCCGCCGACCCGGGGCTGACCGTGATCCTGGTCACCGCCCATGATCGCTTCCCGCTGGAGGCCTTCGAGGCGGGGGTGCGCGACTATGTGCTGAAGCCGGTACGCCGCGAACGGCTGGAACAGGCGCTGCAGCGCGCGGTGCAACAGAAGCAGGGGCGGGTCGAAACCTTTCCCAACGAGGTGCATATCACGGTGGGTCGGCGCGAGGAGCGCGTCCCGCTGGAGCGGGTCGATATCTTCATCGCCGAGGGCGGCTACGTGATGGCGCGTTCCGCGCGCCTGGCGGGTTTTGTGGATGGCCGCCTGCGGGATCTGGAGAGTCTCTACGGCCCGGCGCTGTTGCGGGTGCACCGCGGCTGCCTGGCGGTGAAGGCGTCGATCAAGGGGATCGAAACCCTCGGACCTACCGACAACCGCCTGTTGTTCCACGACGACCTGGACCCGATGCCGATCAGCCGCCGCCAGCTCCCACGGGTGCGCGAGTACCTGCGCAACGGCACCTGACTACCTGGCCCGCCCCGGACGTCCGGCGGATCAAGGCCAGGGAAACGCGCGGGATTCGGGGCCGACCGCCATGATCGTTATACTAGTGCGTTTTGAACGCCCGGCCGCCCGCGCCGTGGCTCGCCCGGACAACCCATGAAGCCTGTACGCATCGCCACCCGAAAGAGCCCGCTTGCCATGTGGCAGGCGGAACATGTCGCCGCCCGCCTGCGCGCCCGCGAACCCGAGCGCCCGGTCGAACTGGTCGGCATGACCACCCAGGGCGACCGCGTGCTGGACTCGCCGCTGGCCCGGATCGGCGGCAAGGGGCTGTTCGTGAAGGAGCTGGAGATCGCGCTGTTGGAGGACCGCGCCGACATCGCGGTGCACTCGGTGAAGGACGTGCCGATGGAGCTCCCGGAGCAGCTGGAACTCCCCGTGATCCTGGACCGCGAAGACCCGCATGATGCGTTCGTGTCCAACCGCTACGCCCATGTCGACGAGCTGCCGCAAGGTGCGCGGGTGGGCTCCTCCAGCCTGCGCCGCCAGTGCCAGCTGCGGGCCCGGCGGCCGGACCTGGAGGTACGCGACCTGCGCGGCAACGTGAACACGCGCCTGGGCAAGCTGGATGCCGGCGAGTACGACGCGATCCTGCTGGCCGCGGCCGGGCTCAAGCGCCTCGGGTTCGACGAACGCATCCGCTCCTGCCTGGAGCCGGACGTCAGCCTCCCGGCGGTCGGCCAGGGGGCCATCGCCATCGAATGCCGCGCGGGCGACCGCGCGATCGGCGACCTGATTGCGCCTCTCAACGACCCCGACACCGCCGACCGCGTGCGTGCCGAACGCGCCTTCAACCGCCGTCTGGAGGGCGGCTGCCAGGTGCCGCTGGCGGCCCATGCCACGCTGGACGGTGACCAGCTGCACCTGGACGGACTGGTGGGCGCGGTGGATGGCAGCCGCCTGCTGCGCCGCCAGGTAAACGGGCCGCGCGGCGAGGCCGAAGCCCTGGGGATTCGCCTCGCGGACATGCTGCTGGAACTGGGGGCGGGTGAACTGCTCGCGGCCGCCCACCGCGAACACGGCCAGGACACGAAGGGGTAGACGCATGACCGCATCCGCAGACGAGAACGCCGTGGCCACCGAGGGTCAGGGTCCGCTGGCCGGCCTCGGCATCCTGGTGACCCGCCCGGCCGCCCAGGCCGAGCCCTTTTGCGAGGCGCTGGCGGCGGAGGCCGCAACGGTGATCCGTTTCCCCGTGCTGGAGATCCTGGCCCCCAGCGACCCCACCAACCTGCGCGAGATCCTGGAGCGGCTGGACCGCTTCGACATCGCGGTGTTCATCAGCCCGAACGCGGTGCAGCGCGTACTCAACCTGGCACTGGCGGAACGCGACTGGCCCGCGACCACGCAGATCGCCGCCATCGGCAACCGCACCGCGCAGGAGCTGAAGGGCTTCGGTCGCCCGGCGGATATCCTGCCCCCGCGGCGTTTCGACAGCGAGGCGCTGTTGGCGCAGGAGGCCATGCAGAACGTGGCCGGCAAGCGCGTGGTGATCTTCCGCGGGGACGGCGGGCGCGAGCTGCTGGGCGACACGCTGAAGGAACGCGGCGCCGAGGTGACCTTTGCCGAGGCCTACCGCCGCGGACGCCCCGAGGGCGATACCGGCGAACTGATGTATTCCTTCTCGCGCGGGCAAATCGACATCATCACCATCACCAGTGGCGAGGGCCTGCGCAACCTCTACGAGATGGTCGGCAAGCTGGGCCGCATGTGGCTGCGCAAGACCCCGCTGGTGGTCGGCAGCGAGCGCATCGCCGAGATCGCGCGGGAACTCGGCTTCAAGGCCGCGGTGGAAACCGCCGAGGACCCCACCGACACCGCCATGCTGGCCGCCGTCCACCGCCTGGCAGACCAACTACGCACGAACCGCACCTGATCATCCACCACGACAAGAGCCTTTCACAGGAAGACTGGAAGATCGGAAGGTTCTACAGCTTGGGCGTTGACCAAACGATCAACGCCTTGCAAGCACCAGCGTCAGGGAACTCTCTGATGCCCCCAAGAAATCTTCCTGTCTTCGCGTCTTCCTGTTCAGGCTTTTCGCCCTTGAATTTCTTCGTGCCTTCGTGCGCTTCGTGGTGAACAAGCCCTGCGAACGCCGGCGGGTTTACTCGGCCGGGGTGGCCGGTTCGAAGCTGTCGTAGTAGAGCTGCTCCGGCGGCAGGCCCGCGGCGCGGAAGGCCTCGCGGGCGGCGTGGATCATGGCCGGAGGCCCGGCCATGTAGACGTCGAAGCCGGACAGGTCCGGATATTCGGCGAGCACCGCGTCGTGCGGCCAGCCGCTGACCGCGGCAAAACCGGCGGCCGTCTCGGCCGGGGTATCGGACAGGACCGGCGTGAAGCGGAAATACTCGGCGTGCTCGTCCGTCATTCGGGTGAGCCAGTCCGGGGCATAGATGCCTTCCGCCCCGCGCGCGCCCCAGAACAGGTGGTGCGGCCGATCCAGCCCCTCCGCGGCCAGGTGATCCAACATACCCTTCAGCGGTCCGAAACCGGTGCCGCCGCCGACGAACAGGCGCGGCCGCGGCGATTCCTCGTCGACGAAGAAACTGCCGAGCGGGCCCTCGATGCGCAGCAGGGCCTTGGGCTTGAGCTCCTCGAACACCATGGTGGAGAAACGCCCGCCCGGCATCTGCCGCACGTGTAGAACCAGCTGGGCATCGTCATGCGGGGCGTTGGCGAGCGAGTAGCTGCGGCGGTCGCCGCCCTTCAGCAGCACGTCCAGGTACTGCCCGGCCAGGAACTGCAGGCGTTCGGTGGCCGGTAGCTGCAGGCGCAGCTCCATCACATCGTCCGCGAGGCGATTCAGCTCCGCCACACGGCATGGCAGGGTCTTGACGACGATATCCCGGGCGGCGCCGATCTCGCGCACCTCGATCTCCAGATCGTCGACCGGCACGGCCTGGCAGAACAGGGCCATGCCGTCGGCCAGTTCGGCGTCGGTGATGCCCTGCGGCCGGGTCGGTCCGTGATCGACTTCGCCCTGCAGGACCCGCCCCTTGCAGGAGCCGCAGGCGCCATTGCGGCAGCCGTAGGGAAACGCATAGCCCTGGCGCAGGGCGGCCTCGAGGACGGTCTCGTCGTCCTCGACCTCGAACACGTGGCCACTGGGCTGAATGGTGACATCGAACGCCATGGAAACCCCCGGTCGCGGAAAGCCGATCATTCTCGCCAGTAGCAAGCGGAACGCAAGCAACCGCAATCCCGCCGGGTGGCCCGGTTGGAGATCTCGCGGAAACCAGCCCTGGGGGTTTCGCCCCGCGAGCGGGTTGGGCAGAATCGGATACGTTCCACAAAAACGACAAGGGAATGCCATGCGTCATTTGCTGATTGCGGCCGGGGCCGGCCTGCTGCTCGCGACAGGCTGTGCCTCCAACGAAACCCGTTCCACCGATTCCAGCGACCGCGCGGCGGAGGCCGAGGCCGACGCCCCGGCCGCGACCGCGGATGTCCCGGCGGACGCACCGGTGATCCGGGTCGCCCATTCGGTGCCATACAGTGCCGATGCCACCATCGCCAGCAATATCCGTCAGGAGTGCAACCTGGAGGAACAGTTCTCCGAGTTCATCGCCCACTATGGCGCCGACCAGGGCCTGCGCTTCGAACGCGAGGCGAGCGTCGACCCCTCCGCCGGGGGTCAGGTACTGGTGGTGGAACTGACCGACGCGGTCAGTGGCGGCAATGCCTGGATCGGCCATCGCAAGGTCACCGAGGCCGCCGGCACGCTCTACAGCGATGGTGAGGAAGAGGCCAGCTTTACCTCGCGGCGCTTCTCCGGTGGCGGTGCGTTTGGAGGCTTCAAGGGGTCGTGCTCGGTGCTCGGCCGCACGGTGCAGGCGATGGGCCGCGATATTGCGACCTGGTCGGCGGCGCCGGAGGATGGCGCCCACCTGGGCGACTAGTCGCAGGCGGCGGGAGCCCGCGCAACCCGCGGGCCCGGTGCGTCGTCCGTCACCCGCTGCATCCAGTCGACCAGACGGGTGGCGGTGGTCGGCCAGTCCGGGGCGTGCAGGAGCAGGTGCGGCCAGTGCGGTTCGGTCCAGACCTCCGCCCGATGCCCGGGGTGCGCGCGGGCGGCGGCGCATACCGAGGGTTTCAGGATTGTCCCGTCCTGCTCGCCCCACAAATAGACTACCGGGACCGTCACGTGGTGGATGTAATCGGTGGCGTACTGCGCGAGCCAGACCACGCCGGCATAGGTATCCAACCGCACTCGACGGATGACCTGCGGGTCGTTGGCGAATCGCTCCACCGCGGCGGGATCCAGGCTGTCGGCGTAGTCGGGGTCGATGGTGAGCGTCAGGCCTCCGGCCAGGGTCTCGCCGGTGCGCACCGCGGCGTCCCAAAACCCGCGCGCGGGTATGCCGCCACGCAGGCCCGGGGCCACCGCGATCACGCCGGCGACATCGAGTTCCGGATACGTCGCGAGGCTCGCCAGTGCGGCCGAGCCCCCCATGCTCTCCCCCATCAGGAAGACGGGCCGGTCCGGATCCTCCGCGCGGGCGGCATGGACCATCGCAACCACATCCTCGATCACGGGCTGCATCCCGGGCCAGCGCCCATGCGGCTCGCTGGCGCCATGCCCGCGCTGATCCAGGGCGTGAACGCTGTACCCGCGTTCGGCCAGCCACGGACCGAGGGAGGCATACGCCCCGGCATGGTCGCGGAAGCTGTGCAGGGCGATCACGACCGCGGCCGGGGCATCGGCCGGCCAGTGGCGGATGCGGTCGGGCGCAATCGCGGTCGCGGTGGGGGTTTGCTCGGCAGAGGTTGAGTCCGCCCGCATCGAGTCACGCTCCGGGACGGCGGCACAGCCGGCCAGAGCCAGCAGCACGCCCGGCAGCAGCCAGCCACCGGCCCGGACAGCGCGGCGGCTCACGCGTCATAACCCCAGGTCATCCCAGATCTCGTCAACCCGGCGTTTCACCGCCTCGTCCATGGCGATTGGCCGCCCCCATTCGCGATCCGTCTCGCCCGGCCACTTGGAGGTGGCGTCCATGCCCATCTTCGATCCGAGCCCGGACACCGGGGAGGCGAAGTCCAGGTAGTCGATCGGGGTGTTTTCGACCAGCGTGGTATCCCGCGCCGGGTCCATGCGCGTGGTGATGGCCCAGATCACGTCATTCCATTCGCGGGTGTTCACATCGTCATCGACCACGATCACGAATTTGGTGTACATGAACTGACGCAGGAACGACCACACGCCCATCATCACGCGCTTGGCATGGCCCGGGTACTGCTTGCGCATGGAGACCACGGCAAGGCGGTAGGAGCAACCCTCGGGGGGCAGGTAGAAGTCCACGATCTCCGGGAACTGCTTCTGCAGGATCGGGATAAAGACCTCGTTCAGGGCCACGCCGAGGACGGCGGGTTCATCCGGGGGGCGGCCGGTGTAGGTGGAGTGATAGATCGGGTCGTCGCGGTGGGTAATCCGGTCAATGGTGAACACCGGGAACTCGTCGACCTCGTTGTAGTAGCCGGTATGGTCGCCGAACGGGCCTTCGGGCGCGGTGTCGCCCGGGTGGATATGCCCCTCCAGCACGAACTCGGCCGACGCCGGCACCTCGAGGTCCGAACCCATGCAACGGGTAACCTCCGTACGGCTGCCACGCAGCAGGCCGGCAAAGGCATATTCCGACAGGGTGTCGGGCACCGGGGTCACGGCGCCGAGGATGGTAGCGGGGTCGGCGCCCAGGGCTACGGCAATCGGAAACGGCTCGCCGGGATGGGCGCGGGTCCACTCCTGGAAATCCAGCGCGCCGCCACGATGCGACAACCAGCGCATGATCAACCGGTTGCGACCGATCACCTGCTGGCGATAGATGCCCAGGTTCTGGCGTGACTTCTCGGGGCCGCGCGTGACCACCAGGCCCCAGGTGATCAGTGGCCCGGCGTCCCCGGGCCAGCAGGTCTGCACCGGGAGGGTCGACAGGTCGACCGCGTCGCCTTCGATCACATGGCGCTGGCAGGCGGCCCCGCGGGTCTTCTTCGGGGCCATGTCCAGGACCTTGCGGAAGACCGGCAACTGCTCCCAGGCGGCCTTCAACCCCTTGGGCGGATCCGGCTGTTTGAGGAAGGCGAGCAGACGTCCCACCTCACGCAAAGCCTCGACCGAGTCCTCGCCCATACCCATGGCCACCCGCTCGGGAGTACCGAAGAGATTGGCCAGAACCGGGATGTCGGATCCGGTGGGGTTCTCGAACAACAAGGCCGGGCCGCCGGCGCGCAAGACGCGGTCGGCGATCTCGGTCATCTCGAGGTTCGGGTCCACCTCGCGGGTGATGCGACGCAGCTCGCCGCGCTGTTCGAGGCCGTCGATGAAATCACGCAGATCCTTGTACTTCACGGGTCGCTCCCAGTGGTCAGGCGGGCCGGTGAGGGGTCTCGGCTAGTCGGAGAATTCCGCCCAGACCGGGGCATGGTCGGAAGGACGCTCCCAGGAGCGCGGTTCGCGATCGATGCCGGCGGCCTGCAGGCGCGCCTGCAGTGGCGCGCTGGCCAGGACCAGGTCGATGCGCAGGCCGCGGTTGCGGCGGAACGACGCGGCGCGATAGTCGAACCAGGAGAACTCCGCCTCCGGCTGGTCGAAGGCGCGGAAGGTATCGACCAGGCCCAGACCGGTGAGCGCCGCCAGGGCCTCGCGTTCGGGCGTGGAGCAGAGGATGCGTTCGTGCCAGGCCTCGGGGTCGTGGACATCACGATCGTCGGGGGCAATGTTGAAGTCGCCCAGAACCACCAGATTCGGATGCCGGGCGATCTCGTCGGCCAGCCAGTCGCGCATGCGTGCCAGCCAGTCGAGCTTGTAGGCGTATTTCTCGGTGCCGACGTTCTCGCCATTGACCACGTACAGGTTGACCACGCGGATGTCGCCGATGGTGGCGGCCAGGATACGGCGCTGGGCATCCTCGAGCCCGGGCGGATCGGTGACGACCTCGGTCGCCTCGGTGCGCGACAGGATCGCCACGCCGTTGTAGGTCTTCTGGCCCGAGTACACCACCTGGTAGCCGGCATCCTGAATGGCGGCCACGGGGAAGTTCTCGTCGGTCAGCTTGGTTTCCTGCAGCGCCAGGATGTCGGTGCGCGAGCTCGAGAGCCACTCGAGCACCTGCGGCAGGCGCACCTTCAGCGAATTGACGTTCCAGCTGGCGATCTTCACGCGGCGTCCTCCAGGCCGCTGTGGCGCAACAGGGCATCGATCTCGGGATCACGACCCCGGAACGCCCGGAAGGAATCAGCGGCGGGCCGTGAGGCTCCCGCCTCGAGGATCTCGTGCAGGTAGGCGGCGCCGACTTCCGGGGAGAACAGGCCCTCTTCCTCGAAGCGGCCAAAGGCGTCCGCGGACAGGACCTCGGCCCACTTGTAGCTGTAATAGCCGGCGGCATAGCCGCCGGCGAAGATGTGGCCAAAGCCGTGGGCGAAGCGGTTGAATTCCGGCGGATGCACCACCGCGATCTCTTCCCGAACCGCCTCCAGCAGGTGCTGGATGGCGGCCGCGTCGCCCGGGGGCGGACCGGCGTGCAGGCGCATATCGAACAGGGAAAACTCGACCTGGCGCAGCAGCTGCAGGGCGGCATGGAAGTGACGCGTGCCCAGAAGACGCTGGTAGAGGTCCTCGGGCATCGCCTCCCCGGTCTCGTGGTGACGGGCAAACAGGTCCAGGGCCTCGCGCTCCCAGCACCAGTTCTCCATGAACTGGCTGGGGAGTTCCACCGCATCCCACTCGACCCCGTTGATGCCGGCGATGTCCGGTTCGTCGACGCGGGTCAGCATGTGGTGGAGTCCATGCCCGAATTCGTGGAACAGGGTGATCACCTCGTCATGGGTGAACAGGGCGGCCTTGCCGTCCACCGGGGGAGTGGAGTTGCAGGTCATGTACGCGACCGGCAGTTGGGCGCGATCACCCGAGACAAAGCGGTTGCGGCAGACATCCATCCAGGCGCCCCCGCGCTTGTTCTTGCGGGCGTAGAGATCGAAGTAGAAGCCGGCGCGTTCCGCGCCTTTCGCGTCAAAAATACGGTAGAAGCGGACATCATCATGCCAGGTCTCGACGCTGTCGTCAGGCTCGAAGCGGACCTGGAACAGGCGCTGGACCAGGCCGAACAGGCCGTTCACGGCCTGGTCGGCGGGGAAATAGGGCTTCAGCATCTCCTGGCTCAGGCCCAGGCGCCGTTCGCGCATCTTCTCCGCGGCGAAGGCCATGTCCCAGGCCTCCAGGGTCTCCAGATCGAGCTCGTCCCGCGCAAAGCTCTGCAATTCCGTGAGGTCGCGTTCCGCCCGGGGGCGTGCGCGGTGGGCAAGATCCAGCAGGAACCCTTCGACCTGTTCGGCGCTGGTGGCCATCTTGGTCGCCAGCGAACGCTCGGCATAGTGGGCGAAGCCCGTCAGGCCTGCCTTTTCGGCGCGCAGCTGCAGGATCTCGACCATGATCTCGGAGTTGTCATAGTTGCCGGCCCCCGGCCCGCGATCGGAGGCTCGCGTGGTGAAGGCCTCATAAACCCGGTAACGCAGATCGCGATCCTCGGCATGGGTCATCACCGCGAGGTAACTCGGGATGTCGAGGGTGACGACGAAGCCCGACTGATCATGGTCACGGGCGTTCTGGACCAGCATGGCACGATCCGACTCGGGGATGCCCGCCAGGGCCGCGGGATCATCGGTCTGCCAGGTCCAAGCCTGGGTGGCATCGAGCACATTCTCCTCGAAACGAGCAGTGAGCTCGGACAACCGGGCGTTGATCGCGCGCAGTCGGTCGCGCTGGGGCTCGGGAAGGTCCACGCCGCTGAGATGAAAATCGCGCAGCATGTCGTCCAGGACCTTGCGCCGGGGGGCCGGGAGATCTCCATATTCGTCGCTGTCGGCCAGGGCACGGACGGCGCGGTACAGTCCCTGATGCTGCGAAACCCAGCTGCCATAGTCGGAAAGCAGGGGCAGGCTGGCGTTGTAGGCCTCGCGGATCGCGGCGCCGTTCATCACGGCGTTCAGGTGGCCGACCGGGGACCAGACAGCGTCCAGACGGGCGTCCAGTTCCTGCAGCGGTCGGATCAGCGAATCCCAGCTTGGGCGGTCACCAGCCGATTCCACGAGACGGTCGATCTCGGTTCGATTCTCGACCAGCACGGTTTCCACCGCCGGCAGCACGTGTTCGGGTTCGATGGAGCGGAAGGCGGGCAGCCGGTCGGTCTGCAGCAGGGGATTGGACACGGTCTCTCCAGGGGTCGGGTGAGCCAGGGTCGCGCGAACCGGTCATGGCACGCGGGCGCGAGTGCCTGCGGATTATGCCATTCGGACCGCATCCCCGGGAGGGTGTTCCCCCTGGGGTTTGCGTCCCGATTCAGGATGACGAGTCGGGCGGCGGGCCGATGGGAGCGAAGGCTCGATAGCCCGCGAGGCGCGCCAGGGGGCCCAAGGCCCAGTGCCTGCGCATGGCGGAAAAGTCGGCTACCGCGGCGTTGTATCGCGCGAGGGCGTCAGTGATGGCCTGATCCAGGGCCGCAACGCGTTCCGGTGTGCGCCCGACAACCGCCGGCGGTAACTCGTTTTCTTTTGATAATTCATATAGATAGGAGTCCCACGTGGCTCGAATGCTGCGCTCGGTTCGGGCCAGCGCGGGGAGATCCCCGCGACGTCGGGCGGCCTCCTGGTCGCGGACGGCGGTCTGGACCTCGACGAGCGGATCGGGCTGGGCCAAGCCGATCATGTGCAGCAGGCCGTTGCGTTGCGTGAGCAACGTGTCGAGCCGATCCCAGGCGGAGACCACCCGGCGTTCGTGGATCGCCAGGTGGGTGTGCAGCCGGAAGCCGACGAGGCTCAGGACCACCAGCGTGAGGATGACAGCCAGGACCTCCATGCGCAGGGGCTACATTCGGGGCGAGGCGGGGCCCGTCAGATATCGACGTTCTCCGCGCTCAGCGCCCGTGTCTCGATGAAGTCGCGTCGGGGTTCGACCTGGTCCCCCATCAGGGTGGTGAAGATCTCGTCGGCCCGGATCGCGTCCTCCACGCGCACCTGCAGGAGGCGGCGGGACTCGGGGTTCATGGTGGTTTCCCACAGCTGGTCCGGGTTCATCTCGCCCAGACCCTTGTATCGCTGGGTGGCCAGGCCGCGGCGGCCTTCGTGCAGGAGCCATTCCATGGCTTCCGAGAATCCCTCGATCAGGTGGACCCGCTCGCCACGCTTCATGTAGGCGCCTTCGTCCAGCAACGCATTGAGTCGGGCGGAAAGGTCCAGCACAGCCTGGAAATCACGCGAGGCGAGCGTATCGTCGTTGATGTACTGGGACAGGGCCGCGCCGTGCTCGATCCGGTCCAGGCTCAGTTGGGCATGGCCGTCGCGGTCGGTCACCGCCCCCAGGCTGTAGCGCGTCGCGCCGGCCTTGTCGCTGGAGAGCCCCTCGAGGATGCGGCCGAACCAGGCCTGCACCTCCGGATTGGTGACGCTACGCGGCTCCGGTATGGCGTCGGCCTCGAGCATCGCCCAGAGGATGCGCGGGTCGTACATGCGGCCCAGGCGCTCGACCGCGCGGGCGGCTTTCTGGTAGCCCTTCACCAGATCCTCGAAGGCCTCGCCGGTAATGGGCGGGGCATCCGGGCTGGGATAGAGCGCGGCACCATCCAGGGCCAGAGAGATCACGATCTCGCCCATCTCGGCCTCGTCGCGCACGTATTGTTCGCGCTTGCCACGCTTGATCTTGTACAGCGGTGGCTGAGCGATATAGACATGGCCTCGTTCGATCAGCTCCGGCATCTGGCGGAAGAAGAACGTGAGCAGAAGGGTTCGGATATGGGAACCGTCCACGTCGGCATCCGTCATGATGATGATGCGGTGGTAGCGCAGCTTGTCCGGGTCGTACTCTTCCTTGCCGATACCGCAGCCCAAAGCGGTAATCAGGGTCCCGACCTCGGCCGAGCCGAGCATGCGGTCAAAACGCGCCCGTTCGACATTCAGGATCTTGCCCTTCAGCGGCAGAATGGCCTGGAAATGACGGTCCCGCCCCTGCTTGGCCGATCCGCCCGCGGAGTCGCCCTCCACCAGGTAGAGCTCGGACTGCGCCGGATCCTTCTCCTGGCAGTCGGCCAGCTTGCCGGGGAGCCCGGCGATATCCAGGGCCCCCTTGCGGCGGGTCACCTCGCGGGCCTTGCGGGCGGCCTCGCGAGCACGCGCGGCGTCCAGGACCTTCTCCGTAATCGCCTTGGCCTCCTGCGGATTCTCCAGCAGGAAGTTGTTGAGGGCGTCCGACAGCACACTCTCCACAATCGGCTTGACCTCCGAGGAGACCAGCTTGTCCTTGGTCTGGGAGGAGAACTTCGGATCAGGCACCTTCACCGACAGCACGGCCGTGAGGCCCTCGCGCATGTCGTCGCCCGCCGTGGCCACCTTAGCCTTCTTGATGAGGCCTTCGGTCTCCAGGTACTGGTTGATGGTTCGCGTCAGCGCCGCGCGGAAGCCCGCCATGTGGGAGCCACCATCGCGCTGCGGGATGTTGTTGGTATAGCAGAAGATATTCTCCTGGTAGGAGTCATTCCACTGCAGCGCCACCTCGACCGCATAGTCATCCCGCATCTGGTCGGCATAGACCACGGTGGGATGCAACGCGGTCTTCTTCTGGTTGAGATGCTCGACGAAGGCCCGAATCCCGCCCTCGAAGACGAACGTCTCCTCGCGGTTGTCGCGATGGTCGCGCAAGGTGATGCGGACCCCGGAGTTCAGGAACGACAGTTCGCGCAGACGCTTGGCCAGCACCTCGTAGTGAAAGTTGATATCGGTAAAGATCTCGGGGCTGGGTCGGAACCACACGCGGGTGCCGTGACGGTCGGTCGTGCCGGCCTCGGCCAGCGGTGCGGCGGGAACCCCGAGGTGATACGTCTGTTCGTGGCGCTTGCCGTCGCGATGGATCTCGAGGCGCAGCTCTTCCGACAGGGCGTTCACGACCGAGACACCCACGCCGTGGAGCCCGCCGGAGACCTTGTACGAGTTGTTGTCGAACTTCCCGCCGGCGTGCAGGACAGTGAGGATAACCTCGGCCGCCGACGTGCCTTCTTCCTCGTGGATATCCACCGGGATACCACGGCCGTTGTCGCTGACGGAGACCGCGTTGTCCTCGTGGATCGTGACTTCGATGCTGTCGCAGTAACCGGCCAGGGCCTCGTCGATGGAGTTATCGACGACCTCGAAGACCATGTGGTGCAGGCCCGTCCCGTCATCGGTGTCGCCGATATACATCCCGGGTCTCTTGCGCACGGCATCGAGACCCTTGAGGACACGGATCTGGGAAGAATCGTAGGCGGAGGGATCTTGGGATTCGATATCGGACATGCAGGTGGTCATCCGGCGAGTTGCAGACACGCCAGTATAGCGCAAAGACGGGGGCAACCGGTGGGCGGGCTTCGAGAGGCTACAGGAGCGTCGGGGCAGGCGGGATTCGGGAAAGAAAGAGCGATCAGGCGGGGTTGGCCGGTGTCACGCGGCCATGTTTCACGTGGAACAATTCGCCCGCGTCCGCTCCGACCAGCCCCGGCACCGCATCCTCCACGGCCGTCACCAGGATCTGCCAACCGGACTCCCTCAGTCCGGCCATCAGCCCCTCCACCGCCTCCCGGTCCAGTTCGGAGACGACATCGTCCAGCAGCACCACGGGTGCCCGACCGCACTCGCGTTCCAGCATTCGGGCCTGCCCCCCAACCAGCGCTGTCACGACCCGCTTTTGCTCCCCCCGGGAGGCCTCGGCTGCCGCCCGCCCCGCTAGCCGGAGGTCGATATCCGCCCGTTGTGGCCCGACCTGCGCGAACCCGCGCTCCTCGTCGCTGCCCCGGCTACGCTCCAGGGCCTCCCCAAGACTGCGGTCCCGATCCCACCCCATGCGAACCCGCAAGCCCAGGTCGCCCAGCCGGTCGCCAAACCCGAATCGTTCCGCTGCCTCTGCGGTGCACCCTTCCCAAGCCCCGACGTACCGCGCCCGCGCCTCGCTGATCGCCACCCCGAATTCCACCCACGGGCGTTCAAACTCCCGGGCGGCGGCCCGGTCGCCGGTGCGGAGGGCCGCATTGCGCTGATCGTGGGCGCGTTTCCAGCGTTGCCAGTTCTCACGGTATCCCGGGATTGAATGAAAACAGCCCCAGTCCAGCAGACGACGCCGCTCCTCCGGCCCCCCGGTCAGCAATTCGAACGAACCGGCATGCAGGGTGCGCACCGGCAGCCATTCGGCCACCGTCGCATGGCCCTCCATCCAGCGACCATCCAGGCGGGATCGCCGCGTCCCATCCCAGACGACGCCCAGGCGGTGCGCCCCGCCACGCCCGTCGCGGACCTCTCCGCCAACCCACAGCGACTCGCCGCCCGTACGCAATACCCGCCGCAATTGCTGCGTCCGGAACGAACGCCCCGCCGCGAGGATGTGGACGGCCTCAAGCACCGAAGTCTTTCCCGCGCCATTCGGGCCAATCAGGCGATTGATCCCCGGCCCCAGTGCCAGCGTCTGCTCCTCGAGATTCCGCACCCCCTGCCACCAGAGCGACTCCAGCACACAACCTCCAGCCTACGGAAACACGAATTCATCGACACGCTCGCGCTCGAGTCGCTTTTGCGGGCGTTTAATGCGCTGCGACGGCCGTGCAGTCATTCTGCTACAGGTGAGCCGCAACGCCGTGCGCGCGCCCGTTGTCATTAAAAACGAGCGGCCGAGCCCCTTCGTTGATTCGGTTGCGAGGTTGGCGCCCCCTGTTCCCCGATCCTGCGTTGCGCCCCGAATCCATCAGAAACGGGCGGGTAGAACTACCCGATGCACGACGCGTCCGGTCTCGGAAAACCCAGGATACCAACGCGAGCGTATACATGGATCGGTGTTTCCCTAGAGCCGCATCGGCATGACGACGTAGCGTGCCCCGCCCGGCGGTTCCGCCTGGATCAGGATGGACGAGTTGCCGTCCCGCAGCCCGATCCGCACCTGGTCGGTCTCCAGCACATTCAGCACATCCGCGAGGTAGCCCAGGTTGAACCCGATCTCCATCGGGCCCCCGTCGTATTCCGCCTCCACCGACTCCTGGGCCTCTTCACGATCGGCGTTATGGGTCATGACCTGACACCCGCTCTCGCCCAGCACCATCCGCACACCCCGATACTTGTCGCTCGCGACGATCGCGACGCGCCCCAGTGCCTGCTTCAGGATCTCGCGGTCCACCCGCAGGGTGGCCGGAAGGTCCGCCGGGATCACCCGTTCGTAGTCCGGGAACCGTCCTTCGATCACCTTGCTGCGCAACACCGCGCTGCCGAGCTCGAACACCACCTGGTCTTCCCCGAAGCCGATGCGCACCGACGTGTCGTCATCGGCCAGGTTGCGCCGCAGCTCGGCGACGGCCTTTCGCGGCACGATACGTTCGATTCGCTCCTCCACCGGCTGCTCCAGCTCCACCTCGGCCAGCGCCAGCCGATGACCATCCGTGGCTACCGCACGCAGGCTGTTGCCACTGGCCACCAGCAGGAGCCCCTGCAGGTAGTAGCGCACGTCCTGCTGGGCCATGGAGAACATCGTAGCCTCCAGCAACCGACGCAGTCGGTTCTGCGGAACATCCAGCACGACCTCGGCCCCTCGCGCCTCCCAGTCCGGGAAATCCGCCCCCGGGAGCGTCGCCAGACTGAAGCGCGAGCCACCGAACCCGACCGTCATCCGCTCGCCCTCGACTTTCGCACGAATCTCGCTGTCCGCCGGTGCCGCCTTCACCACGTCGAGCAGCTTGCGGACCGAGACGGTCACATCGCATTCCCCGGGAATCGAACCCGCGGCGCCGGCCTGCCAGGCCAGCTCCAGATCGGTCGTGTCCATCCGGATCGAGCCGTTGTCGTCCGGGCGCAGTCGCACGTTCCCCAGGATGGGCATCGTCAATCGTTTCTCGGCCGCGCCCACAATCCGTTGCAGCGCTTCGGTCATCGTCTCGCGATTGAAAGACAGTTCCATGGCGATGTCCTGTATCTAGTCTGTTTAGATATTCATCTAGTGATAATAAGGGGCCGACTTCCCTGTGAAGAAAACCCTATAACTTCTTTTTTATCAGAAACTTAATTCTGTCCCTTGGGGTTCTGCTACCTCTGTGAAGCCTGTTGCCAACCTGTGGACAGTTTGCCCCCTCGATTTTTCCCCGCATCCATACCGGTGTTGCACCCAGGTTATCCACAGGTTTCGGCCCACCGGAATGCCCCGCGTTCAACTGCTCAATGTCCGCAACAGATTGGAGTAATCCTCGTCCAGGCTCGCATCCGCCTCGCGCAATTCCGCCACCTTCCGGCAGGCATGGATCACGGTGGTGTGGTCACGCCCGCCGAAGGCCTGGCCGATCTCCGGGAGGCTGTGCTGGGTCAGTTCCTTGGCCAGTGCCATCGCGATCTGACGCGGCCGGGCGATGGATCGGCTGCGTCGGGTGGAGAGCAGATCCGCGACCTTCACGCGATAGTAATCCGCCACGGTCTTCTGGATATTCTCCAGCGTAATCAACTTGTTCTGGACAGCCAGCAGATCGCGCAGCGCATCCTTCGCGAAATCCAGCGTGATCGGCTTGCCAGTGAAATGGGCGTTGGCGATCACCCGACGCAGGGAGCCTTCCAGTTCGCGGATGTTGGACCGGATGCGCTTGCCCATGAAGAAGGCCACCTCGGTGGGAAGCTCGATCCCGGCCTGTTCGGCCTTGCGCTGCAGGATCGCGACGCGCGTCTCCAGTTCGGGCGGTTCGATCGCAATCGTCAGGCCCCAGCCAAAGCGCGACTTCAGGCGCTCCTCGAGCCCCTCGACCTCCTTCGGATACCGATCCGACGTCAGGATGATCTGCTGCTGGCCTTCCAGAAGGGCGTTGAAGGTGTGGAAGAACTCTTCCTGCGAACGCTCCTTGCCGGCGAAGAACTGGATGTCATCGATCAGCAGTGCGTCCGCGGAGCGGTAGTGCTGCTTGAACTCGTCGATCGCGTTGTGCTGCAGCGCCTTGATCATGTCCGCCACAAAACGTTCGGAGTGCAGGTAGATGATCCGCCCCTCCGGATGCCGCGCCAGGATGCTGTGCCCGATCGCGTGCATCAGATGGGTCTTGCCGAGCCCCACCCCGCCATAGATGAACAGCGGGTTGTAGGCCACCCCGGGATTCTCTGCGACCTGCAGACTCGCGGCCCGCGCCAGTTGATTGGACTTCCCCTCGACAAAGGTGTCGAACGTGAACGCGGGGTTCAGGTTGCTGACCGGGCCCTGGGGACGGGGTGGCGGGCTCGCCTTTTCCGCCGCGGCGCGCTCGCGCTGGGACTCGTGGGGATCGGGGACCGGGGCCGTCGGCAGCTCCGCACCGCCGATGCCAAGCCGCACACGCCGACCCGAATGGTCGTTCGCGGGCTGCAGCTCGCCCACTGTTTCCTCGATCGACGCCAGGAGGTGGTCGCGCACGTGCTCGAATACGAACTGGTTCGGCGCCAGCAGGCGCAGCGAGCCCTCCGATTCTTCGGCATGCAGTGGCCTTAGCCAGGTGTTGAGTTGTTGCTCGCTGACCTTCCCCTGCAGGCGGTCCAGACAGGCTGTCCACAGGGCATTGGCTGACACGCGTTTGTCTCCGGGGCGGCGGGGAATGGAAGTCCCCGAGTCTACGCCGATGGGCCCCCGCGGTGCCAGCGGCTTGCCGACCCCGAGATTGACTTTGTCCCCGGATGGCGATAGTTTTCACCGCCCTTTAACCAAGCGTCACCGGGAACCGACATGAAGCGCACTTTCCAACCCAGCCGGCTCGTCCGCGCCCGCACGCACGGCTTCCGGGCCCGCATGGCCACCCGTGGTGGCCGCAAGGTCCTGAACGCCCGTCGCGCCAAGGGCCGCAAGCGCCTCTGCCCGTAGACCGGGCGGCGCGCCGGCTCCCGTGACCGCGGCGCCAGCCATCCAGACCTTTCCGCGCCGCGTCCGTTTGCTGACGGGCGCGGATTACCAGCGTGTATTCGAGGATGCCCGGCGTCAGCGCGGTCGCGACCTGACCTTGCTCTATCGACGTTCGGAGACCGGCGAGGCGCGTCTGGGCCTGGCTATCGGCAAGCGGCATGTGCGCCATGCCACGGACCGCAACCGGATCAAGCGCATCGTGCGCGAGGCGTTCCGCGTGCGCCGCGCCCAGCTGCCGCCGGTCGACATGATCGTGCTGGCGCGGGGTGGCGCGGCGAGCGCCGACCGGCGCGCGCTGCGCGCCGAAATCGACAGCCTGCTGGAACGTCTGCAATGAGCCTGCCCCGCAAGATTGCCCTGCTGCCCGTGCGGGCCTACCAGTACGGGATCTCGCCGTTCATGGCCCCGCATTGCCGTCACTACCCGACCTGCTCGGCGTATACCGTCGAGGCGGTCGAGACCCACGGGGTCCTGCGGGGCTTCTGGCTGGGTCTGCGGCGCATCCTGCGCTGCCACCCCTGGTCCCCGGGCGGTTATGATCCGGTTCCGGCACCGCGTTCCGATTCTCCCAGCACACGACCCTCAAAGTAGTCGCGCTCATGGATAACCTTCGTCCCCTCCTGTGGCTAACCCTGGCCTTTGTCCTGTTCCTGATGTGGCAGGCCTGGAATCAGGATTACGGCACTCCCTCCCAGCCCGATCGTACCGCCGAGCAGGCCGAGGAGGATCCGGACGCGCGGCCGGAGGATGTGCCGGACGCGCCGCAGTTCGAGTCGGAGGACCAGCCGCGCGCGGACGATGCGCCGCAGGTCAGTACGCTGCAGGAGCCGGACCGCCGCCAGATCACGGTGCGCACCGACACCCACGAGATCCTGATCGATACCCGTGGCGGTACGCTCCTGCGGGCGGACCTGCTGCAGTACCCGCGGGACCTGCAGGACGATCCGCTGGTCCCTGTGCGCCTGTTCGACCATCGGGTCCGGGGCTATGTTGCCCAGAGCGGCCTGACCCATGATCGGGTCAACGACCGTTCCATGGAGGGTCGCGCCCCGTCGCATCACGCCAATTTCCAGGTCGACCAGGACCGCTTCGATCTGGCCGAGGGCCAGGACACCCTCGAGGTCCCGCTGCGCTGGACCTCCGAGGATGGTGAGATCGAGGTCATCAAGACCTATACCTTCACCCGCGGCTCGCATCTGATCGAGGTGGACTACGAGGTCCACAACCGCTCGGATTCCACCTGGAGCGGTCGCCAGTACCGTCAGCTGCGTCACGGCCCCACGCCCGACCGCGAGTCCTGGTGGCTTTACACCTTCACCGGTGCCGCCTATTTCGATGGGAGCTACGAGCGCGAACGCTTCGAGTCGCTGCGCGACGACCCCATTCAGGCGCGCATCCAGGGTGGCTGGGTCGCGATGATCCAGCACTACTTTGTGTCCGCCTGGGTCCCGGGCGAGGACGAGGTCAATGCGCTCTATGCCCGCGCGGTGCCGGGCGAGGTGGGTGACGAGTACCTGATCGGCCTCCACTCCGAATCGATCCAGATCCCGGCCGGCTCCAGCGGCGCATTTTCCACGCGCCTGTGGGTGGGCCCGAAGCTGCAGGACGAGCTTTCCCAGATCGCACAGGGTCTGGAGCTGACCGTCGACTACGGCATCTTCACCTTCCTGTCCAAGCCCCTTTTCTGGCTGCTGGACAAGATCCATGCGGTGGTCGGCAACTGGGGCTGGGCGATCGTCATCCTGACGATCCTGATCAAGCTGGCGTTCTTCAAGCTGTCCGCGACCAGCTACCGCTCGATGGCGCGCATGCGCAAGGTCGCGCCCAAGCTGCAGGCCCTGAAGGAGCGCTACAAGGACGACAAGCAGCGCATGAACCAGGCGCTGATGGACCTGTACAAAAAGGAGAAGATCAACCCGCTGGGTGGCTGTCTCCCGATCCTGGTGCAGATCCCGGTATTCATCGCCCTGTACTGGGTGCTGCTGGAGAGTGTGGAACTGCGTCAGGCCCCGTGGTGGCTGTGGATCCAGGATCTGTCCTCACGCGATCCGTACTTCATCCTGCCGATCCTGATGGGCGTGTCCATGTTCGTGCAGTACAAGCTGAACCCGCCGCCGATGGATCCGGTGCAGCAGAAGATCTTCATGGCGCTGCCGTTCGTGTTCACCGTGTTCTTCGCCTTCTTCCCGGCAGGTCTGGTCCTGTACTGGTTCACCAACAACCTGTTCTCCATCGCCCAGCAGTGGTACATCACGCGCAAGATCGAGGCTGGACAGGACCCGGAAAAGAAGAAGGAGTAGGCGCCGCGTGACCGTGACGGACACTATCGTCGCGGTCGCCACCCCGCCGGGGGTCGGCGGAATAGGCGTCGTGCGCCTGTCGGGCGCCGAGGCGGTGGAGATCGCACGGCGCCTGACCGGGCGCGACCGCCTGCGACCGCGCCATGCCCACTACGGCCGCCTCATCGATCCGGCCAGTGCCGAGGCCATCGACGATGGCCTGATCCTCTATTTCCCCGCCCCCCATTCCTTCACCGGCGAGGACGTGGTCGAGCTGCAGGGGCACGGCAGCCCGGTGCTGCTGGAGGCGCTGGTCGCGGCGTCGGTCGATCTCGGGGCCCGCCGCGCGCGGCCGGGCGAATTCACCGAACAGGCCTTTCTGAACGGCCGCCTCGACCTCGCGCAGGCGGAGGCCGTCGCCGACCTGATCCATGCCCAGACGGCCGAGGCCGCGCGCCTGGCCCGCTCCAGCCTCGATGGTGCGCTGGCCGCGGAGCTGGAGCCGGTCTCCCGCGCGATCCGCGACATGCGCGTGGTCATCGAGGCCGAGATCGACTTCGGCGAGACCGATCTTGAATCCGAGGCGGCCCCGGACATCGCCCGGCGGGCGGAGGAACTGCACGCCACCATCGTCGCGTTGCTGGAGCGCCTGCGCCCGGCCCGGTACTTCGCCCAGGGCCTGCGTCTGGCCCTGGTGGGGGCCCCGAATGTCGGCAAGTCCAGCCTGATGAACCGCCTGGCCGAGAGTGAGGTGGCGATCGTCACCGATCGCCCCGGGACTACGCGCGATGTGCTGCGCTCGCCCATCGCCATCCACGGCATCCCGGTCGAGCTGATCGATACCGCAGGGCTGCATGCCAGCGACGACCCGGTGGAGCGCATCGGCATGGAGCGCGCCCGCGAGGCCGCGACCGGGGCCGATCTGATCGTGGAGCTGCGGGACCTGACCCGGCCGGAGGCCGTCCCCGATCTGGAGGCCGCGCCCGAGATCCCGCGTCTTACGGTCTGGAACAAGCAGGACTGCGTTGCAAAGGATTCCCTTCCAGGCGAGGGGATCGCCATCTCCGCGCGCACGGGTGCGGGCATCGAAGCACTGAAGCAGGCGATCGTCGAGCGCCTGGGTGCCGGCGAGGGCGGGCAGCAGCGATTCAGCGTGCGCGCGCGCCATCTCGATGGTCTGCGTTCGGCCGCCCACCACCTGGCCGCGATCGACGCGCAGGCCCCGCCGGATGTGATTGCCGAAGAGCTGCGCCTGGCCGAGGCCGCGCTGGATACCCTGCTGGGTCGCCAGGACCACGAGGCCCTGCTCGGCGAGATCTTCGCCGGGTTCTGCATCGGCAAGTGATGGCGCAGGGAAACATGGATCCCCATGCGGCCGCTTCGACGCCGCCGCCACTCCTGCTAAACTGCTGATTTTACGTTTTCGGGCCGACCACCGGCCGGGCTTGCAGAGGTCATGGCAGAAACATTCGATGTCATCGTGATTGGTGGCGGACACGCCGGCACCGAGGCCGCACTGGCCGCGGCGCGCGCGGGTGCGCGCACGCTGCTGCTGACCCACAACATCGAGACCATCGGCCAGATGAGCTGCAATCCGGCGATCGGCGGCATCGGCAAGGGCCACCTGGTGAAGGAGATCGATGCCCTGGGGGGCGTGATGGCACGTGCGGCGGATGCCGCCGGCATCCACTTCCGCATCCTCAACCGGCGCAAGGGCCCGGCGGTGCGCGCGACCCGCGCCCAGTCCGACCGGCAGCTCTACCGCCAGGCCATTCGCCAGTTCGTGGAGGCCGAGCCGAATCTGGAGATCTTCCAGCAGCCGGTGGCCGACATCACCATGGAGGGCGATCGTGCGACCGGCGTGGTCACCGAGGCGGGGACTGCGTTCCAGGCCCGTGCCGTCGTGCTGACGGTGGGGACCTTCCTCAACGGCCAGATGCACACCGGGCTGACCCGGCAGCCGGGCGGTCGCGCGGGCGATCCGCCGAGCGTGCGCCTGGCCGCGCGCCTGCGCGAGATGGCCTTTGCGGTCGGGCGCCTGAAGACCGGCACCCCGCCGCGCATCGACGGGCGCAGCGTCGACTTCGCGCGCCTCGAGGTGCAGCCGGGCGATGACCCGCGCCCGGTGTTCTCGTTCACCGGCTCGGCCGACGACCACCCGGCCCAGCGCCCCTGTCATATCGCGCGCACCAGCGAGAAGACCCACGACCTGATCCGCGCCAACCTCGATCAGGCCCCGATGTATTCCGGCCAGATCGACAGCACCGGACCGCGCTACTGCCCCTCGATCGAGGACAAGGTGGTGCGCTTTGCCGACAAGACCAGCCACCAGGTCTTCGTCGAACCGGAAGGGCTGACCACGCACGAGCTCTACCCGAACGGGATCTCCACCTCCCTGCCCTATGCGATCCAGGTGCCGCTGGTGCAGAGCATTGAGGGCTTCGAGCACGCCCGCATTACCCGTCCGGGCTACGCGATCGAGTACGACTACTTCGACCCGCGCGGCCTGCGCCCGTCGCTGGCCACGCGCGAGGTAGCCAATCTGTTCTTCGCCGGGCAGATCAACGGCACCACCGGATACGAAGAGGCCGCCGCCCAGGGCCTGGTCGCCGGGCTCAATGCCGCCCGCCTGACCCGGGACGCCGAACCCTGGATCCCGCAGCGTTCCGAGGCCTATATCGGCGTGCTGATCGACGACCTGGTCACCCGCGGCACGCAGGAGCCCTATCGGATGTTCACCTCGCGCGCCGAATACCGGCTGCTGCTGCGCGAGGACAATGCGGATCTGCGTCTGACCCCGGTCGGCCGTGAATACGGCCTGGTCGACGATGCCCGCTGGGCCCGGTTCGAGCGCCGCGCCGCCGCGATCGAGTCGGAGATGAGCCGGTTGGCACAGACGCGACCGGACCGCGATCAGCGCAGCCGCCCGGCCCTGGTCGAGCTCCTCGGCAAGGCCCCGGACCCGGATGCCACGCTGCTCGACCTGCTGCGCCGGCCGGAGGCCGACTATGACGCCCTGATGCAGGCCCTCCCGGAACTGGATGCGGGCTGCGCACCGGACGTGCGCGAACAGGCCGAGATCCAGGCCAAATACGCCGGGTACATCGAGCGCCAGCAGGCCGAGATCGATCGCCAGGCCAGGGCGGAACAGACCGCGCTGCCGGACGGACTCGACTACGACCGGGTCCATGGTCTGTCCAACGAGATCCGCCAGAAGCTGGCCGAATTCCGTCCGCATACCCTGGCCCAGGCCCAGCGCATTCCCGGCGTGACCCCGGCCGCGCTGTCGGCCCTGGCCGTACACCTAAGGACACACTGATCCATGTACACCCTCGCGTTGGTACCCCAGGTTTTCCGAGACCAGGCGCGGCGCGCAGCGGGTAGTGGTTCTACCCGCAAGCGGTGCAACGCAGGATCGGGGAACCTGGGGTGCCAACCCCGAAGGGGCTCGGCCGCCCGTTGGTATCAGAAACGGGCGCGCGCACGGCGTTGCGGCTCCCTTGTGCAGAATGACTGCACGGCGGTCACCGCGCCTTGTTGGCACGCAAAAGCGACTCGAGCGCGAGGGTGTACATGGATCAGTGTGTCCTTGGAGCAGCGCGCCAGTGGCGAGTGAGGACTGGGGGGCGCGGCTCGCGTCCTGTGCCGATGCCTGGGACCTGGATGCCCGCGCCCGCGAGGTGCTGGCGACGTACCTCGCCGAGCTCCAGCGCTGGAACCGGGTGCACAACCTCACCGCGGTGCGCGATCCCGCCTTGCTGATTCCACGTCACGTACTCGACAGCCTGACCCTGCGCCCGTATCTTCAGGGCGAGCGCGTGCTCGACGTGGGCACCGGGGCCGGGCTCCCGGGGTTCATCCTGGCCGCGACCGAACGCGAGCGCGACTTCTGTCTGCTGGACAGCGCGGCCAAACGCATCCGCTTCCTGCGTAACGTGATCGGCCTGACCGGTCTGGCGAACGCCGAGGCGATCCACGCGCGCATCGAGGACTTCCACCCCGAGGCGCCGTATACCACCGTGCTGTCGCGGGCGTTCAAGGCCCCGGCCGAGATGCTCGCGCGGGTCGCACACACCGTGGCGCCCGGGGGCCGGGTACTGGCCATGCTCGGACAGCGGCGGGTGGTCGATGACCCCCTGCCGGCGCCCTGGGCGTACCGCCGGGTGGATCCGGTTACCATTCCCGGCGAGGTGGCCGAGCGCCACGTTGCCATTATCGAGAGAGTCTGAGCCGTGACCGATACACTGGCGATCACCAATCAGAAGGGCGGGGTCGGCAAGACCACCACCTGCGTCAACCTGGCCGCATCGCTGGCGCGCCTGGGCAAGCGCGTACTCGTGGTGGACATGGATCCCCAGGGCAATGCCACCACCGGCTCCGGCGTGGACAAGCATGCCGACGACCCCACCTCCTGCGAGGTGCTTCTGGGCCAGGCCACGGTCGCCGAGGCTGCCCACCGGGTCGAGGCCGGCTACGACCTGGTCCCGTCGAACGGCGACTTGACCGTGGCCGAGGTCCGGCTGATGGAGGCCGATCGCCGCGAGTACCGCCTGCAGGATGCGCTGGGCGCGGCCGCGGCGAACTACGATCACATCCTGGTCGACTGCCCGCCGTCGCTGAACCTCCTTACCGTCAATGGCCTGGTCGCCGCCGACGGCGTCGTGATCCCGATGCAGTGCGAGTACTACGCCCTCGAGGGCCTGACCGCCCTGATGCGCACCATCGAGAGCATCCAGCGCGGGCCGAACCCGAAGCTGCGCATCTCCGGGTTGCTGCGCACCATGTTCGACCCGCGAAACCGTCTGTCCGGCGACGTCTCCGAACAATTGACCGGCCATTTCGGCGACCGTGTGTTCCGCACCGTGATCCCGCGCAACATCCGCCTGGCCGAGGCCCCCAGTTTTGGCCAGCCGGCCTTGTTGTATGATGCCTCCTCGCGTGGCGCGGTGGCCTACCTGGCCCTGGCCGGCGAGATGTTGCGGCGCTGACGCCGCCCGTCCCCCAACCGACTGTCTGCAGGAACGATCGACCATGGCGAAACGTGGACTGGGCCGCGGCCTCGATGCCCTCCTTTCCGGCGCCCAGGCCGGCGGCGACGAAGCCGACAGCCTGGATCAACTCCCGATCGAGCAGATCCGGCGTGGAAAATACCAGCCGCGCGTGCATATGGCCGAGGCCGCCCTGGCGGAACTCGCGGACTCCATTCGTGCCCAGGGGATCGTGCAGCCCGTCGTTGTCCGCCGCCTGGATGATGGCTACGAGCTGATCGCCGGGGAGCGCCGCTGGCGCGCGGCCCAGATCGCCGGCCTCGAGACCGTCCCGGCGGTGGTCCGGGATATCCCCGATCAGGCCGCCGCGGCGATGGCGCTGATCGAGAACATCCAGCGCGAGGACCTGAACCCGCTGGAGGAGGCACAGGCGATCCGGCGCCTGATCGGGGAGTTCGAGATGACCCACCAGGCCGCGGCCGATGCCGTGGGCCGTTCGCGCACCTCGGTGACCAACCTGCTGCGCCTGCTGGAACTCCACGACAGCGTGAAGGAACACGTCAACGAGGGCCGCCTGGAGATGGGCCATGCGCGCTGCCTGCTCGCTGTTCCCCTCGACGATCAGCCGGGGGTTGCCGCCACCGTGGTCAAGCGCGGCCTTTCCGTACGCGCGACCGAACAATTGGTGAAGAAGGTCCTGGCCGCCACCCCGGAGCCGAAGAAGGACACCGGACCCTCGCCCGAAGTCCGGCAACTGGAAAGCCGCCTGTCCGACCAGCTGGGTGCCCCGGTCCAGGTGCGATACAACCGCCAGGGCAAGGGTCGCCTGGTCATCGAGTACAACAGCCTCGATGAGCTCGACGGGATCCTCGAACACATCCAGTAGAGGCCGCGGACTCCCCGCGCCAATCCTCCCGGCCACGCCGTCCGCGCGCCCCGCCCGCACCGGGCCCAAACCCCTGCTTACAGCCCCATAACGGTTTGACCTAATAGAAGGGCGCTCTTATACTACGCCCACTTTTTGGGAGAGGGGTGGGTGTGCCCATCCGCTGAATGACACCGCGACGCTTCAGACACGCCTTACAATCGCTGGGTCTGCAGCTCGCCTTAACGCTGATTCTGTCGGGCCTGCTTCTGGCCCTGTTCCCCCCGATCGTGGCGATCTCGGCCGCGGTGGGCGGCATGACCGCGACCCTCGGCAACGCCGTGGCCGCGGTCGTCGTGTTTCGGCCCTATCGAGCCGATCAGGTGGGCTCGCTGACCGCCCGCATGATGGGCGCACAGCTGGGACGACTGGCAATCATCGCGGTGGCATTCGGGGTGGCGTTCGCTTACCTGGACGAGCCGGACCTACCGGCCCTGTTCGGCATCTTCCTCCTGGTGCACCTGGCCCCCCTGTGGTGGCTGCACCGGGTTTCTGATCAAGCAATGACGAGATAACTGCATGGCTTCAGAAAGCGAACTGCCCACGATGGAAGAGCACATTGCTCACCATCTCACGAACCTCACCTTCGGGCTCCACCCCGAGAACGGACTGAGCTTCGCCTCGACCAGCACCGAAGCCGCCGAGATGGGCTTCTGGGCGGTCCATGTCGACTCCATGCTCTGGTCGATCGGTCTGGGTCTGCTGTTTATCCTGACGTTCCGCGCCGCGGCCAAGAAGGTCACCGCCGGCGTCCCGGGCGGCTGGCAGAACTTCGTCGAAATGACCATGGACTTCGTCAACGACAACGTCCGTGGTTCCTTCAAGCACAAGAACGACATGGTCGCGCCGCTCGCGCTGACCATCTTTGTCTGGATCTTCCTGCTCAACCTGATGGACCTGGTGCCGGTGGATCTGCTGCCGCACATCGCCTATCTGCTGGGCATCCCGTACTTCAAGATCGTGCCCACCACGGATATCAACGTGACCGCCGGCCTCGCGCTGGGCGTGTTTATCCTGATCATCTACTACTCGCTGAAGATCAAGGGCCCGGTCGGCTTCATCAAGGAGCTCACGGGTATCCCGTTCCAGACCAACATCGTGTTCCTGAAGCCGATCTTCTGGACGATCAACTTCGTCCTGGAGTTCATCAACCTGCTGGCCAAGCCGGCCTCGCTCGCCCTGCGACTGTTCGGCAACCTCTACGCCGCGGAGATGATCTTCATCCTGATCGGCGTGATGTACTCCGCGGGCCTGATCCTGGGTCTGGCCGGCGGCGTGCTGCATGTCGGCTGGGCGATCTTCCACATCCTCGTGGTGCCGCTGCAGGCCTTCATCTTCATGGTGCTGACCGTCGTCTATCTGGACATGGCGTACAGCGAAGACCACTGATTCCGATCTTCCTACTCAACTGACTGTTTCAACACTCGACTGGAGATACAAAAATGGAAATGGCAAACGCTCTGATCGTTCTGGCTGGCTCTCTGCTCCTGGGTCTGGCCGCTGTCGGCGCCGCGATCGGCGTGGGCACCCTGGGTGGTCGCTTCCTGGAAGGCGCCGCGCGTCAGCCGGAACTGATCCCGATGCTGCGTACCCAGTTCTTCATCGTCATGGGTCTGACCGACGCCGTGCCGATGATCGGTGTGGGTATCGGCCTGTACGTTCTGTTCGCCCTGGGCTAAGAGGCTGACCGAGTCCCGAGGATCCCTCACACTCGTCAACCCGAGGTAGCAGGATGAATATCAATCTGACCATCATCGGCCAGCTGCTCGCGTTCAGCGTCTTCGTGTGGTTCACGATGCGCTACGTCTGGCCGCCCATGTCCAACGCCCTGGAAGAGCGTCGCAAGAAGATTGCCGACGGTCTCGCCGCAGCGGAGCGCGGCGAGAAAGAGCAGGAGCTCGCCCAGGAGCGTGCGACCGAGGTGATCAAGGAAGCCAAGCAGCAGGCCAACGAGATCGTCGCCTCCGCCCAGAAGCGTGCCAACGATCTGGTCGAGGAGAGCAAGACCACGGCCCGCGAGGAAGGCGACCGCATCAAGGAAGCGGCGCAATCCGAAATCGAGCAGGAGCTCAATCGCGCGAAGGAAGAGCTGCGCAAGCAGGTCTCCGAACTGGCGGTTGCCGGCGCCGAGCAGATCCTGGCCAAGGAGATTGACGCCAAGGCCCACGGCGATCTGCTCAAGAAGCTCGCGGCCAAGCTCTAAGGAGACGTTATGTCAGACCTGATTTCGGTCGCCCGACCCTACGCCCGCGCGGCATTCGAGCGGGCCCGCGAGGCCAAGGATCTCGCCGGCTGGGCCGAGCAGCTCGAGTTGCTGGCGGCGATCGCCAGCGACTCGCAGATGCACAGTCTCCTCTCCAACCCGCGGCTCCCGCGTGCCGATCGCGCCCAGCTGGTGCTGGACGTGGCCGGTGACAAGGTCGGTGCCGAGGCCGGCAATCTGGTGCGCCTGCTGGCGGAGAACGGCCGCCTGCCGGCCCTGCCCGCCGTCCGTGACGCCTTCGAGGAACTCAAGGCCGCCGCGGAACAGCGCGTGCACGCCGATGTCACCGCCTTCCGCAAGCTCACGCAGGCGCAGGAGAAAGAGATCCACGACGCCCTGGTCAAGGGCCTGGGCTGCGAAGTCGATCTCGAATGCTCAGTCGACAGCTCCCTGCTGGGGGGCGCCATCATCCGCGCCGGCGACCTGGTAATCGACGGCTCCGTGCGAGGCCAGCTGAACCGCCTGGCTGCCAATTTGAGTCGCTAAGAGGATATTTAACATGCAACTGAATCCCTCCGAGATCAGTGATCTGATCAAACAGCGCATCGAGAAATTCGATGCCTCCTCCGAGGCCTCCAACGAGGGCACCGTGGTCAGCCTGACCGACGGTATCGCGCGTGTGCACGGCCTGGGTGACGTCATGCAGGGCGAGATGCTCGAGTTCCCCGAGGACACCTTCGGCATGGCGCTCAACCTCGAGCGCGACTCCGTCGGCGTCGTGATCCTGGGTGACTACAAGCACATCAAGGAAGGCGACACGGTGAAGTGCACCGGCCGCATCCTCGAGGTCCCGGTGGGCGAGGCCCTGCTCGGTCGCGTGGTGGACTCCCTGGGTCGCCCGATCGACGGCAAGGGCCCGGTGAACACCGACGTGACCAGCCCGATCGAAAAGATCGCCCCGGGCGTTATCGAACGCCAGTCCGTCGACCAGCCGCTGCAGTCCGGCATCAAGGCGATCGACGCCATGGTTCCGGTCGGCCGCGGCCAGCGCGAGCTGATCATCGGCGACCGTCAGACCGGCAAGACCGCCGTGGCGATCGACGCGATCATCAACCAGAAGGACTCCGGCGTTAAGTGCATCTACGTCGCCGTGGGCCAGAAGGCCTCGTCGGTTGCGTCCGTGGTGGCCAAGCTGGAAGAGGCCGGCGCGATGGAGAACACCATCATCGTCGCCGCCAACGCCTCCGAGTCGGCCGCGATGCAGTTCATCGCCCCGTATGCCGGCTGCGCGATGGGCGAGTACTTCCGCGACCGTGGCGAAGACGCCCTGATCGTCTACGACGACCTGACCAAGCAGGCCTGGGCCTACCGTCAGGTCTCCCTGCTGCTGCGCCGCCCGCCGGGCCGCGAAGCCTATCCGGGCGACGTCTTCTACCTGCATTCGCGTCTGCTGGAGCGGGCCTCCCGCGTGAACGCCGAGTACGTGGAACAGCACACCAACGGCGAAGTGAAGGGCCAGACCGGTTCCCTGACCGCGCTGCCGATCATCGAGACCCAGGCCGGCGACGTGTCCGCGTTCGTGCCGACCAACGTGATCTCGATCACCGACGGCCAGATCTTCCTCGAGACCGACCTGTTCAACTCGGGTATCCGTCCGGCGATCAACGCCGGTCTGTCGGTCTCCCGCGTGGGTGGTTCGGCGCAGACCAAGATCATCAAGAAGCTCGGTGGTGGCGTGCGTCTGGCGCTGGCCCAGTATCGCGAGCTGGCGGCGTTCTCGCAGTTTGCCTCCGATCTGGACGAACTGACCCGCAAGCAGCTGGATCGCGGCAAGCGCGTGACCGAGCTGATGAAGCAGGGTCAGTACCAGCCGATGTCCATTGGCGAGATGGCCTTCTCCCTGTATGCCGCGAACGAGGGCTACCTCGACGACGTCGAGGCGGAAAAGGTCGTGAGCTTCGAAAAGGAACTGATCGCCTATGCGCGTTCCTCGCAGAAGGAGCTCCTGGACGAAATCAACAGCACTGGCGACTACAACGACTCCATCCAGGAAAAGCTGAAGAAGGCCCTGGAAGAGTTCAAGGCCAAGCACAGCTGGTAACGGGAGCACGCAATGGCGGGCACTAAGGAGATTCGGACGCAGATCAAGAGTATCCAGAATACTCAGAAGATCACCAAGGCGATGGAGATGGTCGCCGCGTCCAAGATGCGCAAGGCCCAGGACCGTATGGAAGAGTCCCGGCCCTACGCGCAGAAGATCCACGACGTGATCGGTCACGTCGCCATGGCGAATGCCGAGTACAAGCATCCGTTCATGGTTGAGCGCGAAGTGAAGCGCGTGGCGCTGATCATCGTGTCGACCGATCGCGGCCTCTGCGGCGGGTTGAATACCAACCTGTTCAAGAAGGCTGTCGGCGAGATGCGCCGGTACCGCGACGAGGGTGTCGAGGTCGATCTCTGCGTGGTGGGCAACAAGGCGCTGCAGTTCTTCAAGCGCCTTGGCGGCAACATCGTGGCCGAAGCCAAAGATCTCGGTGACCGTCCGCACATCAACGACCTGATCGGGTCGATCAAGGTGGTGCTGGACAACTTCCGCGACGGCAAGGTGGACCGCGTCGTGCTGCTGGAGAACAAGTTCGTCAACACGATGACGCAGCAGCCCGAGGTGACCCAGCTGCTGCCGACGGCGCCGAGCCGGGACGAATCGCTCAAGCACCACTGGGATTACATCTACGAGCCCGACACGCATCCGGTGATGGATACGCTGCTCGAGCGCTATGTCGAGTCCCTGATCTACCAGGCGGTGGTCGAGAACGTGGCCTGCGAAATGGCCGCGCGCATGGTGGCGATGAAGTCCGCCTCCGACAACGCCGGCACGATGATCAAGGACCTGCAGCTCGTCTACAACAAGGCGCGCCAGGCCGCGATCACCCAGGAGATCTCCGAGATCGTCAGCGGCGCGGCCGCGGTCTAGCGCCCGCCGTCACGTATCGGTCGACTCGGCACGAATTACGACTTACGAGGATGAACAAATGAGTTCTGGAAAGATTGTCGAAATCATCGGCGCCGTCGTGGATGTGGAGTTCCCCCACGGCGAAGTGCCCAAGGTCTACGACGCCCTGACCCTGGAAAACGGCCTGACCCTGGAAGTCCAGCAGCAGCTGGGTGACGGTGTCGTGCGCACGATCGCCATGGGGACCACCGAGGGTGTGAAGCGTCAGACCCCGGTCACCGCGACCGGCAAGCCGATCTCCGTGCCGGTCGGCAAGGGGACCCTGGGCCGCGTGATGGACGTCCTCGGTCGTCCGGTGGACAACGCCGGCGACGTGGAGGCCCAGGAGACCTGGTCGATCCACCGCGCCGCCCCGACCTTCGACGAGCAGGCGGGCTCCACCGAGCTGCTGGAAACCGGCATCAAGGTCATCGATCTGCTGTGCCCCTTCGCGAAGGGCGGTAAGGTCGGCCTGTTCGGCGGCGCCGGCGTGGGCAAGACCGTCAACATGATGGAGCTGATCCGCAACATCGCGATCGAGCACTCCGGTTATTCCGTGTTTGCCGGCGTGGGCGAGCGTACTCGTGAAGGGAACGACTTCTATCACGAGATGAAGGACTCCAACGTCCTCGACAAGGTGGCCCTGGTCTACGGCCAGATGAACGAGCCGCCGGGCAACCGTCTGCGCGTCGCGCTGACCGGTCTGACCATGGCCGAGTTCTTCCGTGACGAAGGCCGCGACGTGCTGATGTTCATCGACAACATCTACCGCTACACCCTGGCCGGGACCGAGGTCTCCGCGCTGCTGGGTCGTATGCCGTCCGCGGTGGGCTACCAGCCGACCCTGGCGGAAGAGATGGGTGTGCTGCAGGAGCGTATCACCTCGACCAAGAAGGGTTCGATCACTTCCATCCAGGCCGTCTACGTGCCGGCGGATGACTTGACCGACCCGTCCCCGGCCACGACCTTTGCGCACCTGGATGCGACGGTCGTGCTGTCGCGCCAGATCGCCGAGCTGGGGATCTACCCGGCGGTGGATCCGCTGGATTCCACCTCGCGCCAGCTGGACCCGCAGATCATTGGCCAGGAGCACTACGACACCGCCCGTGCGGTGCAGGGTACCCTGCAGCGCTACAAGGAGCTGAAGGACATCATCGCGATCCTCGGGATGGACGAGCTGTCGGAAGACGACAAGCTGGTCGTGGCCCGCGCGCGCAAGATCCAGCGCTACCTGTCGCAGCCGTTCTTCGTGGCCGAGGTCTTCACCGGGGCGCCCGGCAAGTACGTGTCCCTGAAGGACACCATCCGTGCGTTCAAGGCGATCGTCGACGGTGAATACGACCACCTGCCGGAGCAGGCCTTCTACATGGTCGGCACCATCGAGGAAGCCGTCGAGAAGGCCGAGAAGCTCGGCTAAGGAGCAAGGCGTTATGCCCATGAATATGCATGTGGATGTGGTCAGTGCGGAGGAGTCCATCTACTCCGGTACGGCCCTGATGATCGCCGCGCCCGCCGAAGGTGGCGAGGTCGGCGTATATGCCGGGCATACCCAGATGCTCGCCCGGCTCAATCCGGGCGAACTGCGCATCCAGGAAAAGGAAGGCGCCGAGCCGCAGCCGGTGTTCGTCTCCGGCGGCATCCTCGAGGTCCAGCCCTACCACGTAACCGTCCTCGCGGACACCGCAGTGCGGGCCAAGGACCTCGACGAGGCCGAGGCCCTGGAGGCCAAGAAGCGCGCGGAGGAGGCCCTGGAGAATTCCAAGGCCGACTTCGACTACGCCAAGGCTCAGGCGGAACTGGTCGAGGCGGCCGCGCGCCTGCAGATGATCCAGAAGCTGCGCCGGAAATAATCCGGCGAATTGCGACGGATGACCTACCCCAAGGGCCAACCATCTCGGTTGGCCCTTTATCATTGCAGCCATGCCTGAAATGACACCCCTCCATCTCGTGGTACTGGCCGCCGGCAAGGGCACGCGCATGCGTTCGCGCAAGCCGAAGGTCCTGCAGCCCCTCGCCGGCCGGCCCCTCCTTGCCCATGTACTCGACCGCTCGGCCGCGCTGGACGCCGCCGCCTGCCACCTCGTGGTGAGCCACCAGCAGGAACGCGTGCGCGCCGCGTTCGCGGAATCGACGCTGCCCCTCGACTGGATCGATCAGGGTGAGCCTCGCGGAACGGGACACGCGGTGTTTCGCGCGCTGGAACATGTCCCCGATGCAGCGCGCGTGCTGGTCACCTACGGCGATGTGCCGCGGATCCCGGTCGCCGACCTCGAGGCCTGCGCGGCGGGCGATGGCGTGACCGTGCTCGCCGCGCGTGTCGCCGATCCCGCGGGCTACGGGCGCCTGATCCTGGCCCCGGACGGCGCCCTCGAGCGAATCGTCGAGGACAAGGAGGCGTCGATCGACGAACGGGCCGTGGATCTGATCAATACCGGGGTCCTGGCCGCGCCGGCGGGCGATCTGCGCCGTTGGCTGGCTGCCTGCGAGCCGGCACCGGGTGGCGCGCGCGAGTGGTACCTGACCGACGTGGTCGCCGCGGCCCGCGCCGACGGATCCGCGGTCAAGGTTGCCGAGAGTCGGGATCCGGCCGCGGTGCTCGGCGTGAACGATCGCGCCCAGCTGGCCGTCCAGGAACGGCTCTACCAGCAGGCGCAGGCCGCCGACATGATGCGCGACGGCCTGGCACTGGCCGATCCCGACCGTGTCGATGTCCGAGGCGTTCTCACCTTCGGGCAGGACTGCACCCTGGACGTGAACGTCGTGATCGAGGGCACGGTCACGCTGGCGGATGATGTCTACATTGGCCCCGGCTGCGTGCTGCGCGACTGCCAGATCGGGTCGGGCACGCAGATCGCGGCGCACAGCATCCTCGAGGGGGTGCGGGTGGACGCGGATGCCCGGATCGGGCCGTTTGCGCGCCTCCGGCCGGGCACGGTTCTCGGCACGGGCGCGCGGGTCGGCAACTTCGTGGAGATGAAGAACGCCACCCTGGGTCCGGGGGCGAAGGCGAATCACCTGACGTATGTCGGTGATGCCCGGGTGGGCGCGGGCGCGAACCTGGGCGCCGGCACCATCACGTGCAATTATGACGGGGCCAACAAGCACCACACCGAGATCGGCGAACGGGCCTTTATCGGCTCGAACACCGCGCTCGTGGCGCCCATCCGCATCGGCGACGATGCCACTGTGGGTGCCGGGTCCACCCTGTCCGACGACGTCGAGCCGGGTGCCCTGGCGCTCACGCGCGCCCGGCCCCGCACCATCCGCGACTGGCCGCGTCCGAAGAAGACCAGCAAGAACAAGGAGAGCTAACCCATGTGCGGTCTGGTGGCAGGCATCGGCGAGCGCAACCTGGTCCCCGTCCTGGTGGAAGGGCTTCACCGCCTGGAGTACCGGGGCTATGACTCCGCCGGCGTGGCGGTGGTGAACGACGGGGCGGTTGCCGACATCCGCGCCATCGGCAAGGTGGCGGCGCTGGAGCAGCGCATCGACGCCGCCGGCCTGCAGGGGCGCGTGGGCATCGCCCACACCCGCTGGGCCACCCACGGCGCCCCGAGCGAGGAAAATGCCCACCCCCATCGTTCGCGGGATGGCCGCGTGGCGATCGTGCACAACGGCATCATCGAGAACCATGCGGACCTGCGCTCGCGACTGGACGCTGCGGGCTGGCCCTGCGTGTCGGCGACCGACAGCGAGGTCATCGCCCACCGGCTGGAACAGGCGCTGGAGGCCGGTGCCACCCCGCGAGAGGCGATGCGCAGCACCTGCGCCGAGCTCCAGGGGGCCTACGCCATCGCCGCGGTGTTCGCGGACTTCCCCGACGAGCTGATCGTCGCCCGCTCCGGGAGCCCGGTGCTGCTCGGCCTGGGGATTGGCGAGAACTTTGCCGCCTCCGACGTGCAGGCCCTGCTCCCGGTGACCCAGCGCTTTGTCGACCTCGAGGACGGCGACATCGCCCGTCTGACGCGCGCCGGCGTCGAGGTCGAGGATGCGCGCGGGGCCCCGGTCGAGCGCGGCATCCGCGAGAGTCGTTGCCAGGTGAACGTCGCGGATCGTGGCGAATACCGGCATTTCATGCTCAAGGAGATCTACGAGCAGCCCCACGCCCTCGAGGAGACGTTGTCCGGTCGCCTCGGCGAAGCGGCCATCCTCGAAAACATCCTCGGCCCGGGCAGTGACGAACGGCTCGCCGACGTCGCCGCCGTCCAGATCGTGGCCTGCGGCACCAGCTATCACGCCGGCATGGTCGCGGCCCACTGGATCGAGGAGCACCTGGGCCTGCCGGCGCGGGTGGAGGTCGCCAGCGAGTACCGCTACCGCCGCCATGTCCTCGCCCCCGGCACGCTGCTTGTGGTGATCTCCCAGTCCGGTGAGACGGCCGACACCCTCGCGGTGCTGCGCCAGTCCCAGGAGGAGCCGTTCCTCGCCCGCCTGGCCATCTGCAATGTCCCCGAGAGCACCATGGCGCGCGCGGCCGACCTGATCCTGATGACGCACGCCGGCCCGGAGATCGGTGTCGCCTCCACCAAGGCCTTCACCACCCAGCTCGCCGCCCTGGGGATCCTGGTCCTGCTGCTGGGTCAGGCCGCGAAGGCCGCCCGGATGCCGGCCAGCGACCGTGCCGCCGCTGTCGCGGCCCTGCGGGGCCTGCCGGATCAGGTCGCGCGGATCCTCGCCCTGGACACCCCCATCGCGCGGATTGCCGAGGACCTGCTGGAACGCCAGCACGCCCTGTTCCTGGGCCGGGGCGCGTATTTCCCGATCGCCCTGGAGGGTGCCCTCAAGCTGAAGGAGATCTCCTACATCCACGCCGAGGCCTATCCCTCGGGCGAGCTGAAACACGGCCCGCTGGCCCTGGTCGATACGGAGATGCCGGTGATCGCGGTCGCCCCGGACGACGCCCAGCTGGAAAAGCTCTCCAGCAACCTGCAGGAGGTTCGGGCGCGGGGCGGGCAGCTGATCGTGATCGGCGAATCCAGCGCCGCACGGGCGCTGGCCCCGGAAGACACCTGGATCGGCCTCCCGCAGAACGAGGCCCTCAGCCCCTGGCTGGCGCCGGTCCTGTTCACCATCCCGCTGCAGTTGCTCGCCTATCACACGGCCGTGCTGAAGGGCACCGACGTGGACCAGCCGCGCAACCTCGCGAAGTCGGTCACCGTCGAATAACGCGCCGCGCCAAACCGCTTGTTCCATCAGGAAACGCTTGTATTCGCGCCCCGGGTCGGCTAGATTCGGGCGCGCTTGAACAATCTGTCACAGGAGTCCCTCATGGATCAGCAAGAGCTCAACAACCGCTGCGTCACCCTGTTCCAGTCCCCGCGCATCCAGACCAAGCTCTGGAACCCGCGCATGTTCTGGGAAGTGGGCCGCAAGCTGAACACCACCCCGGACGAACTGACCCAGCCGAAGGTCGACCTGTGCGAGCTGGAAGTGATGCTCTCCGCTGCCGCCTACGAGCCGTCGCAGTGCGCCGACAACCTGAACCAGCGCGAGGCCGGCCGTGCCGACTTCATCCGCCGCGCGGTCCAGTCCGGCCAGCGTCCGTTCCTGCGCCGCGCGGCCTGAGCCGCGCCCGCAGCGAACCCTGCGCTGTCCCTGGAGACCCGGCCCTGTGCCGGGTTTCTTCGTTTCCGGCCCCGCAAACCATTTTGGTCACCACAGAGCACACACAGGACACGGAGAACGTACGGGAGGGGCTTGGAGCGAATCCCCTCGTCGGGCCGCCGGCGCGGCCACGGCATCCGCAGCACGCGAGCCGGGACCTTCTCTGTGTCCTCTGGGCCCTCTGTGGTGCTATCGCCCTTCTTCGTGCCTTCGTGCACTTCGTGGTGCAACCCGCCCTTGCCCTCTGGTTCCGTCGCCCGTCGCGTCGCGGGTTACTGGCCACGGGCCTCCAGCCAGAAGGTGACCGGCCCGTCGTTGGTCAGGCTCACCTGCATGTCCGCGCCGAAGCGACCACTGGCCACCGGTGCGTGGCGTTCCCCGGCCCGCCGCACCAGATAGTCGAACAGTGCCGCCCCGTGTTCCGGGGTGGCGGATCCCGAGAAGCTCGGGCGCATCCCCTTGCGGGTGTCGGCCGCGAGGGTGAACTGCGGCACCAGCAGCAGCCCGCCCCCGGTCTCGGTCAGGCTCCGGTTCATCCGCCCCTCGGCGTCGGCGAAGACCCGGTAGCCCAGCAACCGGTCCAGCATGCGATCCGCGCCCGCCTCGGTGTCGTTCGGCTCCACCGCGACCAGCGCGAGCAACCCCGGCCCGATAGTCCCGACCGCCTCCCCGTCGATCGCGACCCGGCCCTCGGTGACGCGCTGGATCACCGCGATCACGCGCGCGCTCCCCCGGTCCCGGGCTCCACCTGCCCCGCCAGGTCGGCGGCCAGCCGGTCGGTCGCGGCCAACAGGCGGCGCAGGATCCCGAGCTCGGCGGCCGAATGGCCCGCATCCGGCACGATCTCCAGCTGCGCCTGTGGCCAGGCCCGGTGCAGCGCCACCGCCTGGTTGACCGGACAGACCACGTCATAGCGCCCGTGCACCAGCGTCCCGGGGATCCCCGTCAGCCGCCCGGCGTCGCGCAGCAGCTGGTCCGGCTCGAGGAAGGTGTCGTGTTTGAAATAGTGGCACTCCAGCCGCGCGAGGCTGACCGCGACGTCCGGGTCCTCGAAGTGGGCAATGACATCGGGGTTCGGCACCAGACAGGATGTACGCCCCTCCCAGCCCGACCAGGCCCGGGCCGCGGCCTCGCGCACCGGGCGTTCCGGCAAGGTAAGCCGCCGGTAGTAGGCGCCCACCATGTCGTCGCGCTCGGTCTCGGGGATCTGCGCCTCGTACTCGGCCCAGGCCTCGGGGAACAGACGGTCGGCCCCGGACTGGTAGAACCACTGGATATCCTGCGGCCGGCACAGGAAGATCCCGCGCAGCACCAGACCCAGCACCCGCTCCGGATGCGTCTCGGCATAGGCCAGGCCGAGGGTGGAGCCCCAGGACCCCCCGAATACCACCCAGCGCTCGATCCCCAGGTGTTCGCGCAGGCGTTCGATGTCCGCGACCACGTGCCAGGTGGTGTTCGCCTCCAGACCGGCATGCGGGGTCGAGCGCCCGCAGCCCCGCTGGTCGAACAGCACGATCCGGTAGCGTTCCGGGTCGTAGAAGCGACGGTGCCAGCTCTCGCAGCCCGACCCCGGTCCGCCATGCAGGAATACCACCGGGATCCCGTCGGGATTGCCGCACTCCTCGAAGTAGAGTTCGTGGCCGTCGCCGACCGCCAGGCGGCCCATCCCGTGGGGTTCGATCTCGGGGTACAGTGCGTCCATCAGGGGTCTCCGGCCAAAACCCCGAGTGTCGCCAAAAAGTCCCGCGGGCGAAAGACTACTCCGGGTCGTCGATCACCCGCCCGCGGTAGACCCGGCGTTTGTGGGTGGGCCGGCCCCCTGCGGATGGCGCCGCGTCGGTCCCGGCGGGCGGCTCACGCCGCGGCGCGTGCAGATACCCCGACCCTTCGAGCTGGCTGCGCAGGGTCAGCGCCGCGGCCTGCACCAGGCTCGACTGCGAGCGCGCCGCATAATCCAGAATGGTCTCCATGAAGTCCGGGTCACTGACCGACAGCCGGGCCACTGCGGGGAATTCGGCCCGCATGTTCCGCCGCAGTTCGGCGGCCAGGCTGAGGCTCTTGCGGTCGTGCATGGGGGTCCCCGGTGGACATGGGTGTTCCCGAGCTCATGCAAACCCAATGCCACGGCGGGACCCGCCGCGCAGGCCCAGCGTGCGCCCCGGTTGCCGCGATCCCGCACCCTGGCGGCGCAACGCTTGCCCGACCACGGTGCATGCGCGGCCCGCTGCGCCCCAAAGCCTGGCGTGCTCTCTCCCCGGATTGGCATGCCGGTGCTTGCGTGCCGGGCGGCGGCGGCCTATGTTGCGGCCCCATGGAGACACCCGCCGTTCCCGCCTCGATTCGCCGCCTCGCCGGCCGCGCCATCGCCGACTTCGACATGGTGCGCGAGGGCGATCGCATCCTCGTCGGCCTGTCCGGCGGCAAGGATTCCCTGACCCTGCTGTGGCTGCTGCACAACCTCGCACGCCGGGCCCCGGTGCACTTCGAGGTTGGCGCGGTCACCATCAATCCGGAGATCGAAGGCTTCGAGCCGCAGCGCCTGATGGACTATCTCGCCGCCTACGGCATTCCCTATCACTTCGTGTCCGAGCCGATCGCCGAGCTGGCCGGCGCGCACATGGACAACGACTCGTTCTGTTCCTTCTGCTCGCGCATGAAGCGCGGCCTGATGTATCGCACCGCGCGGGAACACGGCTACAACGTGCTGGCGCTGGGCCAGCATCTGGACGATCTCGCCGAGAGCTTCATGATGAGCGCGTTCCACGGCGGCCAGTTGCGCACCATGAAGGCCCACTACGCGATCGACGCGGGCGACCTGCGGGTGATCCGCCCGCTGGTCTACGTACGCGAGCGCCAGACGCGGGACTTTGCCGAGGCCGCCGGGCTGCCGGTGATCCTCGACAACTGCCCCGCCTGCTTCGCGATGCCCACCCAGCGCGAGCACATGAAACAGCTCCTGGCGCAGGAGGAGGCGCAGCATCCGCGCCTGTTCCGCAACCTGCGCACGACCCTCAAGCCGCTGATGACCGAGGGAGGCATCCCCCCACGCGAGCCGCCATCCGCGACCATCGAACCCGAAGCCCCCGAACATGGCCCGACGTCGGCATCTGCGTGATCGCCTGATCGGGGGTGGCCTGCGCCTGCTCGCGCGCCTCCCGCTGCGGGTCAACCACGCCCTGGGCGGCCTGGTGGGGGCGCTGGTCTGGTACCTGCCGACCCGCTCGGCGCGCATCACCCGAATCAACCTGGCGCTGTGCTTTCCGGACAAGGACCCGGCCTGGCGCCGGCGCGTCGGACGGCGTTCCCTGATGGGCATGGGCCGCGCCCTGACCGAGTCCCCCTGGTTGTGGCAGGCGCGCCCGGAGACGCTGGAGGCGCTGGCGGTCCAGCCACCGCACTACGCGCGCCTGCGCGACCGGCCCGCCGGGCGGGCCCTGTTCCTGTGCGCCCCGCATCTCGGATCCTGGGAGTTCGCCGGTCTGCACGCCGCCCGCCACGGGCCCATGGCCACCCTGTACAGCCCGTTCAAGACGCCGGAGATCGATCGCTGGGTGCGCGAGGCCCGGGCCTCCACCGGCGCCGAGCTGGCCCCGGCCGATCGCAGCGGCCTGCGTATCCTCCAGCAGGCCCGCGATCGCGGCGCGATTATCGGCATTCTGCCGGACCAGAGTCCCAAGGGCGCCTCGGGGCAGCACGCCCCGTTCTTCGGCCGCCCGGCCCTGACCATGACCCTGCTCCCGCGCCTGCTGCGCGGGCGCGGGGATCACGTGGTCTTCCTGTTTGCCGAGCGCCTGCCCGGGGGCCGGGGCTTTCGCTATCACGAGGTCGAGGCCGGGCCGGAGGTGGCCGACCGCGACTTCACCCGCGCAGCCGCGGCGATCAATGCCCATGTGGAGACGCTGGTGCGGCGCCGCCCCGAGCAGTACAACTGGGCCTACAAGCGCTTCCACCCGCCGCCCGAGGGCTGGCCGGATCCCTACCGCCCGGGGGCGCCCGAGTAACGGCGCGGCGCGGCGTCAGAGGATGTAGCGGGACAGGTCCTCGTCCTCGACCAGATCCCCCAGGCGCTGATCGACGAATTCGCGGTCCACGATCACGGCGCCGTCCACGTCCGGGGCGCGGTAGGCGACGTCCTGCAGCAGGCGTTCGAGCACGGTGTGCAGGCGGCGGGCGCCGATGTTCTCGGTGCGCGCGTTCACGTCATGGGCGATCTCGGCCAGGCGGCGCACCCCGTCCGCCTCGAAGCGCAGCTCCACGCCTTCGGTCTTCATCAGCTCGGTGTACTGCTCGGTCAGCGAGGCGGTGGGTTCGGTCAGGATGCGCACGAAGGCGTCCGCCGACAGCGCATCCAGCTCCACCCGAATGGGCAGCCGCCCCTGCAGCTCCGGCACCAGGTCGGAGGGCTTCGACAGGTGGAAGGCGCCGGAGGCAATGAACAGGATGTGGTCGGTGCGCACCATGCCCAGCTTGGTGGACACGGTGGTGCCCTCGATCAGCGGCAGCAGGTCGCGCTGCACGCCCTCGCGCGAGACCTCGCCGCCGCTCGATTTCTCGCTGCCCTTGGCGACCTTGTCGATCTCGTCGAGGAACACGATGCCGCTTTGCTCCACCCGCTCGATGGCGCGCTCCTTCAGGTCTTCCTCGTTGATCAGGCGCGCGGCCTCCTCCTCGATGAGCAGCTTGCGGGCCTCGGCGATCTTGAGCCGCCGCGAGCGGGTCTTCTGACCGCCGAGGTTCTGGAACATCGACTGCAGCTGACTGGCCATCTCCTCCATGCCCGGCGGTGTCATGATCTCCACACCCTGCGGGTTCTGCGAGACCTCGATGTCGATCTCGCGCTCGTCCATGTCGCCTTCGCGCAGGCGCTTGCGCAGCTTCTGTCGGGTCTCGCTGCCGGCGTCTTCCGGCTCGGACTCGGTAAAGCCGGCATTGCGCGGGCGCGGCAGCAGGGCGTCGAGGATGCGTTCCTCGGCGGCGTCCTCGGCCTTGACGCGGTTTTCCTTGATGGCCTCGTCGCGCAGCTGCTTGACCGCGGCCTCGGCCAGGTCGCGGATGATCGATTCGACATCGCGGCCGACATAGCCGACCTCGGTGAACTTGGTCGCCTCGATCTTGATGAACGGCGCGCGGGCCAGCTTGGCCAGGCGCCGGGCGATCTCGGTCTTGCCGACACCGGTCGGGCCGATCATCAGGATGTTCTTCGGTGTGACCTCGGGCTGCAGCTCTGGCGGCAGCTGGCGGCGGCGCCAGCGGTTGCGCAGGGCAATGGCGACGGAGCGCTTGGCCTCGTCCTGGCCGATGATGTAGCGGTCCAGTTCCTGGACGATCTCGCGGGGGGTCATGTCGGTCATGGCAAAAGGGGCCTTGGTCGGATCGGGTCGTCCGGGGCCTGGCGCGTTACTCCGCGTCCAGGCTCTCCAGGGTGATGTTGTGGTTGGTGTATACGCAGATGTCGGCGGCGATGTTCAGGGACTTCTCCACGATCTCGCGCGCCGACAGGTCGGTGTTCTGCAGCAGGGCCTGGGCGGAGGCCTGGGCGTAGGGCCCGCCGGAACCGATCGCGATCAGTGCGTTCTCCGGCTCGATCACGTCGCCGTTCCCCGAGATCACGAACGAGTTCTCGCGGTCGGACACGGCCAGCAGGGCCTCCAGCTTGCGCAGGGCGCGGTCGGTGCGCCAGTCCTTCGCCAGCTCCACCGCAGCCCGGGTGATATTGCCGGAGTGCTTCTCCAGCATGCCCTCGAAGCGCTCGAACAGGGTGAAGGCATCGGCGGTGCCGCCGGCAAAGCCGGCCAGGATGCGGTCGTGATAGACCCGGCGCACCTTGCGCGCGTTGCCCTTCATCACGGTGTTGCCAAGGGATACCTGGCCGTCGCCCCCGAGGGTGACGGCGCCGTCCTTGCGGACGCAAACGATGGTGGTGCCGCGAAACTGTTCCACGGGGTTCTCCTGTCCGGCTGTGTATCGGGGGGCACGGTGTTGGGTCGCGGCGACCCGGGATCGTTCACCCGGCGGGTGCGATCGCGGCCGGATCAATCTCTCCGGCGGGCCCGCGGATGGGCGGCATCATACACCTGTGCCAGATGCTGATAGTCGAGATGGGTATAGATCTGGGTGGTTTCAAGGTTGGCGTGGCCCAGAAGTTCCTGGATGGCCCGCAGGTCGCCGCTGGATTCCAGCAGATGGCTGGCAAACGCATGGCGCAGCCGGTGCGGGTGCAGGCGCACGTCCAGCCCGGCGCGGCGTCCCGCCTCGGCGACGCGGCGCTGCACCGCGCGGTTGCCGATGCGCGGGCCGCGACGGCTGACGAAGACCGCCCGCTCGTCCGGCGCTGCCCAGTCCCCCCGGTGCCGCAACCAGGTGCGCAGGGCCTCGCGCGCCTTGCGCCCCACCGGGACGCTGCGCTCGCGCCGGCCCTTGCCGAGCACCCGCACCAGTCCCGCGTCCAGGTCGAGATCGGTCAGATCCAGCCCGGTCAGTTCCGACAGGCGCAGCCCGGAGGAATACAGCAGCTCCAGCATCGCCTGGTCGCGGGCGGCCAGCGTCGGGTCCGGGCCCTCGGCCGGAGCCAGGGCCTGCTGTGTCTGGTCGACATCGAGATCGCGCGGCAGGGCGCGCCCGGCCCGGGGGCCGCGCATGCCGGACGCCGGGTTGGCGCGCATGCGCCGCTGTTCCACCTGGTAGGCAAAGAAGCCGCGTGCGGCGGACAGGAAGCGCTGAATGGAGCGCGGGTGGTGGCCCTGGCGCGCCAGTTGCCCGGCGATGCGGCGCATGTCGGCCGGCCTGAGCGCCTCCCAGGGGCCGTGATGCAGGCCGCGCAGGCGCGTCAGGTCGCGTCGATAGGCCTTGACGGTATGCGGCGAATGGCCGCGAACGTCGCTCAGGTGGCCCAGAAACGCCGTGATATCCGCATCCTGCGCGGGCGCGCCCCCGGTCGCCGGGTCAGGCCGCGGCGTGGGTCCGCTCGACATGGCAGCGGATCGACTCGGCCAGCAGGTCGCCGATGTGGGTCACGAAATAGGTGCCCATGTCGGGCTGGAAGCGGTCCGCGGATTCGCTCGCCAGGCCGAGCACGCCGATCCGGTCGGCATCATCGCCCAGGGGCATCAGGATCGCGGATCCGATCTCCTCGGCATCGTCGAACAGTACATCCAGCATCTCGGCGGGGACCCGGCCACACTGGGCCTTGCCGCGGCTGAACAGCGGGTCGAAGGTGCCCAGCTCACCCTTGTCCAGCGCATGCAGGTCGTCGACCTTGCGATGCGCCAGGCGGATGCTGACGCGCTCCGCGCCCAGCTCGTTGCGCAGGGCGTCCTGGGTCAGGGCCAGCACGGCGTCCAGGTTCTCGGCGCGCATCAGGGTCTTGGCCAGTTCGTGCAGGTGCTGGCCCATGCGCTCGTTGTCGCGGGCGCGCTCGACCAGCTCGCCCATGTGCTGCTCCATCGCGCGGTGCTTCTCGCGCAGCAGCGCGACCTGGCGCTCCAGCAGCGAGACGGCCCCGCCGGATGGATGGGGGATGCGCAGGATGTCCAGCAGCGGCAGGTGGTCCTGGAAGAAATCCGGGTGCTCGCGCAGGTAGGCCTCGACGTCGGCGGCGCCGATCGGGGCTTGCGGGTTCTTTTTCGGCGAGCGGGTCTTCGCGGTCTCTGCAGCAGAGGCGTTGGAGGATTGCCCAGTCATAGATCGATCCAGCCGTTGAATACCGTGGTGGCCGGCCCGGTCAGCCAAACCGGTGCCTCGGCCTGTCCGTCCCAGCTTAGCACAAGGGTCCCGCCCGGCAGGGCCACCTCGACATCATCGTCGACCAGGTTGCGGCGGCGCAGCACGGCCATCGCGGCGGCCGCGCCACTGCCGCAGGCCAGCGTCTCGCCGACCCCGCGCTCGAATACCCGCAGGTCGACATGGCCGCGGTCGCGCAGCGCGGCGAAGCCGACGTTCACGCGCCGCGGGAAGCTCTCGTGGCGTTCGATGATCGGGCCGATCTCGGCCACCGGGGCGCGCGCGACGTCGTCGACCAGGATCACCGCATGGGGGTTGCCCATGGACACCGCGCCGAGGGTGATCGAGTGGCCCTGTACGTCCAGGGTGTAGGCGTCGGCCTCGGCCTCGGCGACCAGCGGGATGCGCGCCGGCGCGAACTCGGGTCGGCCCATGTCCACGCGCACCCGCTCGTCGTCCTCGACATGCAGCACGATGCGCCCGCCCAGGGTCTCGACCGGGATCTCGCGGGCCTCGGTCAGGCCCTGCTCGCGCACGAAGCGGGCGAAGCAGCGCGCCCCGTTGCCGCACTGCTCCACCTCGGAGCCGTCGGCATTGAAGATGCGGTAGCGGAACAGTGCCTGCGCCGGATCGCTCGGCGCCTCCACCAGCAGCACCTGGTCGCAGCCGATGCCGAAGTGGCGATCCGCGAGATGGCGCAGCGTCGATGCGTCCAGCCGGACCGACTGGCGGATGCCATCGATCACCACGAAATCGTTGCCCAGCCCGTGCATCTTGGTGAATTCGAGACGCATCAGCGGTGCCCCGGCAGGTGACCGAAAATGATCATGTGGCGGTCCGACGTGAAGTGGACGGTAAAACCGTCGAGGCCGGCGGCGGCCAGCTGCGCGCGCACCTCCTCGGGCGTGAAGGCGGCGTGCAGGGAGTGCTGGAAGTCGCGCCGCAGGACGTCCGGGTCATCGGCTGCGTACTGCGCGACCAGGGCCTGGACGGACTCGGTCGAGTCCGGGCGGCGCAGGTCCATCACGAATACCGCTGCCCCCGGTGCCCCGTCGCGGCGGATCGCCTGCCACAGCACCGCGGGGTCGTGCAGGTGATGCAGCAGGGAGTTGCTGATGATCGTGGCATACGGGGCGCGCGGGCCGCGGGCCGCGGGCAGGCAGCCCTCGGCCAGATGAACCCGCCGCGCGGCCGGGTGACCGGCCATCAGGGCGTCGCCGGCGGCCAGCATCGCGGGCGCGCCGTCGAGGCCGTCCACCTCGCAGTCGGGGTAGCGCGCGGCGAAGCGCAGCGAGACGTCACCCGGGCCACAGCCGAGATCCAGCACCGGCCCGGTCACCGGGCCCGGGAAGACCTCGGCGAAGGCATCCACGAAGCCCTCGTGCGGGGCGGCGAAGTCGGCCTCGGCGTAGGCGCGTGCCTGCGCAGGCTCCAGCATCAGCTCCGGTTCGGGCTGGCGCGGGATCACGGGGCCACGCTCCCGGGCGGGTCCGTGTCATCCGGGTCCACGTCTTCAGAATCCTGGGGCAGCATGCTCTCGCGCATCATCAGGTGATCCACCTGCTCGCGGCGGTTGATGATCTGGAAGTGGTCGCCGTCGACCATCACCTCCGGCGGGCGCGGCCGCGAGTTGTAATTGCCGGCCATCACATAGCCGTAGGCCCCGGCAGAGCGCACCGCGAGCAGGTCACCGGCGGCCAGCGCCAGTTCGCGCTCGCGGCCGAGGAAGTCGCCGGTCTCGCAGACCGGGCCGACGATGTCGTAGGTCCGCGTCGCCGTGTCGTCGCGCTGTACCACCGGCACGATCTCCTGCCAGGCGCCGTACAGCGCCGGGCGCAGCAGGTCGTTCATCGCGCCGTCGACGATCGCGAAGTCATGCGCCTCGGTGTGCTTCAGGTATTCCACCCGGGTCAGGAACACGCCGGCGTTCGCCGCGATGGCGCGGCCCGGCTCCAGCAGCACCTTCAGGCTTCGTTCGCCCAGCACCTCGCGCAGGGCGCTGGCCCAGACATCGGGCTCCGGCGGCGTCTCGTCGCGGTAGCGCACGCCCAGGCCACCGCCGACATCGATGTGTTCGAGTTCGATGCCGTCCCCGGCCAGCTGATCCACCAGCGCCAGCACACGCTTGAGGGCATCGGTGAACGGATCAATGCGGGTCAGCTGCGAGCCGATGTGGAAGTCGACGCCGGTGGCCGCCAGGTGCTGGCTGTCACGCACCCGGGCATACAGCGCCGGCGCCTCCTCGATCGCCACACCGAACTTGTTCTCGCGCAGCCCGGTGGCGATGTAGGGGTGGGTCTCGGCATCGACGTCCGGGTTCACCCGGATCGACACCGGGGCCTGAATGCCGAGCTCTGCCGCGACCGTCTCCAGCCGGTCCAGCTCCGGCGCGGACTCGACGTTGAAGCAGTGGATGCCGACCTCCAGCGCGCGGCGCATCTCGGCGGCGGTCTTGCCGACGCCGGAGAACACGACCTTCGCCGGGTCGCCGCCGGCGCGCAGCACGCGTTCCAGTTCGCCGCCGGAGACGATGTCGAAGCCGGCGCCCAGGCGCGCGAGCACGTTCAGCACCCCCAGCGCGGAGTTCGCCTTCACCGCGAAGCAGACCTGGTGCGGGGTCCCGATCAGCGCCTCGCTGAACGCGCGATAGTGGCGCTCCAGCGTGGCACGGGAATACACGTAGGCCGGGGTGCCGACCAGTTCGGCCAGGCCGTCCAGGGCCACACCCTCACAGAACAGCGTGTCGCCGTGGTAGTCGAAATAGTCCATCTAGTGGTCCTTCAGCGGGATCATTGCGGGTTGTGCTCCTCGGCTTCCTCGTCATCGGGCAGGTAGAGATCGCCCTTCTGGCCGCAGGAGGCGAGCATCTGCATCGTGCCGAGCACGACGATCACGGCGATCAACAGCCATTGGGCCTTGCAGGAAAACATGGTCGGGTCCGGGGTCTACGTTGCATGGAAAGGCGATAGTGTGCCATTGATACGCCGCTGGCTTCAGGTGCCAGGGCCCCTGACAGGCCGTTGCATCCCGATGAAATTCACCCGATTTCGAATCGCGATGATTCGTTCATCAATGATTCAGCGAGGTTTGGGACGATGCATCTGCGAGACCAGCAAAAAGACCACTGAAGCTGGTCAGGGGGCGGATTCCGGTCCGCAGGGAATAGACCCCTGCAGGTCGCCGTCCAAAGCAACAGGCGTCACAGCGGTTCACCGCGAAGACGTCCCGGATTATCCGGAACTGACCCACAAGATGAGAGGAGATCATCCATGATTAGCACCAAGCGCCGTGTCTTCCTGAAAGGCACTCTCGCCGCCGGTACTGTCGGTGTCGCCGTCGGGGCCGGTCTGCTCGCCCCGAGCAAGCTGCTTGCCGCCTGGCCGTCCGAAGCCTTCGCCGCCGAAGGTCTGGAAGCCGCCTTTGAAGCGGTGACCGGTTCCAGCGACATCGCTGACGGTGACGTCACCCTGAGCGCCCCGGAAATCGCCGAGAATGGCGCCGTGGTCCCGGTGTCCATCGAGTCCAGCCTGGACAACGTGACCGAAATGGCCGTGTTCGTCGAGCTGAACAACCAGCCGCTGACCGCCCACTACGTCCTGGGTGATGGCGCGCATGCGAACGTCTCCGGCCGTATCCGCATGGGCGAGTCCTCCAACGTGGTCGCCGCCGTGAAGTCCGGCGACACCTGGTACAAGACGGTTCAAGAAGTGAAGGTCACGGTTGGTGGCTGCGGCGGCTAACGCCGACCCCGAACCGCTGATCCGAACACTACTGGAGGTTTAAGATATGTCTATTCGAGTTCGCGCCCAGGAAAGCAACGGCGTTATCAATATCCGTGCGCTGATGAGCCACGACATGCTGGTCCCCGACGACGACGGTGGCCCGCACTTCATCGAGACTGTGGAAATTGCGCGTAACGGCACCACCGCCATCACCGCCAACTGGAACTACACCGTTTCCCGCAACCCGTTCCTGCAGGTTGAGCTGGACGGTTCTTCCGGTGACACCGTGTCCATCTCCTGGACGGACAACAAGGGTGAATCCGACTCGACCGAGGTCGAAGTGCGGTAATCAGGAGCATTCATGCTCTTGAATCAAAGCCGGGGCTTGCCCCGGCTTTTTTTGTGACCGGGTTGGGCCCGTCGCACCCTGGCCTTTCTGGCCTACACTCCAGACAGGCCCATGCCGAGCGACGAGCCATGCCACCCCATTCCCCGCCGCGAAACCCGGATGCTGAACCCGCGCTGCGCCCGGCCCTGCTCCTCGAACCCCACCAGCCCCTGTGGCAGCGCCTGCCGCGGCGCGACGCCGAAGGCCGTCGGCTGGCGGACTTCATGATGCTGATCCCCGGTCTGCGCCAGCGCCCGCGCGCCGAGATCCACGCCCGGGCGCTGGCCATCGAGCGGGTCCTCCATGGCTACGGGGCCGATATCGCGTTCGTCGAGCTGAACCTGAAGCTGAACACGCTGTGGGTCTCGCTGAGCGCGCGGCCGGGGATCTGCAGCGAACTGCCCTGCGCCATCCAGGAGGCTGTCCCCGAGGCCTTGCTGGTCGGCCCGAAGCTGGGGTCGCGCGGATAAGTCCCGCAGTCATACCGGGCGCGGGCCAGCCTTGCTACACTGGCGTTTTATCGTGCCTGAACCGGAACATGACTGAACGCACCGCATCCGTCCGCCGCGACACCCTGGAGACCCGCATCGCCATCGAGCTCAACCTCGACGGCACCGGGCAGAGCCGCCTCGAGACAGGCATCCCGTTCCTCGATCACATGCTGGATCAGGTTGCCCGCCACGGCCTGGTCGATCTCGACGTGCGTGCCGAGGGCGATCTGCATATCGATGCCCACCACACGGTGGAGGACATCGGCATCACCCTGGGCCAGGCGCTGGCGCAGGCGCTGGGCGACAAGAAGGGCATCCGCCGCTACGGCCATGCCTACGTCCCGCTGGACGAGGCCCTGTCGCGCGTGGTGATCGACTTTTCCGGGCGCCCGGGGCTGGAGATGCACGCCGACTTCCGCCGCTCGCACATCGGCGAATTCGATGTCGACCTGTTCCACGAGTTCTTCCAGGGCCTGGTCAACCACGGCTGGATGACCCTGCATATCGACTGTCTGCGTGGTGACAATGCCCACCATGTCGCCGAGACCATCTTCAAGGCCTTCGGACGTGCACTGCGCGTGGCGGCGGAAATGGATCCGCGCTCGGCGGGCATGATGCCGTCCACCAAGGGAACCCTGTAACGGACAAGGGACGAGACCCGGCCATGGAAACTGTTGCCGTCATCGATTACGGCATGGGCAATCTGCACTCGGTCGTGCGTGCGCTGGAGCACGAGGCCGCGGCCGATCAGCGTGTGCTGCTCACGGACGAGCCCGAGACCCTGCGCGAGGCGGACCGCCTGGTGTTCCCCGGCCAGGGTGCGGCGGGGGATGCCATGCAGGCGCTGGCCGGGCGCGGCCTGGACCGGCTGCTGCCGGAACTGGCGGCGGACCGGCCCTTCCTCGGACTGTGCCTGGGCCAGCAGATCCTGATGGACACCAGCGAGGAGAGCGGCGGGGTCGACCTGCTGGGCATCCTGCCGGGCCGGGTGGCGCGCTTCCCTGCGATGGAGGGTGCGGATGGCCGCCGCTTGAAGATCCCCCACATGGGGTGGAACCGCGTGCTGCCGGCGCGCGAGCACCCCCTGTGGCACGGTCTGCCCGAGACCCCCTGGTTCTACTTTGTCCACAGCTACCGGGTGCAGCCCGAGCGCGAGGCGGATGTGGCCGGGCGCACCGATTATGGCGAGACCTTTGCCTCGGCACTGGCACGGGGCTCGTTGTTCACCATGCAGTGCCATCCGGAGAAGAGCGCCGCCTGCGGGCTGCGCCTGCTGCACAACTTTCTGCGCTGGGACGGAGACGGTCCCGGGGCGTCGTGAGGAGTCGAAGATGCTGGTCATCCCCGCAATCGATCTGAAGGAAGGCAAGTGCGTTCGCCTGCGCCAGGGGAACATGGACGATTCCACCGTGTTCGGCGAGGACCCGGTGGAGATGGCGAAGCGCTGGGTGGACGCCGGGGCCGAACGCCTGCACATCGTGGACCTGGACGGCGCCTTCGCCGGCCAGCCGCGCAATGCCCAGGCGGTGCACGCCATCGCGAAGGCCTTCCCCGACCTGCCGATCCAGATCGGCGGCGGGGTGCGCGACGAGGACACGGTACAGGCCTACCTCGATGCCGGGGTCGAGTTCGTGATCATCGGCACCCGCGCGGTCAGCGCCCCGCACTTCGTGAACGACCTGTGCCTGGAGTTTCCCGGCCGCATCATCGTCGGGCTGGACGCCAAGGACGGCAAGCTCGCGGTGGATGGCTGGTCCAAGCTCTCGCACCACGACGTGATCGACCTGGCCCAGCACTTCGAGGCCGACGGCGTGGTGGCCTTCGTCTACACCGACATCGCCCGCGACGGGATGATGAAGGGGCCCAACGTGGAGGCCACCGCACGCCTGGCGAGCAACGTGCGCGTGCCGGTGATCGCCTCCGGCGGTATCAGTTCACTGGACGACATCCGCAACCTGGCGGCGCGCGAGGAAGACGGTATTACCGGCGCGATCGTCGGCCGGGCCCTGTACGAGGGCGCCTTCACCCTGGAGGAGGCCCGCGCGGCCGCCGGGAGCTGAGATGCTCGCCAAGCGCATCATCCCCTGCCTGGATGTCGACGGCGGCCGCGTGGTCAAGGGCGTCAACTTCGTCGGCATCCGCGATGCCGGGGACCCGGTGGAGATTGCCCGGCGTTACAACGCGCAGGGCGCGGACGAGATCACCTTCCTCGACATCACCGCCTCCAGCGACGACCGCGAGACCATCCTGCACGTGGTCGAGGCGGTCGCGCGCGAGGTCTTCATCCCGCTGACGGTCGGGGGCGGCGTGCGCGCGGTCGAGGACATCCGCCGCCTGCTGAACGCCGGGGCCGACAAGGTCTCCATCAATACCGCCGCGGTGCACCGCCCGGAGCTGGTGCGCGAGGCCGCCGACTGGGTCGGCAGCCAGTGCATCGTGGTCGCGATCGACGCCAAGCAGGTCAGCACGGGGAATGAGCCACCGCGCTGGGAGGTCTTTACCCACGGAGGGCGCCGCGAGACCGGGCTGGACGTAGTCGAGTGGGCGCAGCGCATGGAGGCCCTGGGGGCTGGCGAGATCCTGCTGACCAGCATGGACCGCGACGGTACCCGCATCGGCTTCGATCTGGCCCTGACCCGCGCGGTCAGCGACGCGGTGGGTATCCCGGTCATCGCCTCCGGCGGCGTCGGTGAGCTCCAGCACCTGGTGGAGGGCGTGACCGAGGGCCATGCCGACGCCGTGCTGGCGGCCAGTATCTTTCATTTCGGCCAGCACACCGTGGGTGAGGCCAAGGACGCGATGGCGGCGGCCGGTGTGCCGGTGCGACCGAACGATGCCGAGGTGGCCACGCAATGACCGAGTCCGCGCCCAACCGTCCCGCCGGCGCCGAGGTGCTCGCCGCACTGGCCGAGGTCATCGAGCAGCGCCGTCAGGCCGACCCGGAGCAGTCCTATGTGGCGAAGCTCCACGCGCGCGGCCTGGACGAGATGCTGAAGAAACTGGGCGAGGAATCGGCGGAGACCCTGATCGCCGCGAAGAATAACGATACCGACGCCCTGGTGTCGGAAATGGCCGACCTGTGGTTTCATGCCCTCGTGGTGCTCGCGGCGCGCGGCCGGCACCCGGACGATGTCCTCGACGAACTGGCGCGACGTTTCGGCCTGTCGGGTGTCGCGGAGAAGGCCGCGCGCGAAACGAGTGGACGTCGCTCCGATCACTGATGATCTCCCGGCGGCCTTTGACTGGCTCCGGTAAAGCGTTCGTTCATGTTGCTCGGCTACACTGCGGTCACCGTGTCGGGTCCACGCGCCAGAGCAATCCGGGCGCGAGCATGTACATGACCCGGCGTGCCGCACAGTTGATTATGGGCCTGGCGCCGTTCAGGCTACCCAAAAGTTGTTTTACCGGAGACAGAATCCATGGGTATCGGTGGTATCAGTATTTGGCAGCTCCTCATTATCCTGCTCATCGTCGTGCTGCTGTTCGGCACCAAGAAGCTGCGCAACATGGGGGGGGATATCGGTTCGGCGATGAAGAACTTCCGCCAGGCGGTCAAGGACCCCGACGCCGAAGAGAAGAAGGAAGGCGAAGACGGCGAGACGCGCGAGGTCGAGGACCAGACCGACGACAAGGGTCGCGTGGTCGACGCCGAGGTCAAAAAGAGCAGCGAAAAGGATTCCGACGCCTCGCAATCGGACAAGAAGTCCTGAGCCTCGCGCCCGGCGCGGTGGCCCGGCTCGAACGGCGGTAGTCCATGTTCGATATCGGCTTCTGGGAAATCATCATCATCGTGCTGGTGGCGCTGCTGGTCGTCGGGCCGGAGCGGCTGCCCGGGCTTGCGCGCGAGATCGGGCGCTGGGTGGGCAAGACCCGGCGTTTCGTCCACAGCGTGCGCTCGGATTTCGAGCAGGAGCTGCAGACCGACGAGCTGCGCAAGATGCTGAAGAGCCAGGATCGCGAGATCCGCCAGCTCAAGAACATGATGGACGAGACCGAGACCAGCCTGCGCGAGGAGTTCGAGGACACCGAGCGCGGTCTGCGGGAGGACATCGAGGGTCAGCCGAAGACCGGCAAGCACCTCTCGGACTCCGAGCAGAAGGCACTGGCCAAGAAGAAGCCGGCCAAGCCGGCGGTGCGCGACAAGCCCTCGATGCGCAGCCCCGACGCGGCGGTGCGCGGTGGCGACGCTGAAACGCCGGATACCGACGCCGAAGCCGACGAACCGACCGAGGTGCGCCGTGTGCCCACACAGGGCGATCTGGACGGCAACCTGATGACCGACGACCCGGCGCTGGCCGCCGAGCAGAAGGCACGGGCGGCCGACGGGCCGCGTCCGGAGCGCAAGAAGCCGGCGGTGCGCGAACGCCGGACCCCGGATCCCGCGGACGAGGGCTCGCGCCCTGCGCGGGACTCGACGACCGACACCACTCACGACGACCAGACCCCTGACAAGCACTCATGAGCAAGACCAAACCGGGGGTCGAGCCGAGTCCGGAAGCCACCGAGACCCTGCTCACGCATCTGATCGAGCTGCGGGACCGCATCCTCAGGATGTTCATCGCCATCCTGGTGGTGTTCCTGATCCTGTTCCCGTTCGCCAACCCGATCTACACCTGGCTGGCCGACCCGCTGATGCAGCACCTGCCGGAAGGCACCAGCATGATCGCGATCGACGTGGCCGCGCCGTTCCTGATCCCGTTCAAGCTGACCCTGCTGCTGGCCGTGGTCCTCAGCATCCCGTACCTGCTGTACCAGGTCTGGTCCTTCGTGGCCCCGGGCCTGTACGCCCACGAAAAGAGCATGGCGCTGCCGCTGGTGGCCTCGTCCACCATGCTGTTCTACCTCGGGATGGCATTCGCCTATTTCGTGGTGTTCCCGCTGATCTTCGCGTTCTTCACCGCCACCGCGCCCGAGGGCGTGTCGGTGATGACCGACATCTCGCGCTACCTGTCGTTCGTCATCATGCTGTTCATCGCCTTCGGCATTGCCTTCGAGGTGCCGGTGGCGACCATCCTGCTCGTCTCCATGGGGGCGACCACCCCGGCCAAGCTGGCGCAGAAGCGCCCCTACGTAATCGTCGGGGTGTTCCTGGTGGGGATGGTGCTCACCCCGCCGGATATCATCTCGCAGACCCTGCTGGCGCTGCCGATGTGGCTGCTGTTCGAGATCGGCCTGATCCTGTCGCGGATCATGGAGCGCAAGAAGGCCGAACGCCGCGCTAGCGCGGGCGGTGACGCGGACACGGGCGACGACGACGGCCCGGATGATGACGGCCCGGGTGGTGGCAAGCCGCGGGGTGGCGGCAGCGGCGGCGGATCGCGCAAGAAGGCCGCGACGAGTTCGGCGGCGACGGCATCCGGGACGACCGGGACCGCCGCCGGGGCGGGCGAAAGTGCCACGGCGGCCGCGCGTACCGGGTACACCCCGCTGACCGATGACGAAATGGATGCCGAGCTGGACCGCATCGAGGAAGAGCAGGCTGAACTGCGCCGCCAGCGGGCCGCCCGCGATTCCGGGGGCACGCCCGCCGGCTCTGGAGAGCAACCGGCGGTGTCCGGCACGGCGGGCGACGACACCCCGCCCGGCGCCGATTCGGACCCCGGGGACGCCTCAACCGAGGCGGATGACACGGGACGCGATCGCTGAACCGGCCGGGGCGCCCGCGATTTGTGCGGCCCGGCGCCCCGCCAAGCATCGGAAGTTGCTAAAATACCCGGGTAACCCATTGACCCAGGTAATGATCCCGCGATGGCCGATCCGCGTTCCACCCCCCGCCGCCCTGTCCTGCTGATCGTCATGGACGGAGTCGGCGTGAACCCCTCCAAGCTGAACAATGCCTACGCCGAGGCCGACACCCCGCGTCTCGACGAGTATCTCTCGACCCATACGCACACCACCCTGGATGCCTGTGGCCGCGCGGTCGGGCTGCCGGACGGGCAGATGGGCAACTCCGAGGTGGGGCACCTGACGCTGGGCGCGGGGACCGTGATCAACCAGGACCTGGTGCGCATCGACGACTCCATCGCCGACGGCAGCTTCTACGAGAACGACGCCCTGGTCAGCGCCGCCCGGGCGGCCGCCAACAACGACCTGCCCCTGCACCTGATCGGCCTGGTCTCCGATGGAGGCGTGCACTCGCACATCCGCCATCTGCGCGCCCTGGTCGAGATCTGCCAGCGCGAGGGCGCGCGGCCGATGGTGCACATGATCACCGACGGCCGCGACACCGCCCCGCGCTCGGCGCTGAACTACCTCGACCCGCTGGAGGAAGAACTGGCCAACGCCGGCGGCGCCATTGCCACGGTCTGTGGGCGCTATTACGCGATGGACCGCGACAAGCGCTGGAAGCGCACCGAGAAGGCCTTCCGTGCCATCGCCTATGCCGAGGGCGAGCCCGCCGGTTCCGCCCGCGAGGCCATCGAGGCCGCCTACGCGGCCGGCGAGGACGACGAATTCATCAATCCGCGCATCATCAACGGCGGCGCCCCGCTGGGCGAGGACGCGGTCTGCGTGCTGTTCAACTTCCGCAACGACCGCCCGCGTCAGCTCACCGCCGCCCTGGGCATGGACGACTTCGACGGCTTCGACCGCGGCGACTTCCACCCCGTGGCGGAAACCTGCCTGACCGAGTACGACCCGCGCTTCCTGTCACCGATTGCCTTCCCCCCGGAGCGCCCGTCGACCACCCTGGGCAGTACCATCGCCTCCGCCGGTATCCCGCAGTTCCATTGCGCCGAGACCGAGAAGTACGCCCACGTGACCTTCTTCTTCAACGGCGGCAAGGAAGAGCCCTACGCCGGCGAGCAGCGGGTGATGGTCCCCTCGCCGTCCGTGGATACCTACGACGAGCAGCCGGAGATGAGCGCCAAGGAGGTGGCCGACGAGACCATCCAGGCGATGCAGAGCGGGCGCTACGGGTTCATTCTGGTCAACTTCGCCAACGGCGACATGGTCGGACACACCGCCAAGCGCGAGGCGCTGATCCAGGCGGTCCAGACCCTGGACCAGGAGGTCGGTCGGGTCCTGGACGCCGCGCGGGAGCTGGAATACTCCGCGATCGTGACCGCCGACCACGGCAACTGCGACGAATACGTCGACCCGGTGACCGGCGCCCCGCATACCCAGCACACCATCTACCCGGTGATGTGCATGATCACCGACTCCCAGCGCTGGCGCCTGCGCACCGGCGGCGGCCTGGCCGATGTCGCCCCGACCGTGCTGGAACTGATGGGGGTGCCCAAGCCCGCCGCGATGGGTGGCCAGAGCCTGCTGCTCGAGGAAGTGCCGGAGTCCGCGTGAGCCCGATGATGCATACGCGCTACGCCGACATCCCGGCCTATGACACCAAGGACGGCTCCGAGATCCGCGAGCTGATGCACCCCGATGTGCACGGCAATGCCGCCCAGAGCCTGGCCGAGGCCGTGGTCGAGCCCGGCGCGATCACGCGCCTGCATCGCCACGCGCGCACCGAGGAGCTCTATCACGTCACCCGTGGCCAGGGCGAGATGCGCCTGGGTGAGGCGACCTTCCCGGTGACGGTGGGTGACACGGTCTGCATCGCGCCCGGCACGCCGCATAACATCCGCAACACCGGCGCAGAGCCCCTGCATATCCTGTGCAGCTGCTCGCCGGCGTACTCGCACGACGACACCGAGCTCCTGTAGCCCGTTCTGCGCGCTCATCCGCACCCGTCCTTGCGAGGACCGCCGCCGTCGAAGCGGAAAGGCTGCGTTGAACGGCCGCGGGGCAAACGAAGCAAGTAACCGCCGGCCGGAGCCACCGACGGGTGGGGCGGGCCGGCGGCTTTCTACCGCGCTGGGAGATTGCTTCGTCGGCTGCACCTCCTCGCAATGACGGAGGTGGACGCTGAAGCGGTGGTGCGCGTCTCCCTAAACGCCGTACTCGGCGCGGTAGGCGCGCAGGGCCTCCAGGTGTTCCGGCGCGCGGCCGGTCTCCTCGAGCATGCGGACCAGGTCGCCCAGCCGGGCGACGCGCACCACCTGCAGGCCCAGATCGGCCTCGACCTCCTGGATCGCGGAGCGCTCGCCGCGGCCGCGCTCCTCGCGGTCCAGCGCGATCGCCACGCCGACCGGGGTGGCCCCGGCGGCCCGGATCAGGTCCACCGATTCCCGGATCGCGGTGCCGGCGGTAATCACGTCGTCCACGATCAGCACCCGACCCTCCAGCGGGGCGCCGACGATGTTGCCGCCCTCGCCGTGATCCTTGGCCTCCTTGCGGTTGAAGGCCCAGGGGCGGTCCATGCCGTGGTCGCGATAAAGCGCCTCGGTGACCGCCGCGGCCAGCGGAATGCCCTTGTAGGCCGGACCGAACACCAGGTCGAACTGGATACCGGAATCCCTGATCGCCTGCGCGTAGAACTCGCCCAGCCGCGCCAGGTCCGAGCCGCGATTGAACAGGCCCGCGTTGAAGAAGTACGGGCTCACCCGTCCGGACTTCAGTGTGAACTCGCCAAAGCGCAGGACATCGCGTTGCAGGGCGTATTCCAGAAAGGCGTGGGCGGTCATCGGGGCGGCTCCGGTCGTGAAACGCCGTATTCTGACACACCCGCTTGCGGATCCGGCATCCGTCCGGTCCCGGGGCCTTTTCCGCGCCCGCGCGCACGGGTATCGTTCCCCGCCATGCGTATACTCTCGATGAACGCCAACGGCATCCGTGCCGCCGCCCGCAAGGGTTTCTTCGACTGGCTCCCGTCTACCGAGGCCGATGTGGTCTGCATCCAGGAGACCAAGGCCCAGATCCATCAGATCCAGGGCGAGCCGTTCCATCCACCCGGCTACCACAGCGTCTATGTCGATGCCGTGAAGCCCGGCTACAGCGGCGTGGCCCTGTACAGCCGCCGCCAGCCGGACGAGGTGATCACCCGCATTGGCTTCGAGGAGGCCGACAACGAGGGCCGCTATGCCGAGATGCGGTTCGGCAACCTGTCGGTGGTCTCGCTGTATCTGCCCTCGGGTTCCTCGGGCGACCACCGCCAGGACTCCAAGTGGCGCTTCCTCGAGTTCTTCCGCCCCTGGCTGGCGGAACGCATGCAGGACGGGCGTGAATGGGTCATCTGCGGCGACTGGAACATCGCCCACAAGGAGATCGACCTCACCAACTATAAGTCCAACCGCAAGAACTCCGGCTTCTTGCCGGAGGAGCGGGCCTGGCTGGACCACCTGTTCGACGAGATCGGCATGGTCGACGTGTTCCGCCGGCTGGACGGGCGCCCCGAGCAGTACACCTGGTGGTCCAACCGCGGCCAGGCCTGGGCCAAGAACGTGGGCTGGCGGATCGACTACCAGATCGCCACCCCGGGCATTGCCGCCACCGCGCGCGACCCGTACATCCACACCGCAGATCGCTACTCCGACCACGCGCCGTTCTGGATCGACTATGGCTACCAGCCCTGACCGGGGCCTGTGCCGCGCATGACCGACGCCGCCGAAGCGCAACGGCCCCCGCGCCGCGACTGGCGCGCGGCCCTGGCGGTCTACCGCCATCCGCGGGTCATCGGCATGCTGTTCCTCGGCTTTGCCGCGGGCTTGCCGCTGCTGCTGACCGGCGGCACCTTCACCGCCTGGCTGCGCGACCTTGGCGTGGAGCTGGCCTCCATCGGCTTCCTCTCCTGGGTCGGCATGGCCTACAGCATCAAGGTGTTCTGGGCCCCGGTGGTCGACCGCCTCGCCCTGCCGGTCCTGACCCGAGTGTTCGGACGTCGTCGTGCCTGGATGCTGTTCGCCCAGGCCGTGATCATCCTGGGCCTGGCCGGGATCGCCCTGACCGACCCGACGGAGCAGCTCTGGCTGGTGGCCGTCTGGGCCGTACTCACGGCCTTCGGCGCCGCGACCCAGGACATCGCCATCGATGCCTACCGCATCGAGGCCGTCAGCCAGGAGCGCCAGGGCGCGATGGCCGCCGCCTACGTGTTCGGCTATCGCGTGGCCCTGCTGACCGCTGGAGCCGGGGCGCTGCATATCGCCGCGATCGGCAGCTGGAGCCTCTCCTACGGCGCGATGGCCGCCCTGATGCTGGTGGGCGTCGTCTGCACGCTGATCGTCCGTGAGCCCGAGGTGGCCCGGCGCGACTCCGCCACGGCCCGCCTCGAGGACCGCGTGGTCCACTACCTCAACAACACCTCCGATACGGGCTGGTGGCGTGACCTGAAGGCCTGGTTCATCGGCGCGGTGATCTGCCCGTTCGTCGAATTCTGGCAGCGCTTCGGGAAGATCGCCCTGGTGGTGATCGCCTTCATCGCCGTGTTCCGCATCAGCGATATCTTCATGGGCGTAATGGCTAATCCGTTCTATCTGGACATCGGCTTCACCAAGGACGAGATCGCCAACATCGCCGCCGCCTTCGGCCTGGCCATGACCCTGACCGGCGCGGCCCTCGGCGGCCTGCTGGTGGTGCGCTTCGGCATCATGCGCATGCTGATCGCGACGGCGATCCTGGCCCCGCTGACCAACCTGACCTTCTCCTGGCTGGCGACCCTGGGGCCGGAGACCTATGGCCTGGTGTTCGCGATCATGGCCGACAATCTCTCCGGTGGCATGGCGATCTCGGTGTTCATCGCCTACCTCTCCAGCCTCACCAACAGCGCCTACACCGCCACCCAGTACGCCCTGTTCAGCTCCATCATGACCCTGCCGGGGCAGTTCCTCGCCGGCTTCACCGGCGTACTCGCCGAGCACATCGGCTGGGTCTGGTTCTTCGCCAGCTCCGCCCTGATCGGCATCCCCACCATCCTGCTCGCCTTCGCCCTGATGCGCTGGGCCAATCCCGACCATATGCCCCAGCCCGGCCGCCCGACGGGCGCAACCGATTAGCGCATTATGCATTGTTCCGGCACTATTTCGTGCTTGTGGAGGTGGAGTGGTTGCCCCAGGTGCTCAACACTTTCCGACGCTACCGGGCCGACCACCCGCCAGGTGTGTTCGCTTGAAAGGTGCTGATTGGAAACGATCGTCAGTCCGTGGCAGGGCCCATTCGGGGACGTGCATGGTCCGCCCCCAATTGCGCTGATCCAGGCCTTCTTGGGGGTGTCACCATCCCGGGGCCCCTTGGCCCTCGCTCTGTCATCCCGATCGGAGCGCCCCCTCTCCGTCATCCTGGCCGCAGCGCAGCGGAGAGCCGGGATCCCAACACGCCGCTCCAGCCCCAGCTACGGGTAGCCCATACCGTGGAGATCCCGACTAGCCGTTGCGCGGTTTCCGGGACGGGCGGCTGGAGACCCGGGCCCGCACGGCCTTGAGCTTGGCTGACGCTCGTTGCTAATCAGTGTCCTCGGTCTACGTGAGGCCAACCTTTCGCGGCCCCAGCCCTTGCCGAGTCACCATGAAAAACGCCCCGCCAGCACAAGGCCGACGGGGCGCGTCAAACCGGGCGAATACCCGGGATGATGTGGCCAGGCAACTAGGCCGCGGCCTCCTTCAGCCGGATCAGCTTGAGTTCGTGGAACAGCCCCATCATCAGGCTGACACACATCAGCAGTAGCACGATGACGAATGGCAGGCCGGTACTGACCGCCCCGGCCTGCAGGGCGCTGAGGGCCGCGGCGCCGCCGACCGCCAACAGGACACCGGCAACCACACCCTCGGTGGTGGCCCAGAACAGGCGCTGGGACTGCGGGGCATCGGTCTTGCCGCCCGAGGTGATGGAATCGATCACCAGCGAACCGGAGTCCGACGAGGTGATGAAGAACACCAGCACCAGGGCGATGGCCAGGAACGAGGTGATCGCCGTGAACGGCAGGTGTTCCAGCATCTGGAACAGCGCCAGCGACGAGTCGGAGATGCCGTCGGCCAGGGCGCCGATCCCCTCGCGTGCCTGGTCCAGGCCGGAGCCGCCGAAGGCGCTCATCCAGATCACCGTGACCAGGGTCGGCACCAGCAAGACGGCGGTGACGAACTGGCGCACGGTGCGCCCGCGGGAGACGCG